>CAVIGZ010000004.1:0-70588 GCA_963642565.1 Bacteroidaceae bacterium | reverse complement strand
GCACCGAAAACGGAAGTCATTCCGATTTTCTTTCCAATTAATCCAGGCATTGGTTTGATTAATTAATTGTAAATAAATATTTTACATTAGTCCGCACTATTTTGCGGACTGCAAAGATAAGGATTTTTTCTTAAATTAACAAAGTTTTCAACAGGCCTGCCTCGCCGCTGAAATCCAGATGCAGTAACAATCCCGATCTTCCCGGCAAGGCGAAATTTATCATAAAATGATTATCATAAAATGATAAAATATTATATTTGCAGTGTAAGACATTGTGAATATGAAGAATCCGTCAGTCACTCTTGACGAGATATTCAAGTATATTCAGAATTCAGGCAGGCCATGCCTTGTGGCTATAGATGAGTTCCAACAGATTCTGAAATATGACGAAAAGAATGTTGAGGCTACCCTACCATGAGAACCCTCAAAGGAGAGGACTGCCATAAGGACAGTCTTTCCGAGGCCGTCAGTTATGTCATTGATTTCAGTTCAGAGACTTACGAAGATTTGATCTATCAGTTGCCAGAAAAGCAGAAACAGATCTTGCTCGCCGTCTCAAGAGAACGTAAGGCACAGAACATCACTTCGGCATCATTTATCCGGAAATATTCCCTTACATCGGCCAGTTCAGTCAATTCGGCCGTTAAAGGGCTGCTTGACAAGGGATTGCTGACCTGCAACAGGGGTACTTATCAGGTCTATGACCTTTTTCTGGATGTCTGGATCCGCGAGCGTTATCTGAAATAACATCCGCTACAGCCACAAAGAACATTACATAAGCTCGCGGAGGATCTCGTCGGAGGTGAAGAGACGGTCTTCGGGGATGCGGATGCTGTCACCAAGCCTCTCAAGAACTCCCTCACTCAGAAAGGCATCGATGACGGAGCGGTCTGTCAATGAATATAATTCCGTGGCTTCCAAGCCTTTGTCGGTGCGCATGGAGAGCATGAGCCTCTCCACTCTGATGTCTTCCGGCGAAAGGGTCTCGAAGCTTCTTGAATATGCGGCAAGACTTCCGTCTGAAGAGCCGGGTGATTTCCGAGGTTGGATTTTGCCCGGATTTCCATGCGGGCTCCTGTGCGGAAGTTCCTGGCTGTTCCAGGAGCGGACGTTGCCGGACAGGGAATGAGCGCCGGGGCCGAGGCCGACGTAAGGGACCCTGCGCCAATAGGCGCTGTTGTGGACGGCCTCGAAGCCGGGCTTGGCGAAATTGGAGATCTCATAGTGATGGTAGCCGGACTGTCTTAGACTCTGACACAGAATCTCATACTGGTGGCGGCACTGCTCTTCGGCGGCCTCGGTGTAACGTCCGTCAGCGACCATCTTGGCGAGGGCACTTCCTTCCTCTATCGACAGCTGATAGGCCGAAATGTGCTCCGGAGCAAGGCCCAAAGCCTTCTCAATAGTGTCTTTCCATAGTTCGTCCGTCAATTGAGAAAGGCCGAAAATCAGGTCGATGCTGATGTTCCGCACCCCGCACCCGCGGAGAATCCGGAAGGCCTCGACCGCCCGAGGCGCGTCGTGACGGCGGTTCATCCAACGAAGGATGCCGTCATCGAACGACTGGACGCCCATGCTGATCCGGTTCACTCCGAGACCGAGAAGTCCGCGGACATATTCACTCCCCTTTTCCACTATGTCCTCCGGGTTCACTTCTATGGTGAATTCTTCGAAGAGTCCTGTCGGGCCGGTCTTGGAAACAGCCTTGACGATCCGGGACAGAACATCAAGAGGAAGCACCGATGGGGTGCCTCCTCCAATGTAAAGGGTATTGACCGCATCCTGCGCGGACATATTCATTGAAAGTTCCTCCCGGCGTCCGCAGATCTCCGCGATGACGGCGTCGGCATAGTCGTTGAACACCTGACCGTCCCGGCATATTTCCGAATAGAAGTCACAGTAAGTGCAGAAACTGCCGCAGAAAGGAACGTGAACGTAGATCACGGGGATTACCTCAGCAGCAGCTCCGTCTTGCCGAGGAACGCCTGGGCGGTGTAGGCCTCGACCGTGTAGATTCCGGCCTGGTAGGAAGGGATGTCGTTGAGGTAGATGCTGAGGTCAACCTCCTTGCCCTCGTAGTCAACCTCGCGGGAAGCGGAGGCGATCATGGTCTGGCCGTTGAACGAGAACGACGTCTGGGTGCTGTTGGTGAGCAGGATTCCGTCCGGATCCTTCACACGCAGGTAAACCCTGACCGGTCCCTTCGGGGCAAGATCGTTCTCGACGAGACTCAGCGAGGCCAAAAGTCTGACGACCCTGCTGCTGCGGTCCGTGACCTTGTCGGAGCCATTGTAGGCGGCGACGCTCAGGCCCCTGGACTTGATCACCGAACCTGCGGCCACCTGACCGGAAAGGTTCTCGACCTGTCCCTTGAGGTCGGCGTTCTCGGCACGTCTTTCGGCAGCCTCGCGGCGGGCGGCGGCGGCGTCAGCTGTCAGCTTGTGGTTCAAGGTGTTGAGGGAATCGATCTGCACGATGTAGCTCTTCATGATGCTGCGCAGGGTTCCGAGTTCCTTCTCGTACTGACGCATCTTGCGGCGGTTCGTGGCCTCGGTCTTCTGTATTCTCTCGATCAGCTGGCTGACCTCTTCCTTGGAGGAATCCAGCTGGCTGTTGATCGTGGCGTAGTCTGAGGAAAGGCTGTCGTAGTCCCCCTTCAATGCGATCATCTGCTGGGTAAGGTCTTCCTTCTCCGCATTCAGGTCCTTCACGAGGCTGGACTTCGAGAACCAGATGTAGGCAAGGCCGGCGGCAAGCAGCACGGCCACAGCCACAAGCGCCCACATCGTCTTCCTGAGGCTTTCATTCTTCCTCTCTTGCTCTTCGCGCTCACGGCGCTCCTGAATAGGATCTATTTCTACCATAGTCTTCTTCGATTTATTGATTGATGACACAAAAATAACAAAACTATTTCATATCTTTGTCTTTATAGCAAAAATCGCACTAACAATGAAATACTTTGTCAGAGCAGTCAAATACTTTTTCTATTTCACCATCCTGCTTGTGGTCATCATGGCGGCCCTGGTGCTGATCGGAGTCGTCAAGGCCGACATAGGCCTGATGTTCCGCGACGGCTACAAGTCCCTGTGGCAGATAGCCGCCCTGTTCGCCTTGGTCTCGGCGTTCTACCCGAGGTTCGGCTTCATCAGAAGATCCGCCATGCTGAAAGGTGAATATTCCGACCTCCGCGGCGGGATCATTGACTACATGGAGGCGCGCGGCTACCGTCTGGAAAGCGAGGACGGCGAGAACATGACCTTCCGTCTCCGCTCCAGGTTCAGCGCTCTCTTCAAGATGTTCGAGGACCGGATCACGATGACCCGCGAACTCGGCGGCTTCGAGGTCGAGGGCCTCACCAAGGAGGTGGTGCGGATTGTCGGCGGTCTGGAGTACAAGTTCAGGGCACTGGACGAGGAGTGACAACTCAACCATCCAATATTCAAAGATTATGGCAGAAGAACTCAAGACTGTCGCGAAGTTCGACAATGCGATGAGCGCCCACATCACAGCTGGAATGCTCAATGAGAACGGCATCCCTGCCGCAGTGTTCGGAGAGAACTCCTCCTACGTCTCGCTGAACTATGTCGATCCCGTGGAGGTCAAGGTCAACGCCGCCGACTATGATGCAGCGGTGGCTCTCCTCGCCTCCGACGACAAGGCAGAGTGATTCTCTTTCCGGCCCGTCACCGGCCGTTTGAAAGAATCTTTCCGGCGGCGAAGTTGAGGGCTTCATAGAAGTCTTCTCCGAAGACGGAGATGAGGGGTTCGCGGAGGAACTCATAGACGCGGACGCCCTCGCGGCGGCCTTTTTCGTAGGCGTCCCTGCAGATTTCCCAGCGATGAAGATTCAGGGCCTTACCGCCTCCGGTGAGTCTGGTGACACGGATCGGGTAGAGCCAGCAGGACTGAGGCTTGCGGAACTTGCAGGTGCCTTGGAAGAAGCATCGTTCGATGGAACAGAAGCAGTTGCCCTCCCCGTCAAAAGTGGTGTAGGCACACTCCTCCGTCCGGTCCACGACCGGAGTCACGATGTCCCCGTCCCGGTCGATGGAGAAAAACCCCTCCCTGTCAATCCGGGTGCGGCCCTGCGGCCTCATCAGTTTTGAATATACCGGGTAGTTCTCCTCCAAAGGTTCCAGTTCAGACTCCTCCAGCGGGGCCCCGCTGTCCCCGATGATGCAGCAGCAGCCTTTGCAAAGGGAGTAGTCACAGGCGAAATATTCAGTGACGACATCCTCAGAGACAAGGATGTCACCGATCTGGATGATGGTTCCGAACTTATTGCTTGACGACATATTCGATTCTCATTCCTTCGGACAGGGCGCCGAAGATTTCCTTTACCTTGTCGGCGGAGACGCTGCCGATTCTGTTGTTGTAGCCGGTCAGCACGTCCTTCCCGGCGGAATAACGCATCAGTACGGCATCGATGTAGTTGTCCGTGTCCGACAGGTAAGCGGAGTAGTTGTTGGCCAGCAGAGACTTGCACGAGGCGAGTTCCGCCGCATCAACCGGCTGCGAAAGCACGGTCTCTATCGCCTTCCTGGCCGCGACAAGCGCTCCCATCGGCTGTGACGAACCGCTCTCCACCCCATACGGGAGTCCAGTCTCCGGAACCGGAGAGCATCTGAAAATCAGTTCCAGAGTCTCCTGAGGCCAGACGCTGAAACGGTCCGACATCCTCACGCTGAAGCCATGTTCGGCCATCACGCCGGTCAACCTTCGCTGGATGGCGAGTCCAGCGACCTTGAAAGCCATGTAGTTCTCCGTAGTGAAAGGCTCGGCGCACGCCAAGCCTATGCTTATGCTGACCGGAGAGCCTGTCCTGGAGTATGTCGTGGAACCAATCCGCATCTTGTACGGGACGAACTGGCGGACTGTAGAGGACTTGCTGACACGGAATCCTCCGATGTACTGGCACAGAATCTTCTGAACCGACTCGGCGGACAAGTCGCCGACTATCACAAAAACACCGTCGTTCGAACGAAGGAACTGGTTGTCAAAAAAAGCCGAGGCATCGTCCATGACTTCCGGCGTAAGGCCGGACGGTGTCTTGACGGAGGAGTAATTGTAGTCCGGGTACATCAGGCTGTCCAGACAGGCTGGCTCCAGCGATGCAAGTTCCTGATTCCGCCATGACTCGAACTCGGCCGCGGACGACTTTCTGCGGTTGGCCGCGGAAAGCAATGCCTTGAGAACAAGGGTGAACCTGTCAGACGGAGCGGAACCCGACAGACGCAGATCCGAAGCGGAGACCTCACAGTTCATCTCCACACCGTTCGACCTGAGAATCTTGTCAAAATCGCTCCCCGGCATCCCGGCGATCTCGCTAAGTCCGAACATGTCCGGGAAGAAAGCCCCCTCCCCGCGCCGGAGATTCCTCACAGTGGAGAAACCGCCCTTTATCATCAATGAGTAACTGAACCGGCCCTTGGTGTCCATCTTCTTGTAGATCACCTTCATGCCGTTGGTGAAAGTCCACATCTCCCCGCCGGAGACAGGCTCTGACGCCACAGTCTTGAGCTTCACCTTGTTCTTGTCATTCCAAAATGCGGAAGTGTCCTTTGGACTGGTCCTCCAGTGACAGGCAGGTTTTTCCAGCATCGAGACACCTTCCACGGCCGACTCGAACGCCGTCGGCCAGAACCATCCGTCATAGTCATCCTCATCGCCTGTCCAGGTCACCGAAGGGGTCTCCATGCCTGAAAGCAGGGCGGAGACGTAGGCGTTGAAGATCTCCGTCTCGGCGGCAGCTGACATGTTCCTTGACAAAAAGAACTTCGCCTTTGTCGCCGGAGAGGCCAGATCCGCCCCGTAAAGGTAAGCCGAGACGCACTGGCAGACGATCGCGTCGTTGGTGGAAGCCTTGAGGCAACCGTTCAGGACGGAGTTGCGGGCGACCCTGTACTCATCGGTCCCGATTCCTTTGGAACAGATTTCCGACAAAGTGGAGGCTATGGCCAAAGTCGCCGGCATCAGCTGGCTGCGGGAGGTCCGGACAGTCATGCGGAAACGCTCGTCACCCGCACCGGCCGCACTGCCGAGGTACTCGGCGTCCGATGACCGGACAGGGATGCCTCTTGACATGAACGTCTCCCGCAGACGGTTCGAGACAATCCCGCGCAGCGAGTTGGAGAAAAGTTCCGAGATGAACGGCTGGATGGTCCCCATCTGATTGTCCGGAGTTCTCGGAGAGCGGAACTCCACCGTCACGGAGGACTGAGGGGACGGGACGAATGAATATTCAGCCTCCTCCGAAGGTTTCCAGACATATTCCTTTTTCCTATAGACCGGGTTGCGTGACGGAACCATCAGAGAGAAGACGTTCATCCTCTCGATGATGGCGGAAGGGTTGATGTCACCTGCAATGATGACCGCGTGCTGGCACGGAGAGGCCGCGACGAGGTCGAACATCAGAAGAAGAGTGGTGTCCGACGCGGCCTGGTCGAAGACGGGGACATCATCGAATCTGAATATGACCGCATCGTCCCGGTAGGAGATGTAGCCCTCCGGACGGCAGCCTACCCCTTTGCGTGACAGAAACTTGTAAGGGATTGTCTTGTTGAAGTGAGGCAGTGATGAAAGTTCTTTTCTGGCTGCGAGCGTGTCGCTACAGCCTTTGCGCACAAGGGCGAAATCGGCCACTCCCTTCATCAAAGGATTGGTCACCAGGTAGTAGGAAATTCCGTTGGTGAGGCTGCCCGTCGTGACGGCTCCGTCCTTCTGGAGAACAGGCAGATCCTGCGCCGGCATCATTATTGAGAAACCCAACAGCGCGAAGCACAAGACTGATTTGATAAAGTAACACATTACTGACACCTCCCAAGACAAAAATAGCCAATTATGCGCAATTGACACAATTTTTTATTACATTTGTGGATGTTGCGAATATAGTTAACATAATTTTGATACGATGAAAAAGTTTATTCTCGCGATCGCGGCCGCATTTATGGCCGCCGGCATGGCTTCCGCCCAGGACATGGCCCAGGCAACAGAACTCTACAATAATGGAGCCACAGCCATCTCAATGAAGAACTGGACAGAGGCGCTTGACTGTTTCCAGAAAGCCCTTGAGATGGGCAAGACCATCGGTGCTGACGCCGATGAGCTCGTGGCCAACTGCAAGAACGCCATCCCGGGGGTCGCGCTTGAGGTAGCCAAGGATCTGATCAAGGATGAGAAGTACGACGAGGCCGCCGTCAAGCTTGACGAGGTGGAGAAGATCGCCACAGAATACGAGAACGCCGAGATTGCCGACAAGGCCAAGGACCTTGTCCCTCAGATGTGGTTGCAGAAAGGTGTCAACGCTCTCAAGCTGAAAGATTTCGTCACAGCCTCTGACGGTTTTGCGAAGTCTTATGCCTGCGACACCACCGCCGGAAAGACCGCCCTCTATCTCGGACAGGCTCTCGGAGCGCAGGGCAAGACCGAGGAGGCCATCGAGGCTTTCAAGCACGCCGCTTGGAACGGAGAGGAAGCCGAGGCAAAGGAGCAGGTGTCCAACATCTATGTAAGGCAGGCAAACGCCGCCCTCAAGGGACAGAAGTTCGCTGATGCCGTGAAGGCCGCCGAAAAGGCCAACAGCTTTGCGGAGAACGCCACCGCCTACCTCATCGCCGGTCAGAGTTCCCAGAAGCTCAGCAAGAACGCGGACGCGATCAAGTACTTCGAGAAGTACCTTGAGATGAAACCGGACGCGAAGAACGCTCCGGCCATAACATTCACTGTAGCAGCCCTCTATCAGGGAGCGAAGAACAACGCCAAGGCTCTTGAGTTCTACAAGAAGGTTCAGGACGATCCGAAGTTCGGCGCACAGGCCAAGCAGATGATCGCGGCTCTGAACAAATAGCCTTTGCGTTCACCGTTTACGGTGGGATCTTCGGGCAAAATGGACTGTCTTGAACTTCTTGCTCCGGCAAGAAACGCTGACATCGGCATCGCGGCGATTGACTGCGGTGCCGATGCCGTGTATGTGGCCGGCCCTGCGTTCGGGGCGCGTCAAGCTGCCGGAAACCCGATGGAGGAAATCCGGAGACTCACGGAATATGCCCACCGGTTCGGCGTGCGGATCTTCCTGACACTCAACACAATCCTTTTTGACAATGAACTTACGGAGGCGGAAAGGCTGCTTGCCGGGGCGAAGGCCGCCGGAGTGGACGCCGTCATCGCACAGGATCTTGCGGTCTGGAAACTGACCGACCTGCCGGTACACGCATCGACACAGTGCGCGATAAGGACTCCGGAGAAAGCCCGGCTCTACGAAAGTCTCGGAGCCTCACGCCTTGTCCTGGAAAGGGAGATGTCCCTGGAACAGATCAGGGCCATCCGTGACGCCGTAGGCTGCGAATTGGAGTTTTTCGTCCACGGAGCGCTCTGCGTCTGCTACAGCGGACAATGCTACATGTCCGAACGAGTCGCCGGACGAAGCGCCAACCGGGGGGAGTGCATTCAGGCATGCCGGTCTCTCTATGACCTTGTGGATGAGTCCGGGGACGTTCTCGTGAGGAACAAAGCCCTGCTGTCGCTGAAGGACTACAACCTCATGGACAGACTGAAAGACCTGACTGAGGCGGGAATCCGCTCGTTCAAGATCGAGGGGCGGTTGAAGAACATCTCCTACGTGCGGAACGTCGTGCGGGCATATTCACTGGCATTGGATGAGTTGGTCGCGGCGAATCCGGAGAAGTACCGCAGGGTCTCGTTCGGGAAGTCGGAAGGCGGGTTCACTCCGGATCTCAACAAGACTTTCAACCGGGGGTACACACAGCTGTTTTTGGACGGGAGACGGTCGGCGGGCTGGTCCTCGATGGATGCGCCTAAATCAATCGGGGAGGAGATCGGGACGGTGGTCTCCATGGATAATGCCACGATAACCGTGCGGATGAAGAATCCTGCCGACCGGCTTCGGAACGGGGACGGGTTCTCTTTCATCGCCAAAGGCCGCGGTGAGATCGTCGGGTTCCGTGGCGATGTCTGCCAAGGGAACCGGATAACGTGCCGGAATGTCCAGGGACTCTATCCCGGAACGAAACTGTACCGCAACCTCAGCGCGGCCTTTGAAAAAGAACTGGACTCCAACCTTCCGGTCAGGACGATTCCCGTGACGGCGGACATTTTGATCAGCAAAGCCTATCACTTGAAGATCAGCGCAATAAGCCAGGACGGACGCAGCGTCATTCTGGAGCGTGAGGCAGATGGCACCGCGGCGGAGAATCCGGAAAGGATGCGCGGGATGTTCGCCGCCCAGATCTCAAAGGTGACGGGAACATATTCATTCACGCTCCGCTCTTTGGACGTGCAGACCCCTGACGGGACGCTGCCGTTCCTGCCGGCCTCCTCACTGAACGCCATAAGACGGGATCTCGCCGCCGCCCTCGAAGCCATCCCCTGCAAGGCCATCCCGCTGCCGGCCGCCCAAGGGACAGGCCGTGCGGAGTTATCCCAAGTTCTTGACATTCAGGAAACATCTTCCAACGGCATCCATCTTTCGTACAAGGCGAACATCGCCAACCGTATAGCCCGGGAAACCTACCTGTCTTTGGATGCCGCGACAACCGACAACGCTTTCGAAATCTCCCGCCGCCCGGACGCCGAACTGATGCGCACCAAGTACTGCATCCGCCACGAACTCGGCCTATGCCCTGTCCATCGGCAAACGGGAAGGCATCAAGGGGGCGCCGACCCGTCCGGTCGCCTGTACCTCACCAACAACGGCAGACGCTACTCCCTCTCATTCGACTGCGCGCGCTGTGAGATGACGGTCAATAAGTGTGAAGGCTGAAGCCTTGGGCGGAGGGAAGGCAGTTGACGCCCCACCAGCACATCTGGAGGAGAATGAACGAGAAGAGCAGGAGGAGGAGAGCGCGGCGGACGGATCTGTGGGAGTGTGATGTCACTTCGGCCAGCTCAGTGACCGAAGACATAAAAGAGCCCGGACCTTGACTATGGTTATGGCCTTGACCTTGGCGCAGATGAAGATAAAGCAGGTAACTCAGCCAGGTGGCGGCGGCCCAGGTCTCCTTGGGATCCCAGGTCCAGTAGTCACCCCAGGCCTGCTTGGCCCAGAGGGCCCCCATCACTATGCCCATCGTGAGGAAACCCCAGCCGATGCGGACAAGGGTGTCGCAGAGGCGGAGGTCGGTCACTCCGACTGGCTCAGTGGCCGAAGGCTCCGGCTTCGTGACCGGATGGCGGAGAAGCCGGAGGAGGCGGACGGCGAGGATGGTGGCGATGCCCATCACTGCATAGGCGAACATGTAGACGATGACGTGCGGAACGAACCACGGACTGCGAAGGGCCGGCATAAGTTCCTCGGTGTGGATCTCCGGCTTGAACACGTTGATGCTCGCGAACATCACGGCCATCAGGCAGCCGAACGGCAGCACCCAGCGGTAGCGCCAACGGAAATAGACCCCGAGACCGATCAGAGAGAGGAAGAGGCTGAACCAGAGGCGGGTCTCCCCCATCGTGCGGAGCGGCGGACGGCCGAGCGAGATCCACACTCCGGCAATGAATGCAAGGAATACGGCAGATCCGCAGCCGGTCAGCAGAACCGCAGGCAGACGCCGCTCCGACCTGACAGAGGCAACCGCTCCGCAAATCCACAGCGCGGATGCGGTCGAGGCGAACCAGACGAATGAATCCCAACCCATCACCGAACCTCCTTTCCATTGAACATCTCCTCGGAAGAATCTTGTCCGGAAGAGATGGCCCTCTTTCCGAAGTGAGGCTTGAAACCGGAAAAGAACACCATCGCAGCGGCGCAGACGAGCAGCAGCCACAAGGCGATGCGGAAAACCTCGGACAACGGGGAATGGACACATTTGAATATGCTTGTGAACTCCCCGCGCCCGGTGTCCATCACATAATCCGTCTGGTAGATCCACCACTCTCCGACCCGGACCGGATGGTTGACAGCGATTCTGACCTCGGAAGAGCGGCCGTCCGGCAGAACCAAAGAGGCTTCGGAGGCATATTCATCAATCACAAAGCGTCTGAGGGTCAGTTCGAAAGGCAGCTTACGGGATTCGCCGCTCCGCTCGTCCAGCCCATAGTGAACGGGAATGCCCGGATTCGCCTCCATTCTCGCCCGGACGGTTCCGCCGCTGCCGAACAGCCCGGCGATGAGAATCACCGACAGTGCCAGGTGGGCACAGGTCACTCCAAAGCGATGCCTTGTGAATTTATGAATATCCTCGATCGTGTTCAGCGTGACGGTCGTCGCTAAAAGAAACAACGCGAGGATGAAAACCGGCGAACGGCTCATGTTCCGAAAACCAAGAACGCCTAAAAAACCGTCTCCGCTCCCATCCTGCGGTGTGAGCCCGAAGATGAGAAGCAGAGACAGTACGATTGAAATCGAGATTGTGCAGGCTTTCCGTCCGGCCAGATGTCTGTACAACGGACATCGCTCACGCGACACATAGATGACCACCAGAAGGCAGACATGGACCAAGGCCGCGGAAAGCCCGAACGGATAGTCCAAGGCAGACATTACGCCTGGACCCACTGCTTGCGCAGGAGATCAACGGCTGCGGTGACGGTCGTGGCGCGGTCGCCCTTCGTACCGCACTCGAAGCTGACATACTTGTCGTAACCAATCTCCTTGAGGGCTCTGAATCCGTCAACGTAGTTGTCCTTCTCTCCGTCCTCGCCCGGCATGATGCGGCGTCCGCGGCTGGCGATGTGGACGTGCTGAAGGTACTCCTTGCCGGCCGACATCAGGGCGCCGTAGTCGGAAGTCTCCTCGGACATGTGCCAGAAGTCGCCCATAGCCTTGACTCCCTCGCTGTCCGAGTCACGGGCAATCGCAGCGGCGTCGGCCACCTGACGGAGGTAGAATGCCTCGTTCCTGTTCAACGGCTCAAGGATCACGGTCGTGCCGTGTTCAAGGGCGAACTCTCCGAGGTCGTGGAGCTGCTCGCAAAGGAACTTGCGGGTGTCAATCGTGTGAGGCCTGCACGGAGTCTGATGGTTGAACGCCGGAACCATGATGACTCCGGTCGATCCGAGTTCTCCGGCGGCGGCCACGATCCCGCGCATGGTCTTGTCGAACAGTTCCTTGACCGCAGGATCCTCGGCAAGGATGAAGCCGTCGAAACCGGCGCAGATCGCCGACACCTTGATGTTCCGTCCGCTGAGGGCATCCTGAATCTCCTTCACACGGGAAGCCAGCCCGTGTCCACCCGGCTCGAAACCGGTGATTCCGAGACTCTCCATGAAGTCCAGCCTTTCAGCCAGAGTCTCGCCGGGAGCCGTCCCCTCCTGAAAGGAAAGATTCAGCTCAAGGTCCTTCCCGGCCTTTTTCCTATCGTCCTTGACGGCAACGCATCCCGGCAGCACCGAGGCGGCGGCCAAAGCCGCCGACCCGGCCGCCGCAGTTGTCAAAAAACTTCTTCTGTCCATAAATTCTCGCTTTATTGTTTATGACATTCCGTATCTCCGGCACTTCGACAGGCTCAGCGACCGGTTACTTTCCGGAACCCGGAACCGGTACGACATACTTGCTCATGTCCATCTTGCCGAGTTCCAGCTTCTCCGGGAGGTAGTCCAGGTCGGAGGCGCTGATCTCGTCCCAGGTTATGGTCTGGCCGGTGTAGGCCGCCTCACGGCCCATCACTCCGCAAAGAGATGACACGCCGCAATCTCCGGCCTCCACATGAGTCTCACCCTTACGGATGTGGTTCACCCAATCGACATGCTCAAGCACATACGGATTGGTCTGCTGGTACTGAGCCTTCTCGGCCTCGGCGTCGAACTGCCAAAGGACATTCCCCTGAAGGTCACGGATGGCGAAATCCACAGAACTCCAGTAGCCTTTGGTTCCGCGGACATATTCACTGATGTTGTTGGAGCAACCGTCGATCTGACGCGACATGCTGTGCAGATGGACTCCGTTCTCGTACTCGAAGTCGATGCTGAAGTTGTCGTACTGGTCTCCGGTGACGCGGCGCTGACGGCTTCCGAAACCGGTCGCCTTGATCGGATGCCCTCCGATCATCCAGTTGAACACGTCGATGTTGTGCACGTGCTGCTCGACGATGTGGTCGCCGGAAAGCCACTTCCAGTTGACCCAGTCGCGGATCATCCATTCCATGTCGCTCCAGCCCTGCTGACGCTCCCTGTACCAGAGCATGCCCTGGTTCCAGTAAACATTGCCGCCGGTGATCTCGCCGATCATGCCTTCCTGAATCTTCTTGAAGGACTCCACATAAGGCCTCTGATGATGACGCTGCGTTCCGGTCACCACGCAAAGACCCTTGGCCTCGGCCTGTTTCGCCGTGGCCATGATCTGACGGTAGCCTTTGGCGTCCACCGCGATAGGCTTCTCAAGGAACGAATGGACTCCCTTTTCGGTGGCGTACTGGAAATGTGTCGGCCTGAAGACAGGCGGAGTGGCCACGATGACCATGTCAACCCCGGAATCGATGACCTGCTTGTAAGCATCGAAGCCGACAAAGCAGTGATCCTCCGGAACCTCCTGATTCCTGTTGTTCTTTAGGCTGTCGCGGAGGCTGTTCAGCCGGTCGGCGAACACATCGCCGAGAGCCGTCACCTTGATTCCGTCGGCGGCGTTCAGCAGATCCTCAACGGCACCGCTTCCGCGTCCGCCGCAGCCGATCACGCCGACCTTGAGTTCCTTACCGTCAATGGCCTTGTCCGGAAGTTCCGGAACATAATACTCGCCCGGCTGCCTGAGGGGAATCAATTTGCCGGATTTGTCACCGCCAGCGCAGGCGGACAGCAAAACGCTGCCGCCTACCAGACCTACACCTATCCTGGCGCTCTTGCCAAGAAAGGATCTTCTGTCCATTTTGTTGTTCATTTTATCAATAGTCTTTATGTTATTAATGTTTTAACTTTATAACTTTATAGAATTCCTTCCGGCACGTCGCACACGACCCTGAAACCGATCCCCTTGATGTCAGAATACCACCAGATGCTCTTCGGGTTCTGCGGATCTGTGCGGAGCCAGTCATCATTACGGGTGTGGTTTCTGGCGGCGCAGCGGACAAGGGAGGCATCATCCGAATAGGCTCCTCCGCGGACCACGAACTCGTCGCCGCTCTCCGGACCTTTCGGATCCAAAGCGCCGTCAGCGATCTTTGAATATGCGTCCGCGGCATAACGGTCGGAGCAATATTCCATCACGTTGCCCAGCATATTCTTGAGTCCGAACGGATTGGCCTTCACCTCGGAAGGCTCCTGCGTCTTGCCGAAACTGTCCTCCGCATAGACCACATAACTTGCGATAGAGGTCGTGTCCGCTCCGAAAAGTCTGTTCCAGAATGTCTCTTTCGAGTATTTCTTCGGGTTGCCCTCGAAGAAGTACGGAGTCCGGGTGCCGCCACGGGCCGCATATTCCCATTCGGCCTCGGTCGGGAGACGGTAGCTGCGCCCCGTTTTGAGGGAAAGCCACTGACAGAACGTCTCGGCGGCGTAGTGTGTCATCGTGATCGCCGGCCTTTCACCCATTCCCCAGCCCTGGTCCGGGAATCCGAACGGCGGGGTAGGCCCGCTGACCGCATCCACGTCAGGACGGTTGTTGTTGGCATAGATTTTCTCCGGAGGGGTTCTGCCCTCGGACATCGTCTCGTTGTAGAAAGCCCAGAACTGATGCCATGTCACCTCGACCTCGCCCATGAAGAACGGTGAGATCCGGACCTTCCTCTGCGGGCCCTCGTCCTCCGAACGGAACGGCTCGCTGTCCGGACTTCCGAGCGTGAACTCGCCTCCAGGAACGGCGATCATGCTTATGGCTGCCGTCGTCCCCGGAACAGTCTCCGTGAAGTTGGAGAATGAGATCACCACGGCGGCGCTGTCGTACTTCTCTCCGCCACCCGTGTCCATCACCTTGCCTTCCAATCTCTTATGCTCGTAGCCGGGCATGTCGTGGCCGGTGTTCAGATGGCAGCTGATGCACTGGAGATCCAGTTTCTTTGAATTTTCGTCGTAGTAGAGATGGGCCGTGATGCCGTCATCGGAGATCCCCGAAGGATAAAGATTGACATGGCATTTCTCGCAGGACTCGTTGTAAACGATTTCCGAGCCGCGCTCAAGCGTCCTTCTTGAACTCCAGTCGATCTCGTCCTTGTCCTTCGTCATCTTGGCCCAGAGATCCTTCGCCCCCATCCTGGCCTTGACCATGTAGTAGCGGAGGTAGCCGTTCTCCTTCGGCGGAAGATGACACGCCGCACAGTCGGTCACCACTCCGCTCCTGCTGTTGTAGTGCTCGGATTTCTTCCAGTCGGCATCCGCCTGTTCATGGTAGTGGCAGCTCATGCAATACTCGTTGGTGGAAGTGCGGGTCATCGCACCGCCCACCGCCAGCATGGCACACACTCCGACCGCCAGCCCGCCAAGGCCGGCGAACATCATCACTTTTTTTCCGCCTCCCATGATCGCACGAAATCCGTTTTAAAACAAATCTTGTAAATTTACGTAAATCCTTTCAGACTGCAAATTTTTTTTGCCGCGCGAATTTCTTTGGACGGAATTCCTTAAATTTGCGGAGTTGGCACAGGTGTTGCGCCGTGCCTTGACCTTGCCGCCGCGAAGATGAAGGCGGGGACATTCAAGAACATATTCAAGAACATGAAGATCAAATCATTGATAGCGGCATCGCTGGCAGTAGCGGTCAGCACCGCGGCCTATTCGCAGTCACAGAGCTTCAAACTCGGGAAATGGACCGAGATCCAGAATTCCATACTCAAGGAACTCAACCGCTCCTACGTGGACTCGCTGCCTGTGGACAGGATCGAGCGGGCCGGCATCGACGCGATGCTTGAGAACCTTGACCCGTACACCGTTTACATTCCGGAGGAGGAGAACGAAGACCTGATGATGATGATCAACAAGTCCTACGGCGGCATCGGGGCGTTGATCTACAAACCCCGGAAAGACGGGAACGTCATCATCAACGAGCCTTACAAGGGGTCTCCGGCCCAGAAGTACGGTCTCGCCTGCGGCGACGAGATCATGGAGATCGACGGGGTGAGCACCCACGGACTCACAAGTCAGGAAAGTTCCGACAGGATGAAGGGCAAGCCCGGCACGACGGTCAGGTTCAAGGTGCTGAAACTGCGCTCCAAGGAAGTGGAGGACATCGTGGTGACCCGCGAGAGGATCCATCTTCCGGACATCGAATATGCCGGAATGCTCAACGACACCACCGGCTACATCTACCAGAGCGGCTTCACGGAGAACGTCTCCGGAGAGCTGCGCAACGCTTTCCTGAGACTCAAGAGCCAGGGAATGAAGAAGCTGGTCCTCGATCTGCGGGGCAACGGCGGCGGCCTGATGAGCGAGGCGGTGGGCATAGTGTCCCTCTTCGTGCCGAAAGGCTCCATGGTGGTGTCCTCCAAAGGGCAGGCCGCCGGAACCGAGATGCACTACAAGACCACATCCGAACCGCTTGACACTCAGATTCCGATCATCGTGATGGTGGATTCCGGCTCGGCATCCTCGTCCGAAATCGTGACCGGAGCCCTTCAGGACCTTGACAGGGCCACGGTGATGGGCACAAGGACATTCGGCAAGGGACTTGTCCAAAGCATCCGCCCGCTCCCGTACAACGGCCAGCTCAAAGTCACCACGGCGAAATACTACACTCCGTCCGGACGCTGCGTCCAGGCGATCGACTACTCGCACCGCAACGAAGACGGCAGCGTCGGGTACATCCCCGACTCTCTGACACATGAGTTCAAGACCTCCCGCGGCAGGACGGTGCGCGACGGCGGCGGCATCACCCCGGATGTCAAGATTGACGGACACGACTACAGCCGGCTCACATATTCCCTCGTCTATTCAGGAATCATCGAGCAATATGTCCTCGACTTTGTCCGCTCGCACTCTTCGGTAGATGAGGACTTCCACCTCTCCGACAAGGACTGGGACGGATTCGTGGCATTCGCCAAGACAAAGGAGTTCGACTACCGCTCCAGCGCCAGGACCTACTTCGACCGGATGAAGACGGAACTTGAGAAAGACGGTCTGTCAAAGAATATGTCAGTGGAGCTTGACGCCCTCCAGAAAGCCCTGGAGATGGACAAGGAGACTTTCCTTAAACTTAAGAAGGATGAGATCGTGCCTTTCATCGAGGAGGAGATCGCCGTCCGCTACCACTTCCAGGAAGCCGGCATCAAGATCCGTCTCCGCTACGACGACCAGCTCAGAAAGGCCCTCGCAAGTCCTATGATCGAAATATAGCGAGGCAAACCTTTTAGTAACGTGTAAAAAAGATGATGCAGGTTAGAAGGTTTCTTACTGCCGATGTATGACCAGGGCCATAATCCATATCCTGTCGGTGACAGTGTTCTTCCTGTCTTTGTTCTGCACAGAAGCTGACGCACAGTTCTCGCTGACGGGGGACGATCCGGCGTCGCTTAGGTGGAGGCAGATGGAGACAGAGAACTTCAAGCTGATTTTCCCGGAAGGAAACGATTCTCTGGCGAGGGTCTATGGAAAGGAACTGGAGGCCGCGAGGCTCAAGGTGGCAGGATCTTCGGGATTCCTGATCGGACAGAATTACAGGAGCAAGATGCCGGTCGTGCTGCACAGCCGCCATGTGCTGCCGAACGCATCGGTCACCTGGGCGCCGAAAAGGATGGACATGTTCACTGTCAACGACCCTTACGCTCCGACGGCCATGCCTTGGGTGCGGAATCTGACAATCCACGAAGGGCGGCACGCGGCGCAGATGCAGTTCGGTGCGGACAGGGGCAACAAAACGTTGCACTGGCTCTTCGGAGAGATGGCGGCGGGAGCCTTTGCGGGAATATTCCCGGGGCCCGCATTCCTTGAAGGAGACGCCGTGGTGGCGGAAACGGCGCTCAGCCGGAGCGGACGCGGAAGGCAGGCCGACTTTCTGGGCTACATGATGCCGGCGTTCGACTGCGGGGACTGGAGGGACTACTACAGATGGAGCTATGGTTCAAACAAACGCTATACACCTGACCACTACAGGGTCGGCTACATGCTTATCGCCGGTTCAAGGGTGTTTTTCGATGACCCTCTTTTCACGAAGGAGTACTTCGACAGGGTCGTGCGCAAAGGCCGGATCTTCAATCTCCAGAGGACCGTCAAGGACGCCAGCGGAAAGAACTTCAAGGATTCCTTCCGCGTCATAGAGGAAAATTTCCGG
Source organism: Bacteroidaceae bacterium (assembly GCA_963642565.1). GTDB lineage: Bacteria > Bacteroidota > Bacteroidia > Bacteroidales > UBA932 > Cryptobacteroides. The sequence goes on along the minus strand of CAVIGZ010000004.1, from coordinate 52,449 downwards.
CGGTTATGGAACATGGAAGCCGCTCTCCGGGAGCCGTTTATGCCGTCCAGGCAGGTCAGCGGAACCCCTCTGATGCACACGGAGTACGGCGGGGCGGTTCAGGCGGATGGTTCAGGAATATATTCCATCAAGTCAGGGCTTGCCGCCGCAAACAGTCTTGTCCGGATGGATCCCGCTGGTAAAGAAAAGAGAATCAGGAGCTTCGCCTCCTACACCAGTGATCTTTCACTTGACTCGGAGGGGCAAAGAATATTCTGGAGCGAGTCCGTGGCCGGGCTTCGCCGGACTCTCGGGGGAAGTTCCAGAATCCGTTACGTAAACCTGAAAAAGCCGGAAAGAGTCCATGACCTGACAAGGAAGGAACGGTTTTTCAATCCTGCTCCGGCACCTGACGGAAAGGTTTTGGCCGTCACTGAATATCCTTACGCGGGAGGATCGCGGATCGTTCTTCTGGACGCTGATGACGGCTTCGCCCTGAAATCGTTCATAGCTCCGGATTCGCTCCAGTTCACGGAATCGGCCTGGATCGGAGAGAGACTGTTCGCGGCGGGGTTGTCGGAGAACGGAACGGGAATCTATGAGATTGCAGGGCAAAACGCTGACGGGAAGGCGATACTTAGCCAATTACTTGATCCTCAACCGGTCACGCTTTCACATCTGCGATCTGTTCCGGTCCCGGAAGACGGCCGGCTGTCTTTCCTCTGCGACAGGACGGGTGTGACGGAATTATATTCATTTGACGTGGATGCCCTCACGCTGCGTCAGCTGACTTCGACCCGCTACGGGATCAGTTCGCCAGTCTTCAAGGCTGACACCCTGTACTACAGTTCGCTGGCCGCGTCGGACAGTCCGCGGGACTACAGACAGGGACGCATGATGTACGCCACGGCGGTCGGCGACCTGCCTGTGACCGAAGTTCGCTACGGGGATATTCATAAATACCCTGTCGCAGAGGCTCTTTCGGCGCAGGAAAACGCCATTGGCAACTCAGCCGACATTGCCGCTGAGGCAGGCTTCACGCGGACGGAAAGATATTCAAAGGTCAGATTGCCGCACATCCATTCGTGGGCGCCGGTGTACTTCAACTACAATGAGATAGACGACATCAGCGGCGATGACTACTACAAAAGCGTCTCCCTCGGGGCCACCGCCCTGTTCCAGAATCTGCTCAGCACCGGCTATGGAATGATCGGCTACGGGGCGCATGAGGATCCTTACCGGACGGGAAAATGGAGGCATTCCGGACATTTCAAGTACGTGTACACAGGGTTGTTCCCGGTTTTCGAGCTTTCCGCCGACATCAACGACAGGGCGGCGATGGACATCCGGAAAATTCAGGTCACGAAGGGGAACTATTACAGGCTCTACAACAAAGGCTCCTTGTCTGACAGGCCCTACCTTGACGGAAGTGTCAAGGTCTATGTCCCCCTGAACTTCTCTTCCGGAGGCATCACCAGAGGTCTGATCCCGCAGATCAGGTACAGATTCACGAACGACAGGTACAACGACCGGATTCTCCTGCAGCACATCGTGAACAAGGATGGCAAGGAAGTGACCGAAACCTTCAGCTCCATAGGCGAAGAGCATGTCTCACCGCTACGGACACTGGATGTTTCCCTGAGAGGTTATGTCATGAGGCAGAAGGCTCCGTCACAGGTCTTTCCTTCGCTCGGCTTCGGAGCCGAACTCGGGATCCACACACGGCCGGGCCATCTTGACGCCTACAGGCCTACGGCCTACCTCTACACCTACGGCTATCTTCCCGGGTTCTCCGCAAGGCAAGGGCTCAGGCTCACCGCATCGATGGAGACATATTTCGGTCCCGGAGAAGAAGGAAGCATGCCCGAGGGGGCATTGACCGCAGTGCCGAGAGGATTCGTCGACACGAACCTGAAGAGCATCCTCAACACCTGCTCGGAATCCAGATGGAAACTCACCGCCGACTATGCGATCCCTTTCGGGGACGTTGACCTGTCGTTCCTCAGTCCTGTGGCCTACATCAAGAACTTCGAGCTGACTCCGTTCCTCGACTGGTCCTACCAGACCTTCAACCGGTCAGGCATACTTCATTACAATCCGGGTGGTGTCGCCGGAGAGAATCTGTTCAGCGCCGGCGCGGATCTCTCCGTCAATCTCGGCAACTTCCTCTGGCTTCCGTACGACACACAGATCGGCATCCGCTACGCCCGCAACTTCTGGAGCAACATCGACCGCTTCCCGATTTCCGCCCTCAACCGCAACTACATCGGCTGGATCTTCAGCATTAACCTGTAAGAAGCTGTTTAAAAAAAGTTTTGCGGGAAAGCATCTGTTGTTATATCTTTGCGGAATAGTAAAACATTATACTAATTTTACAGATGGAAAAAGGCAAGACTGTTCCCGCATTCTGGGGAAAAGAGGACTGGCAGGCAATCTGGATCGGTGGCATCGTGATCATCATCGCCTGCATCGCCGTCCTGACAAAGGCATTCGATTTTTCAGCGGTCAAGTTCGCCACATGGACTCTTGGAGAGAACCTCTCCGGAGCGGCGGCCTCAAAGGTTGTCCCTTTGGCTGAACAGCTTGGAGCCTGGGCTTTCTGGCGCAAGTTTCTGGTGACGTTCATCACCCTCGGGGCGCTGTTCACAGTGGGAGTCAAACTTCAGGGCGAGAGCGTGAAGAAATATATTCCCGCCCTCATCGGGCTGTTCGCCATCGCCCTTGTGGTACGTCTCATCAGCGCTGAATACACCCTCAACCGCTACCTCGAATGGGCTTTCTGGGCACTTCTCGTGGGTCTTCTGATCTCCAACACGGTCGGTGTTCCGAACTGGCTCAAGCCGGCCATCAAGACCGAGTTCTACATCAAGACCGGCCTTGTGATCATGGGATTCTCCGTGCTGTTCTCCAACATCGCCAAATTCGGTCTCTACGGCCTCGGAATAGCCTGGATCGTGACCCCGATCGTGATTCTGTTCATGTGGTGGTTCGGAATCAAGGTGCTCAAGATAGACAACAAGCCGCTGGTCATAACGATGGCCTCGGCGACCAGTGTCTGCGGAACCAGCGCGGCCATCGCCACGGCGGCGGCCTCAAAGGCGAAGAAGGACGACCTTTCCATCACCGTGTCGATCTCCATCATATTCACAATCCTCATGATGGTCTTCGAGCCGGTCATCATCAAGGCCTGCGGAATGTCGCAGATCATGGGCGGCTCGCTCATCGGAGGCACCGTTGACTCCACCGGAGCTGTCGTTGTGGCCGGTACGGCCCTCGGTCCGGAGGCGCAGCAGGCGGCGGTGCTCGTGAAATCCATCCAGAACATCCTCATCGGTTTCATCGCCTTCTTCGTGGCGGTGTTCTTCGCCACCAGAATCGACAACAACGGGATGGCCAAGGTCGGTCCAGGAGAGATCTGGGTACGCTTCCCTAAGTTCATCCTCGGATTCTTCATCGCCTCGATGGTGGCCTCGTTCCTCATCCAGCCTCTCTGCGGGGCCGATCAGGTGGGAGCGATCAACAAGGTGCTGGACCAGTACAAGAACTGGGCGTTCGTGCTTGCTTTCACCAGTATCGGACTGGACACGAACTTCAAGGAGATCATCAAACAGATGCAGGGAGGCAAGGTGCTCTGGCTCTACATCATCGGCCAAAGCTTCAACATCGTGCTGACGTTCTTCGCCGTCTGGCTTCTCCTTTCCGGCAATTTCTTCCCGATTCCGACACTTGACTGATGAGCGGGAAAGGCAAAATATTCGTCAAGATCCTTACCTTGACCGTCATAGGGGCGACCGTTCTGGCCGCCCTTTACATCATGGCGCGCGGCCTCGGGCTTCAGGACTCGCTTGATTTCGGGGCGGGGGCATATTACTACGCCGACATCCCCGATTACGATAAACTCACCCAAGGCACGCATTACGCCGCCAGACTGCCCTTCTGGGTCTATGTGGTCCTGTTCCTCGTCTGGGGAACGCTGATGTACAAGGTCTGGAAGTGGCTTGACAGATAGGAGGCGGGAATCAACTTCTAAAAATCAACGAATATGTCAGAGAAGGTTACGGCCGCCTGCGCGGCCTGCGGAGAAAGGCACGGAGTCGAGATCTGGAACCGCATAAATGTCGGAGATAACCCGGAATTGAAGGCGAAGGTAAAGGACGGCTCGCTGTTCGTGTGGGAATGCCCGCACTGCGGAAAGGCCAACCTTGTCCAGGGACAGACGCTCTACCACGATCCGACTGAGCGCCTTATGATCTGGCTCATGCCTAACGGGATCCTTCCCGAGACGCAGGAGAAGGCTCTTGAGGCACAGTTCGAGAAGATTTCGCAGACTCTGGAGGACTACACGCTCCGCCGCGTGAGCGACATCGGCTCGCTGATCGAGAAGGTCAACATCTTCGACTCCGGCCTGGACGACTGCGTGATCGAGATGTGCAAGTACATCACCAAGATGGAGATGATGGAGAAAGGCGGGGCCAAAGACCTGCAGGACACTCCGTTCAAGTTCTATCACATCGACGGTCCGGACAACGACATCGAGTTCTCCTACCCGAAAGACGGCCGGATGCACGGTCTGCGCATCGGATTCAATGTCTACGAGGACTGCGCCGGCATCATCCGCCGCAACCCGTCCGTCAAGCCCTCCCCCGGCTTCTCACGCATCGACCCCGCATGGGTCGCCCGCTTCTTCAGATAGAATAATCCACAAATCACCGAATTTTACTTACAACTCTTTGATTTGTCGGTTTTTAGTATCAGATTTGCCGTAACGTTCACCAATGGTGTTTTTGAATGGCAGCGTGTACCATTACAGAGACAGCAACGGTCTGGAGTGCGACTCCGTCATTCATCTGAGGAACGGCCAATATGCCCTCGTGGAAATCAAGCTTGGAGGCAAGAAACTGGTTGATGAAGGCGCCGGATCCCTCAACAAACTGGCGTCCAGCATCGACACAACCAGAATGCATGCACCTTCATTCAAAATGGTGCTGACCGCCGTCGGCGCAATGGCCTATAAAAGAGATGATGACGTGTACGTGGTTCCGATAGGATGCCTTAAGCCTTGACGGACAATGGGGCGTTCCGGATGTGATGAATATGATTCCCCGGCTTCTCCCGCATCGGCTCGGCCCGGGTCGCCCGCCTCTTCAGGTAACTCATTTCCTTATTTAGCCAAAACCCACACATTTCACCCACTTTTGGCTAAATAAGGAATATTTATAGTTGGTAGAGAATCTTAAGTGATTCCTAAAAAAACTCTCCCCCGGTATATTCATAAAATTTAAAAAGGGCCGCAGAGGAACAATCCCGTGCGACCCTTGTCGTATTAAGTAAAAAAAATATTATTCCACTTTTCTGGCTCCGTCACTGATCACGACATCGTAGAACTTCGGATCGTGACCGAACTTGGCAGGGAACTGCTCCTTGACAGCCGCGATGAACGCATCGTATAGTTCATCCTTCACAAGGTTGATGGTGCAGCCTCCGAAGCCTCCGCCCATCACGCGGGAACCGGTCACCTCGCACTTGCGGGCAAGCTTGTTGAGGAAATCAAGTTCCTCGCAGCTGACCTCGTAGAGCTTGCTCAGACCGAAATGGGTCTGGTACATCATCTCTCCGACAGTCTCATAGTCTCCCCTCTCAAGGGCGTCGCACACGTCAAGGACTCTCTGAACCTCCCCGATCACATACTCGGCCCTGAGGAAGTCTTCCTCCGGAATCTCCTCGCGGACCTCGTCAAGCCATACTCTCTTGGCATCGCTGAGGAACTCCACATCAGGATGGTTCTTTCTGATGGCCTTGGCTGCGTTCTCGCAGGACTCCCTTCTCTTGTTATACGCCGAAGAGGCCAGTTCATGTTTCACGCACGAATCAACAAGGACGAGTCTATAGCCCTTCGGATCGAATGGGAAATACTTGTACTCCAGTGTCTTGCAGTTAAGGCGAATCAAACTGCCCTTCTTTCCGAAAATCGAGGCGAACTGATCCATTATTCCGCACTTCACCCCGCAGTAGTTATGCTCGGTGGACTGGCCGATCTTCGCAAGGTCAAACTTGTCGATCTTGTTGTCAAACAGATAGTTGATGGCATATGCGAATGTGCTCTCCAAAGCAGCTGACGAAGAAAGACCGGCTCCGAGCGGAACGTCTCCGGCGAAGACGGTGTCAAAACCTTCAACCTTCCCGCCACGCTTCACGGTCTCCCGGCACACACCGAAGATGTAGCTGGCCCACTGCTGCTTAGGCTTGTCCTCCTCATTGAGTCCGAACTCGACATATTCATCATAGTCAAGTGAGAAAGCCTTGACTTTCTGGGTTCCGTTCGGTTTGACCTCGGCCACGATTCCGCAATCGATGGCTCCGGGGAAAACATAACCCCCGTTATAGTCAGTATGTTCACCGATAAGGTTAATACGACCCGCCGAAGCGAAAACCTCACCTTCGGCACCGAAGAGAGTCTTGAATTTCTCCCTGATTCTGGTTTTCATTTCCATATTATGTGATTTTAGAAGCTGTCTCTCAGTTTTGTCAGTTTCCGAAGCAGTCCCCAGGACCGACTTCCAATAAGGCAAATTTAACAATTTTTGTCGATTATCTACCGAATAGTCACAACAATCGGACAATGATCGCTCACTCCCCCGACATATCGCGGCCCGGTGTACGTCCGGAGCGGTTTTTCCCCGGAATGAGCGTTGTCCCGCGTCATAAGGAAAGGCAGCCTCAAAACCCTCATTTCAGGAATATGCCCGCTCACGGCAACGCTTTCCGAAACAAAGAACATGTCTATCATCTCCCATTTACCTGAATATCTTATCGTTCCATAACCCTTTGCAGCAAGCGGAACCGCCAGGTTCGTCAAAGGGTAAGGCTGCCCGTCAGTCAATATTCCGAAAGCCGGATTGTCAGGAGTGTCGTTGAAGTCACCCATCGCGAGTATATTCCTCAGCCCGGCTCTTTGCAGGGAGTCCGTGGCATCACGCAGCCTGCTGAGCGCCACTTCCCTCCTCCGGCCTGTCTTTCCCCCATACTTGGACGGATGATGGTTCACCAGAAAAGCCACGCTGTCTCCGTCCGGCTTCCGGAATTTGGTCAAAAGAATGTCTCTGGTCCTCATCGGAGGATCCGTCCCGCTCCCGACACTCAATGAAACAGCACGAAGCAGCTCCAGCCGGGATTTTCTGTAAAGAAGGGCGACATCTATCCCGCGCGGATCCGGAGAGTCGAAATGAACGATCCCGTAGTCCGTCTTGTAAAGAGGAGTCTCCTCAAGAAGTCTTTCGAGAACAAAACGGTTCTCCACCTCGGCTATTCCTATGACGTCCGGAAGCATGCCCTCTCTGTCCTTTATCCAGAAAATGGCCTTCGCTATCGCATTGCACTTCGCCACAAAACGGCGTTTTGTCCAGTGCCTTTTCCCGAACGAGGTGAATTCAGCTTCCGACTCGCTTCCGTTAAGGCTGTCCCTGCGCCAGTCGAAAAGGTTCTCAAGATTCCAGAACATGACAAGCGTCCGCTCCTCTTCCCTTGCTGCCGCCTTTATCGTGAATGAGCATTTATGAACAACCTGTACAGCGGCGGCAGGAAAGAGAAGAAAAGCGGACAGTATGACGATCAACCTTTTCATTCCGCCGGCAAAGATGCGGCACAAAAACATAAAAAACGAAAAGAAACAGAAACACTTTCATAAAAAACAGAAAAACTTTTTCTTATCATTCGTATCTTTGTCCCCGAAAAAATATTGACGGGTCATATTCTTTTTGTGATGATGAAAAAATAAATCTAGACCAAAAAGACGCGCAAAAGCACCAAGTTATTTTTTAGGAATCACTTTGAATGCCCAATAATAAAAATTAGAAATCAATAGGATATGTCATTGAAATGCGGTATAGTCGGACTTCCGAATGTCGGGAAGTCAACCTTGTTCAACTGTGTAAGCTCAGGCAAGGCCCAGAGCGCGAACTTTCCTTTCTGCACCATAGAGCCAAATCTCGGTTCGACGAACGTGCCCGACAAGAGGCTGGAAGTGCTTGCGGACATGTGCAAGCCCAAGAGTGTTGTCCCGGCAACTGTGGACATCGTGGACATAGCCGGTCTCGTCAAGGGAGCCAGCAAGGGCGAAGGCCTTGGGAACCAGTTCCTTGCCAACATCCGTGAGACAGACGCCATCCTGCACGTCCTCAGATGCTTCGATGACGGCAATGTTGTCCATGTGGACGGCAGTGTGAATCCGGTGAGGGACAAGGAAGTGGTGGACACGGAACTTCAGATCAAGGATCTTGAGACGGTGGAATCCCGCCTTGCGAAGAGCCAGAAACAGGCCACGACAGGAGGAGACAAGGACGCCAGGAAACTTGTGAACCTTCTGCTCCGCTACAAGGAGGCCCTTGAGCAGGGAAAATCGTGCAGGACGGTGGAGTTCATCAATGAAGAGGAGGCCGCGATGGCCAAGGATCTGTTCCTGCTCACCAACAAGCCGGTGATGTACGTCTGCAACGTGGATGACGCCTCCGCCGCAGGCGGCAACAAGTACGTGGACGCAGTACGTGAGGCCGTCAGGGAGGAGAACGCCGGAATCCTCGTGATCTCCGCCAAGACAGAGTCCGAGATCGCCGAGATGGACTCCTACGAGGACCGCCAGATGTTCCTTGATGAGATGGGTCTGAAAGAATCAGGTGTCGTGAGGCTGATCCAAGGAGCCTACCATCTGCTCGGTCTCCAGACATTCTTCACCGCCGGAGCCGACGAGTGCCGCGCCTGGACAATCCACAAGGGCGACAAAGCCCCGAAAGCCGCCGGAGTCATCCACACGGACTTCGAGAAAGGCTTCATCAGAGCCGAGGTCATCAAGTACGATGACTTCGTCACACTCGGCAGCGAAAGCGCCGTCCGCGCCGCCGGCAAGCTCGCCACGGAAGGCAAGGAATATGTCGTCCAGGACGGCGACATCATGCACTTCCTGTTTAACGTGTAGCCGTCACGCCTATTTTACCTCTCCCATGATGGAGTCCCAGTCGGTGATGCCGATGGTGGTCTTGTACTGATCGAAGACGGAGTCTTCCTCAGGAGTGCCGGCTGCTTTCCAGACGTACCAGACAGGCTTTGGGGTCAGGTTCTGGACACTGCCCTCATCGAAGGTACGGAGGCCGATCCTGAGACCTCCCTCGGCCTTGTTGTCGGCCCAGTTGTGCCATTGTACAGCGTCAATTCCGTCCAATTTGGAAACCTTTTTCCAAACCCAGGCGCCGCCCGCGGCCTGAAGCGCAAGGTCAGATTCCGAATAGGTAGGCGAGTTGGTGCCTTGCTCGGAGAGGAACAGCTGACGTTTCTCCGTCCCTTTGTAAAGGTTCTCCTTGAGCTTGATCCAAGCGTCGATAACCTCCAGATTCTTGAAAGTCACGTACTTGGTGTCCATCGAGAAGGTAGCCTGAGTGTCGTCGTTCCAGAATGTCGGCTTCGTGAGATCCTGTGGGTAAGGGTGGTACGCCACACCCCAGCGGAAGTCTCCCTCCACGTTGGAATATTCAACAATCTTGTTCAGCAATGTCTTCGGCGCATAGGCTCCGTCGGACTTTGTCCAGCAATGTGTGAAAGAACCAAGAACAGAGGCGTTCTGGTCGTACTGCCGCGCGATGTTGTAGCAGATTCTCATGGACTTGACATACCTGTCAAGGTAGCGCAGCATCGGTTGAGTGCCCATGTTGGTCCACTCGTCCGCAAAGTCAACCTCGTTGTGCATGATCCAGTGGGAAATTCTCCTGTCCGCGGTGCAGTGGGTGGAGGCCATGTGCTCAAGCGCGGCGGCATAGAGGTTGAAAGACTCGGCGGTCGTCATATTCGGCATCGTGTAGTTGCCTCCCGTGTTCTCCGGATCATTGAATATGGAGTTGACCTGACAGAGAATGATGGCCGAGACCACAAGGCTGTTTTCCGCGGCCTTGGCGGTCACATAGTCAACATATTCCTTCACGGGGCCAAGGCTGTAGTTGATTCCGCCATAGGAATAGCCTGAACCCTTTCCCGTGATGTAGTTGTTGAGAACCACATTCATGGTGATGCTGCCGACATTCATCTCCTTGCAGTCGCTGAAATAATAGTCGTGATCTCCGGCCCCGAAACCTTTCTTGTTCCTGAGCGGGACAGCGGCCGGACTGGCCTTCGGAGCCACCTCGTCAGCATAACGGGCGTGGGAATCCAACGTCTGTCCGTCTCCGTCCACCTTGACGACCGCCCATTTTGAGAAAACCCTGTCGTACCTTATCCCCTCGCGTGACGGGACAATCCTGTCCACCGTGACCGAAAAATTCTTGTCCGAGACACTCTCGGTGTAAGGGTACTCTTTCAGCTCGGTAACATCCTGCCAAGGAGTGATCTCGGCAAGGACGTACTTCCCGGACCCTCCGCAGGAACCCTTGACAATCACTTTGTCGGAAGTCACCTCCACACTTGCCACTTTGGAGGAATAGTCCTTGGCAAGGTATTCCTTCAGGTTGGCGGCCATCTGTTCCTTGGTACTCTTCGGCTTTACGACAACGTTAGGCCCAGGAGCGTCCTTTCCGCATGAGCAAAGAATAGTCAATGAGAGCGCGGCGATGATCAGCCGCAACGATGAATTGATTTTCATGTCCGTTATTCTTAACATTTAGAAACCTTCAAAAAATAACCTGCATCATCTTTTTCATGTTTCTTATCTGAAAAACTCCTTCTCTTCAAATTCTCAAACAGACCAAGACTTCCTACCTGGCGGTATAGACGTAGTTGAAACGTCCGCCGGGAGCGGAATCACCGTTGACATAGAAGTCCATGATGTTCCCTTCCTCCTGCATGTTGTCGTTCCATTTGAACTCGAAGTCAAGAGAATCTGAAGAAAGCCCCAAAGCCTTGCGGGGAATCTTTATCACAAGTCTGTCGCCATAGGTTCGGAACTCGCATCCGGCCGATTCCTCCCACATCCATATTCCTTGAATATTCCTCTCCAGAACGGCTTTGCGCCCTTCCGGACCGACGCGGTTGATGATGAAGTCATAGCCGTTCCAGCCGGTCGACTTGTCCCGGTCCACGTCGATAAGCAGCTGCATCCAGTGCGGGCCGGACTGCGGAGACAGCTTCCCGGCCGTCTCCACATAGAACCAAAGGTTCTCTGAGTCACGGGCCACCTTGGCTCCGGTTATGTCGTTCCTGCCTGTTGTGTTCACATAGAAGCAGTCATAACGTCCGCGGGCTTCGCGGTGCATGGTGTTGCCCTTGTAGCTTCGGAAATACGGTCTGACATCATCCCAGTCCCCGACATTCTTCATGTCGATGGTCTTCTCGCCGCTGGCGGGTTCCGACGGAGCCATTCCCTTGAACTTGCGCACCCTGTCAACCAGCTGAAGGTAATAGACATCACCCTTGTCACCCCAGCCTTTGTTAGGCTCGATGTCCCGGCTGTGGTCCCAGTCGAACTGATCCACAAACGAGAACGGGTCTCCCTGCCAGCCATGCTCCGGAAGCCAGATTCCGGCGATGTACTCATTCCATCCCGTCACGAAGACCAGCTCAGGGTCAAGCTCGTCAGCCCTGTCCCACTGCTCAGCGAAGTTCCAGCCGTAAAGATAGCCGTCAGGACGCGGGTCGAAACCGTTTCTGACCGAGAAACTCCTGCCCTGCGAATCCTTGACATTGAAGGCTCCGCAATGACCTTTACGGTCAGGGCTTGTGTTCTGGGAGACACCTACCGTGACCTGCTCATAGGAAACCTTTCCGTCAGCTCCTTCCGAAGCGACATAGCCGTGCTGAGGGTAGTTCTCAAGCCATCCCCACTGGTCGTTCCTGGACGGTCCGTCAACGTAGTCCGGCTGCCCCGGACGGAAAGTGAAGAACCCGGCGATCTCACGGTCCAGAGGGGAGTCGTCAAGAGCCTCCGGATAAGCCATTATGCAAGGCTTGCCTTTCCAGACAAACCACAGGTCGGAGTACCTGCCCGGCTTGTAAAGGTCATTGTAGAGCTGACGGAGTGAGACACGCGACGTAGGCAACGGACCGAAATTGAGCATGAACGCTATCTTCGGCACGTTCACTCCGTCTTTCCGCGCCTTGTCCCAGGTTTCCAGAAGAGCCTCGTAGGATTCCTTCCAGGTCAGGGAGCCGTTGGTGCAGTCAAAGAAGACAGCGTCAACTCCGGCGTCCGCCAGAAGCTCCGCCTGCTTGCGGAGAACCCACTTGTCGGTGGTCTTGTAGTAGCCGAACAAAGGCTCTTCCCAAAAGAAGAAGCCGGGCTTCTTGCTGCCCCATGCCGGATGGTTGTAGTCCTTCAGGGCCTCAGGTTGCTGACGGATTATTCCGGAGATGTTCTTGACACGGTAAGTCGTGTCGTCGTTGCCCTGATGCCATGTCCAGTAGAACATCGCTACAACCTTTCCGTCACGTTTGGCCGGAGCGTCGGCATAAGACCTTACCTTGCGGCCAAGGGCGTCTGTGGCCGCCCAGGAGTCGCTGTTCACCTCCTGGGAGAACGATGGGGTCATCACCAGGGACAAAAGCGAGAAAGCGAGAAAAATTCTTTTCATAGTCAAATGATTTCCAATGTTTTTAAACTTAACGGCCAGCTCCTGGTGGAGCTATTCAGCCACAATGTGATAAGAGCCGGAAGGGAAGACGTAGCATTCATAGCCTTCGTGATTTTTCCTGTCAAACACGACAGCCTTACCGTCAACCGTTGCCTTCTTTCCTTCAGGAATGTACACCAGCCCGTCGGCGCCGGCCGGGATGACGATGTCCCAGACAAGCCTTCCGCCCTCGTTCTTCCATGAAGTGGAGGTCGTTCCGTAACGGGTGTCAACCGTAGCGGCCGCCCATTCAAGGTCGGAAGTGTGCCAAGGATGGAACAGGACTGTCTTGAATCCCGGAGCATCCTCCACAGGCCTCAGTCCGGCGACATCCTCAAGAATCCAGGACTCATAGCCTCCTTGCATAGGATGGCAGTGAGAGCCGTGAGACTTCGCCCGGGTGTCGCTCTGCAAAGGCAGAGTCTCCCACAGGGTGGTCACCTTCAAGGAATCGACCATCACACCGAACGTGTTCTCTCCTTTCTTCGTGAAGAGGGCGAACGCTTCCGCCGAAGCCCCGTTCCTTGCCAGTGCGCTTCCTATCCTTGAAAGTCCGAAGACTCCCACATCGAAGAACTTGTGGCCGGTGTTTATGTCATTCAGGATGGCCTGTGCGCCTTCCTGACGGCGGTCTTGAGGAAAGAGTCCGAGTTCAAGAGCCATCGCGTCCGCTGTCTGGCCTCCGAAGGAACACTTGAGAGGGTTGAAGAACTTGGCGGTGATGGCCTTGCGGACATATTCCTCCTGCTTTTCGAACCACCCGAGGTCATCTTCCCTGCCAAGCAGCCTTGCCGTCCTGACCATTATTCCGAGGTCCAGAAGATGGAATGCCGAGGATGAGAACTCGACGGCCGTGGCGTTGTGCTCATGGCTGCTGAATGTCGGACACCAGTCGCCGAGACCCTCGTAGACAATCCCGTCAACCGCAGTGTCCGCTATGTGGCGGACCCAAAGACTCATCATGTCGTAGTAGTTCTCGAGAATTCCCCTGTTGCCACAGTACAGGTAAAGATGCCAGGGAAGCTGCACGACGGCCGTCCCCCAGTCAGGAGAAGCCACTCCGCAGAGACGCTTTCCTGGGGCTATCATGAACGGAATCCCCGCCTCCTTGTCAGCGTAGTAGAACCTATGGTTATAAAGCTTGTGGAAGAGGGTGTTTGTGAGACTTACATCCGAAGTGGTCCTGATGTCATCAAGGTACTTGACCCAGAAGCTGTTCATCTGGAAGAGCATGTCGGCGGCCCTGTCGTAGGCGTGAGTGTCTCCGAGCCATCCGCACTTCTCCCTTTGGTTGCAGTCCACAGGAAGCCCGACAAACGCATTGATGAATGTCCTCGCAGCGATGTCATGCAGGTAGTTGATCTGATGGTCCGAGCATTCGAACGACCCGATTGTGACCAAGTCGGTGTGTACAGGGGCGCGTGTGATCCAGTCCAGCCCCGGCTCTTCGTCAGAGCCTTCGACGGTCAGCTCCACATACCTCATTCCGTGGTAGGTGAAGACCGGCATCCATGTCTCCTTCCCTTTTCCTGCGAAAGTGTAGGCATCCTTCTGTAATCCGACATGTTCCACTCCGGTGGACTCCACGTCAATCTCGCGGGTGACAGGGTCGATCTCCTCCGATCCGATGGTCTGGAGCCTGACTCCGCGCGGAAGAGACGCGCTGAACACGACTTCCGAGGTTAGGTTGGTTCCGAAGTCATAAATCCAGACGTTCCCCTTCTTGGAAGACCGCCACATGGATGAGGCCTCCTGAGGCTTCCCGGCCACCATCGGAGGAATCTCCTGAGCGGCCATCCGCTTCGGGATGACACCTTGAGCCATCACGGCGGCGTTCCATGAACTGTCATCGAACGCCGCTGAACACCATCCGTCCATCTCTCGTCTGGCATCATATTCATCCCCTTGATAGACATTCGATCTTACAAGCGGACCGTCGGCCCATTTCCAGGATGTGTCCGTACCGACGGTCTCCACTGCGCCGGAAGAATATTCAATGCGCATCTGACAACGGAGCATAGGCTTGCCGTAGGTCATTCCTCCTCCCCAGACCTTATCCTGATCGTACCATCCGGCTCCCAGCATGACTCCTATGCAGTTCTTGCCGTTCACAAGAAGGCCGGTAACATCAAACGCGCTGTAGAGAGCTTTCTTGTCGTAGTCGGTCTGGGCGGGATCGAGAACCCTGTCAGGCTCGACAACCATGCCATTGAAGAAAAGCTGAGAGCAGCCCAGACCGCAAAGGTAGATGACAGCCGAGCGGACCTTGCCCTTGCCGACCGAAAAGGTCTTGCGGAAATACGGGAACGGGCCGTCCTCCATCTTTCCCGTGGCAATCCAGTCAGCTTTCCATGAGTTGTCTATCGACTTTCGGAAACTGGCCGGAGCAGTCCATGCGGAGACCTTGTCAGATCCGTCCCAGACCCTGACCTTCCAGAAGTACCTCTCCCCTTCCTTGAGGATGACATCCGAAGGAGGTGTGATGTCCAGCTGGTCTTCCGAGATGATTTTCCCGGACTTCCACACGTCGCCGCCACATTGCGGCAGCGTTCCGATCCAGAGTTCGTAGGCTGTCTGGCGGGCAGCCTTTACATCCGAATCGAGCTTCCAACTGAAGCGCACGTCACTGACAGCGACAGGGTTGACCATTTCGTTGCAGGTCAGACAGACGGGATTGACCGTAGGCTTGGCCTGGGCGCACAGGGCCGCAAGCACCAGCAAAGAGGTAAGAACTCTTCTCACAGCACAAATATTATTTGTTCCAGACGAATCTGTAGTTGAACCTGCGGTTCGGGGCGGTGTCTCCGTGGAGGCACAAAGAAATCGGGTCAATGAGTTCCCCGGTGTTGTCCGCCCACTTGAAGTCAAAGGTGATCGACTTCCCGGAAACGCCCAGCAGCGACTTCGGAACGGCCAGTTCCAGTTTGTTGCCGTCCACGGCGAAACGGTACTTTCCGGCCACGGTCCATTTTCCGTCAATGAACTTCAGGACATTCCCTTCGCCAGGCGAGGTCACGTCCTTGTTGATCAGGATGTCGTAGCCGTACCAACCTGTCGATGAGTCTCCGTCGGAGTCAATCAACAGCAGCATCCAGTCAGGATCGGTGCACGGAGTCAAGTCATCCGCGGTCTCGGCGTAAAAGAATATCTCAGACTTGCCGACGGCCACCTTCGAAGCCACAATGTCGTTCCTTCCGGTGTCATCGGTGTAGTGAAGCCCGCCGTAACCCTTTGCGTCGCGATGGAACACATCCCCGCGGGTGTCGCGATAGACCACCTCAACCTGCTCCCAATCACCGAATATTCCGTCAACCGACATTTTATGAATATGCCTGTTCACCGGAACCGGCCTCACTCCCTTGTAGCGGCGGATGTTCTGGGCCATCTGCATGTAGTAGTTGTCGGTGTAGCCGCCTTTCATCGGCTGGATCGTCCGGTTGAACTCGGAGTTGTACTGGTCCACGAACATGAACGGATTCTTCCTGCCGAGCCAGCCGACCTCGCCGTTGTACTTTCCGGCCGTCCACTCGTTCCAGTCGTTGAGGTAAAGGAACTGAGGGTTCGCGGCCAGAGCGTCGTCCCAACGCTCCTGGAAGTAGATTCCGTAGCCCTCCGGATCGGAGACCTTGCGTCCGAGCCAAGGGACATAGGCAGAATCCGGGAGATCATATTCATTGAGCTTCGGCTCGCCGTAGCGTCTCGACCAGGATTTTCCGACTCCCATCGGCTCCCTGGTCATAGTGACCGGATGCTGGGCAGGCGTGACAGCCGCCTCCTCGACCTTGCCGTTGTGCTTTGAAACCAGTTCCTCCGGAGTCATGGACTTGATCTTAGGATCAGCCATGCTGTAGCCGAAACTCCAGTTGTCCTCCGTGCCGATGAAACGCTTCCCGGCCCACTCGTAGTAGCCCCACCACATGTTCCTGAGAGTGAAGAAACTCTTCACCTCATCGGAGTAGTCGTGAGTGCCGTCCCTGTAGGCGGAATGGCCTCCGTTGGCATCATGGACAGGGTCGGCGTTGTACAGCAGCAGAGGCTTTCCGTCCCAGTAGAACCAAAGATCAGGGTACTTGTTCTCTTTGTAGATCCGCTCGTAGAGCTGCTGGACGACGGTGATCACTTCCCCGTTGAACGCCCAGAAACAGAACTGCGGCGTGCTGTTGCCTTCTGCGCGCATCTTCTCCATCGTGGAGAACAGCACCTCCCACTCGTCCCAGTAGCGTACGGCGTTGGTGACGTCCATCACCAGCACGTCCACCCCGGCGTCGGAGAGCATCGACATGTCCTTGCGGATCACCCATTCGTCCTGGCTGAGGAAATAGCCCATCTCAGGCTCTCCCCAGTGGTAGGAGCCATATTTCCAGTTCGGATTGTCGGCCTGAAGACGGGCGTTCGGATCGGTCTTGAGAACTTTCGTCACATCCGCTTCATAAGGTGCCGGAAGGGTCGCGAGGTTCTGCGTGTGCCATGTGATGTAGAAGATTCCCACGACACGGCGCTGGTCGGTCTTTACAGGACCCGCGGCATCAATGCCCGGCATTGTCCTGCCCAAGGCGTCAGTGGCCACCCAAGTGTCCTGACAGAGATCAACCGGCGGATTTTCGACAGTTATGTCCTGTGCTGAAAGCGCACAGGACATAACCACGAAAATCATTATAGATGAAAAGCTTGTCTTTTTTATCATCTGTAAATAAATGTTTAAAGGAACTTTGATTATTCGCCCTCCTCGGCGGCGCGCCAGTGCATCAACCTGATGACAACCGTATCTCCGGCTCCGTCTCCGATGTCAAAGCGGACAACCGCACCCGGGGCTCCGGTCCACCAGCCGTTGTTCCAAGCCTGAACCATGTTCATCTTGAATGTCTTCCACTCATCGGTCTTCTTCAGTTTGAAGAACGTCTCCACTCCTCCGGCAGGGCCGCCGACTCCCCAGCCGCCTTTGCACCAGAAGAACTCGCAGGACAGGTCGGCCGTTGACTTGTAGTGGAACACAAGCACTGTTCCCGGAACCTGTTTCTTGATAGGAGTCATGGACACCCCAGGGTCACCGCCTGTTGTTGTATAAGTGAATTCAGACGGATCGTCAGGATTGCTTGCGGTAATGTTCAATTTATTGCAATAGACAGCAGTGTTAGGAGTCATGTACTCAGTGTCCGGGTAGTAGGTGTCGTCATCGTCCGGATCCGGCTGAAGTTCCGCGGCGGACTCGTTCGCATAATGTGTCGCGGCGTCGGCATAGTAGGCACAGAACTCGGTGATGCTCACGCGGCGGGATCCCAGGAAAGCGACAAGGATGTACCTTGCGTTGACAGGAGCATTAAACCCATAGGCGTGATTGTAAACGTGTTCAGGATTGTACTCGAACGTGCCGAGGTTTGTGGCGGCGGAGATGTCTGCCACCGGAACCTCGGAATAATAGATCATGATGGAAGTAGGCTGGGCTTCCTTGTCATCGGAATCACCAACCATCTCGATCCAGTTGACTTTGTGGACCTCACCGAGGTCGAAAGCCACCCATTGGTAATCTTCGTCACCTGACTTCCAAGCGGTTGAGACATTGTTGTCCAAGAGTCTTGCCGGATCGTTGCCGCCATTCACGCTTGAGGCGCCGACGGCCGTGATTCTGGATTGAGGAATCTCTCCCCTTTCCGGTGTCACCTCGATCACCTTGGGATCGGAAGTGTTCTTACCGCTCTCGTCGGTTACGGTGACGGTGACGCTTGTCTTGTCCACAAACGGAAAGATCTCCACGCTGTCGTCCACGCTCCCTGTCCTGGTGACAGTCTTGGTCTCACCAGCGAGATTCTTGTAGGAGATGTTGACAGTGACAGGGACATCATAGTCATTGGCCCAACCGATGACAGCCCCTTCGATTGTAGGGGTGGTCGTGATGGTCTCCGTGATGTACTTGAAAGCCTTGCTGGCATCCTCGGGAGCGCAGGAAACGGTCAGCGGATCTCCATAACGCTCATCTGAAGTGTAAGGAGTGACCGTGAACTCGTAAGTGTTCGTGTCGGAGAAGCCTCCTATCATTACGGAAGTGTGGCCTTCTCCCTTTTCAGAATCGACACTATAGACGCTCACCTTTTGCTTCACCTCCTCTCCGGCAGCGTTCTGATAGATGACGGTGGCATAGTAATAGTCGCTTGCCGTCGGGTTGTCCCACTTGAGGACAACCGCTCCGATCCTCGGCTCCGCCGTCAGGTTTGACAGGACTATGTCCCCGTCTTTCGTCATTCCGGACTCATCCTTGCAGGAGAAGAACAGGCCGGAGCATGCGATCAGTATCAAGTAGATGATTTTCTTCATATTCATCAATTTTTATCAATTCAAATCAAGAGTTCCACACTACCATCCAGGGTTCTGCCAGTCATTTCCAGTAAGTTCCAGGATCTTGGTGGCTTCAGAGAGTTCCAATGGGTAGAGGAGGTACTTGTCCGTGCAACTTACGCGCTTGTCGAACGCGAAACGCTCATAGGTCAGGTTCTTGCCCGTACCGGAAATCTTCATTCCGGAGACAATTCCCGAAGCGTCGAGAGTCTTCCAGCGGCGCAGACTGAAGTAGCGGTCCGGCTCCAGGGCGAACTCGACCCTGCGGTCGTTGCGGTACCTCTGCTCGAACTCGGATTTAGAGAGTCCGCTCGGAATCTCTGGCATTTCCACCCTCGCGCGGACAGCGTTGACAGCGTCGCGCGCCGACATGTTAAGACCGGAGGTGGTGACAATCTGATCCGCTCCGACAGCCTGATAGGCCACTTCGGCGAAGTTGTAGTAAAGCTCCGCAAGACGTACAAGACGCTTGTAGCCGTCCGAGTTGGAGTTCCTGTTGGAGGCGTCGTGGGCATACTTGCGCATGTAGTAACCCGTGTGGGTGTACCTGATGTTGGTGGAATTCAGTCCGCAGTTGGCACCGGCTATCGTGGAGATCTCATCATTGCCTCTCTTGCTGCCGTTGTAGAAAACTGTGGCGTAGAAGCGAGGGTCACGGTTCTCGTAAGGCTTCGTCTCATCGTAGCCGGATTCCGCGTTGATGATCGGCTTGAGGTGCTGCTCGTCGGAGTAACCTGTGATCGCAGGCTTGCCGTTCGACATCTCGTAGGCGTCGACAAGCTCCTGGGTAGGACATGTGCCGGCAGTGGAACTTCCGCTCACGATCGGCAGACCGCAATCAGACCAGACGGCGGTGCGGTAGCCTCCAAGAATGGTCTCTTTGTCCAATGCCCTGTAATCCTCCGGATTGTAGAGGAAGTACGAAGCGTAGGCGTTGTAGCCGTCGCTGGCAGATGTCCAAAGGCTGTAGTCGTTGGCCAGAACCTTGGCAAGAGCGTCAGCGGCGATTTCAAGAGCCTGGTCCACCGTGTAGCCTCCGTCACCCATGAGCGGACTGATCACATAAGTCGCGGTCTCGCATCTGGTGGCCTGGGCAAGAGCCTTGGTAGCCATCCCCCACTGCTGGGTGGAGTAAACATAGGAATATGCGTTCGAGTCCTCGGTGGCGATCGCGGCGTCGCAGTCAGCGAAAATCTGGGCCGCTATCTCGGAGACTGTCGCCTTCTTGTCGGACGAATAGTCATGGCCGGTACCAAGATCCGAAGTGATCAGAGGAAGCTGTCCGTACCTCTTCATGAGCTGAAGGTAGTACCACGCCCTCATCGTCAGAGCCTGCGCCTTCCATCCGGCCCTCTCCCAGTCCTGCATCTCCGCTGTGGCGTTGTCGATGTTGGCGATGAACACATTGCACTTACGGACTCCCTGGAAGTAGTGGCTCCAGGAATTGCTGTCCCAGTTGTTGGCGTCGAAATTGCTGGATGTGACGCCGGTGTTGTACCACAAGTCAAAATAATTACCGGCGGTGATGGCCTGACTATGCTGCGCGTCATCCGTGTAGGAACCGACATGAACGTACGGATTCTTCTTGTAGTCGTAGCAGGCGTTGAGGTAGCCCTTGGTTCTGTTACGGTCCTTGAACACCTCGGACATGTCGATGGTTCCGTTGGTACGGAGATCCAAATCATCCTGACATGCGGAGAGGACCGCGGCGGCAGCCATCGCAAGAATTAGTATGCGGAATTTTTTCATAATATTCATGATTTACTTTATGAATCCATTAGAAGGTAAGATTGATTCCAAGCCTGTACATCCTGTACACAGGGAAAGCGAAGCAGGAACCCTCGACCGGAGTGTCATTTGTCTTCATTCCGTCAATGGTGAAGAGGTTCTGACCGCTCACGTAAACCTTGAACGCGCTTGCGTTGAGGAAGTCGCAGACCTTCTTAGGCATGTTGTAGGAAATCTCTGCAGTCTTCAGACGAAGGAACGAAGCATCCTTGAGGAGATAGTCATTCGTCTGGCTGTTAGTGGTGGTGGTGGTTGAAAGCGCAGGGAAGCCGATCTCCTCGTCATTGAGCCATTTCTCGGCCGTCCATGCCGTCTTGTGGCTTTCTGTGAAGATTCCCTCATAGGCGGACTGATAGGAAATCAACTCGCTGTAGTTTCTCTTGTAGTCACCGAGTCCCTGGAAGAGGAGATTAACCTCGAAGTCCTTGACGCTGAAGCCTACGTTGAACGCGAAGTTGTACTTCGGCAGTGAGCCGTCGCCGATAGGGGCAAGGTCCTTCTCGTCGATGACACCGTCCCCGTTCAGGTCCTTGTACTTGATGTCTCCAAGACGCGGAGTGCCGAACGAGTAAGTAGGGCCGGCGTCAATCTCATCCTGGAAATTGTACAGTCCGCTGCCGTTGCTGTAGTCGGTAAGGTAGCCCCAAGACTGTCCGAGAGGATACCCTTGAGTGTGATACCGATAGGCATAGGTGTCGTCATAAGCCGTCTCACCGACATAGATGACCTTATTCTTGCTGTAGTCAAGATGACCTGCGAGAAACAGCCCGAAATCGGAGCTGAAACGCTTCCTGTAACTTACCGAGAGTTCCCATCCCTTGTTCTCGAACTCACCGATGTTGGTGATTGGATATGATCCCAGAGGAATACCCTGATAGGTAGGAACCTTGGCTGTGGAGCTGACCACGCCGTTGTTCAGTTTTTCCTTGAACACATCGAAGGAAACCTGGAACTGGTTGGCTATGCCGAGGTCTATTCCAACGTTCGTCTTGTGGATTTTCTCCGGCTCAAGATTGGCGTTGCCGTACACAGTCTCATTGGTATGATAGTTAAGATACGGAATAAGTCCTCCCACGGTGCTGGTCACCTGATCTTTGTAGGCGTACCTGTCGAAACCTGTGGCATCGTTGCCTGTGACAGCGTAGGAACCACGGATCTTCAGCAATGACAGCCAAGGAGCGTTCTCCTTCACGAAGCCCTCGTTGGAGGCGATCCACGCCGCGGAGACTCCAGGGGTCCAGATGAAGCGCGTGCTTCTCGGGAAATAGTCGGAACCTGAATATCCGGTCGAGAGCTTCACCGCGTATCTCTTGTCAAAGTCATACATCAGCTCCGCACCTGAATAGACGCGCCTGAAATCATACACGGCGCTTCCTGTCATGTTATCGAACACCTGATAGTTCATGTAAGCGTCCGCATTCAGGTGATGTCTGCCGAAATCCCTCTGCCATCCGGCCTCGCCTTTGTAAGAGAAGTAGCCGTAAAGCGCAGTCCCTTTTGAATAGACAAGAGCGTCATTGATTGTTGTGCCGTACTGGGTGAATGTCAATTCATTCCAATCATCATTACGGATGAATCTCGCGTAATTCTGGGTGGTTGACATGACAGAGTTGATGTAGGAGAGATAGCCCACGCTGCCGCCTGCCCAAAGTCCTGGGGTCAGGAAGGAAAGATCCACCTTAAGGCCGGCCTGACCGTAGATGTTGGTGTTTGTCTCGTTGTTGTAGCCGCTGCGGTTCAGCATTCCGTAAGGAGAGGCGTTGATGGTGGCGGTAGTCGTCACTTCCCCGCCCTCTTCAATCACGTTGCCTTCATCGTCGTAGATGGTAGGTGTGACAGGGCCGTAGATGAACGACGGCATGCAGGTGATCATTGAGTACAGATTCCCGTTTGTGGCCACATTGGCATAAGGCGAGTGAGATTTCACCACGGATCCTGCCAGATTGGCCCAAAGGCTGATGTACTCGTTGATCTTCACATCCACGTTGGAGCGGAAGTTGATCCTGTACTTCTCGTTGTCAGTCTTGTAGTCCGACTGGTCGGTGTTCCAGAAGCTTCCCTGACGGGCAACGTTGAAATTGGAGTAGAACTTCACGTTCTCGTTGCCGCCTGTGGCGTCCAAGGCTATTCTCTGCTGATTGGAGAAATCGCGGACAAGCATGTCGTACCAGTTCGTGTCAGGATAAAGGTCGCTTCCGCCTGCCTTGAAGCCTTCCAAGGCCTCCTGCGAGAAGAAGCGGTACTCTCCGAGACCGTCGTTCACAGCCGCCTGATTCCTGAGGTTCGCGAAAGTGTAGGAATCAAAACTGTGGATCTTCGAGGTTGGAGTCTGAACTGTCTCAGAGATGTTCACTCCGATCTTGAGTTTGCCCGGAGTGCCGCGCTTGGTGTTGATGACGAGCAAGCCGTCGGAACCTTTAACACCATAGATAGCCTGCGATGCTCCGTCCTTCAGAACGGAAACTGACTCTATCTCCTCAGGAGAGATCCTGTAGAGAATGTCATGTGCGAAGGAATCGTACAGGATTCCGTCGATGACTACGCCGGCAGTTCCGCCATGAAAGGTGGAATAGCCGCGGATGTACAGGTTGAGATCCTCGTAAGCCGGCTCAAAAGATGATTCGACAGTGGTAAGTCCTGAGAAAATTCCGGAGAACGACCCCTGAAGGCGGGACATCAACGATCTTCCGAGTTCCTTGCCCGAAGCTGTCGAGACCGCATCGGAAAGAACTTCCCTGCTCTGGTTGGCAAGGCCTATGTTTACCCTCTCGGCAAGGCCGTGGGCATCATCCTCGAGGACCACGTCCGGCTGGGAAGCAGCCTTTATCGAGGTCGGTTTGAATCCAAGAAGGGTGAACTCCAGCTCGCCGGTCTTGTCAACCTTCGCTGTGTACTGCCCGTTCCTGTCCGTCATGTAGAGGTCCTTATGATTAGCCGAGACAATCACCCCGGGCAACGGATTGCCGTAAACGTCCTTTACGGTGCCCGTGACGGTGATGTCCTGCGCCTTCACCTGCAAGGTTGTCCCGAACAGGAGAAGCACCGCTGCTGCAAATATATTCTTATTCATCATGTTTGATGCTAATTATTTGTTCTGTAAGATTTAACCATTACCAACCAGGGTTCTGCCAATCCTCTCCCGTTATGGCTCTCATGTTGTTGACTTCTGAAAGCGGGATAGGCGTCTTGAGCCATTTGTTGGTGTAGCACTGACGCTCCTTCAGGATTGTACGCTCGTACTTGTAGGAACCATCCTGCATGTGTGTGATGCTCATGCCGGTGATCCAGCGGTCAGTGGCCGAAAGATCCTCGTCCGGATTGTGCCATCTGCGCACGTCGAAATAGCGGTTGCCCTCAAGAGCCAGCTCCACCCTGCGCTCATTGTGGATGCGCTGACGCAGAGCGTCTCCGGAAAGACTGGCGGGCAGACCCGGCATTCCGGCGCGGGTGCGCACCTTGTTCACGTAAGTGATGGCTTCGTCAGCGTGTCCGGCCTCCATCGCCGCCTCGGCGAAATTCAGATAAATCTCGGCAAGGCGGTAGTCCTTGTGTCTGGCTCCGTTGATTCGCATTTCGACACCGCTGTTCGGATGCAGGAACTTTCTTTGGTAATAGCCTGTACGGGTCAATGTTCGTCCGATAAGAGAGCGTCCCATCAAAGGTTCCGGAGTTTCATCAATCGAACCGTCGCTTTTCTCATAGGCATCCCAAGTGGTGATGGTTCTTACCTGCTCTCCCGCTACCTGACCTGAATTTTCAAAAGATGTGGCCTCGGCTTTCGTAGACCAGTTGCAATACCTTTTAGATCCATTGTAATAGACTGTGGCATAGAATCTCGGGTCTCTGTTGGCGTAAGGATTGTTCTTGTCGTAAGTTGTGTTCGCCGTGTTGTAGTTAGGCTGGAGATGCTGCTCGTCATTATAAGGCTTCGCAAGATTCAGGACAGGCTGGCCGTCAATAGTCTCAAACGCATCCACAAGCTCCTGGGACGGACATGTTCCGGCCTTGTAGTTGAGAATGGCACCAGGGGCGTCGACATTGGCGAGATCCCAGTTCGTACCGTCCTTGAGCTGGTAGATTGTCTCCTTGTCAGCCGGATCCGCGGCATAGGCTCCGGAGTTGCAGAAATACTCGTTGAAGTACTGCGATGCGCCTTCAAGGAAAGCCTTATCCTCATTTCCCCAGACAGCGGCCTGATTGACCTTGCTGTAAAGAGCATACCCGTTGCTTTCGAGAGCCTGAACGGCAGCCTTGTTGACTGTGTAGGCCTCGTTCCAGTAGTTGTTGCCGTCGTTGTACAGAGGACTGGCCGCAAATACAGTCATCCTCGACTTGATGGCCCAGGCAACAGCCTTGGTCATGCGCATCGCCTCGTTGTCCGTGGTGATTCTCCAAGGAAGCTCTGAACAGGCAAGGGCTGCGTCGCAATCCTCGATTATGAACTGAACCACATCGTAGAAAGAACTGCGCTGCACAGTGGAAAAATCGGCGTCGAGAGTGAACGGCTCCCTGATGATAGGAAGGGCGCATCCGAACCACATAAGAAGTTCTGAATAGTAGTAAGCCCTGAGGACATGAGCCTCGGCTGTCCATCTTGAGCGGTCGCTCTCCGAATTGACCTTGGCTGTAGGAATGTTCTGAAGGAAGAGCGAGCAGTTGCGGATCCTTTGGAAAGACCTTGACCAAGACACGCTCTCGTTGCCGGAATCACCGTTGTTGATGGTGGCAGGATGACTGGCAGCGGTGGCGTTCCCGTCATAGTACTTGCGTGATCCAGCCCAGTCCACATCTATATCATCCGCGTCCCAGGCGTCATCGCACCAGTTCACAGGACCCCTATTCCAAAAAAAGTACTGGCAACCTTTTCCGTTGATGCTTGAGTAGCAAGTGTTCAGATAGTACATCGTTTTGTCGTTGTCCGAGAACACTTCCTCAATGGAGATCTTGCCGTCAGGCGCCCTGTCCAAAACATCAGAGCAAGAGGAGACCGCAAAGACGGCAAAGAATGTTAAAGCAATATATGATAATCTATTTTTCATAATCTACATCATTTAAAAGTTGATGTTCACACCAAGGCTGACATTCTTGGTAATAGGATAACCGTACGAACTGTCCTGCTCCGGATCGATGTGTGTTATGCGCAGATTATCCCAGACGAAGAGATTCTGCCCGCTGACATAGACTCTGAGGGACTTGACACCGGCCTTTGACAGGAACCTTTCAGGAAGAGTGTAGCCCAACTCAATGTTCTTAAGCCTGAGGAACGACCTGTTCTGGATGAAGAAGTCATTGGTCGTGTGGCTTGTCGTCTGAGCAGTGGAGATGGCCGGATAGGTGATCTTCTCGCCGTTGGCCCATCTCTCCTCGGTCCAGCCGTTTCTTGTCCAATCAAAGAAAGTACCGCTCTTTGTGTACTCGACAACTCCCTGTCCCATGTAGTACTTCGAGTATCTTCCAAGACCGGAGAAGAGGACGTTGAAATCAAAGCCCTTGAAATTCAGACCAAGCGAGACACCGTAGTTGAGACCCGGAACGGTGGTTGAGTAACCGATAGGAGAGAGGTCCTTCTCGTCAATCTCGCCGTCGCCATTGACGTCCTTGTAGACGAAATCACCTACCCTCGGGATTCCGAATCCATACGGATAGTAATTGTCAATCTCTTCCTGGGAAGTGAAGTAACCCTTTCCCGGAGAATCCCAGTCGATAAGATAACCCCAGGCCTGGTTGATGCGGAATCCTTCCTGTTGGTACTGGTAAGCGTACTCTTCGGAACGCATCGGCTCGTCATTTTCGATCACCTCATTGTCATTGAGACCAATGTTGCCTTTGACAGAGAAAGAGAAATCCCTGTTGAAAGAATGGCTGTAGCTGACCTCGGCCTCAAATCCGTGGCTCTTGACTTTTCCCATGTTGACCATAGGAATGCTGCTTGAGCTTATTCCCTGGAAAGAAGGAACTGTCTGACGCTGGATAAGAATCTGGTCACGGTACTCATTGTAGTAGTCAAGGTTGATTCTGAAATCCTTGAAAAGGCCTATTTCGGCGCCGACATTCAACTTGCGTCCGATTTCCCAGGTGATGTCCTTGTTGCCAAGAAGACCCTCGCTGATGGATTTCCCGCCAAGTCCCTGAACATTGGTCCCGCCGCCGACCTGGATGTTGTCCTGGTACAAGAACCGCTTGCTTGTAGCCTGGTCGTTACCGGCAAGTCCGTAGGAAGCCCTGAGTTTCAACCAGGTGATCGCATTGTTGTTCTTCAGGAAAGTCTCGTTGCTGGCGATCCAGCCGATGGAGCCTGAAGGGAAGAAACCGAAACGCTTGTTCGGAGAGAACTGCTCGGAACCGTTGTAACCGAAGTTGGCTTCGGCAAGATACCTGTCATCATAGGAATATGTCGCGCGTCCGGCCACACCAAGAACGTTGTAAGGAATCTCTGCGGATGTGGTCTCCCAGTATTTTCTGTAGGCGGAGAACATTCCGGTCACGTCATGTTTTCCGAAAGTCCTGGCATAATTGACTGAACCCTGGGCATAAACGTTATAGTTGGAAGATCTGTTGGAAGACATTGACAAAGCCGTCGTGTTGCTGTTGTGCTGAGAGTAAGTCAATGTGTCGTGTTCATAGTCAACCTTGGCATAATAGGTCGCCTCCTGCTTGTAGCCCTCGAAAGTTCCAAGGTTATAGGAGTCATAGGCCACGATGCCGTTAAGGCTGAGGCCTTTGGTCACAAGCTCGCTGAGATCCCAATTGAGGGAGAACTGGGTGTTGAGATTCTTTCTCTTGTTCTGGCTGAAACCCCTTCTGTTTATGATCTCGAATGCGGATCTGTCCAGGTAATTGTAGTCAATGATGGCTCCGCTGTCCACACCGAATCTCGAGTCGGTGGTAGGACCCTGAGAGATCGGAAGGATTGTCTGGGACTGGTAGATAAGGTCTGTTATCATCCAGCTCTGGCTTCCGCCGTACAACGCTCCGGCGCAAGGCATGTTGACAGTCTCGGCGTACGATGCGATGTTCAAGGAAGCGGTAAGGTTCTTTGTGATGTGGAAGTCAAGGTTGGAACGAAGGCTGAGCCTGTCCATGTAGCACTGCGGATCATAGCCGAGATAGTCAGGATCCTCTGTGTTCAGGTTACCTCCCTGATGGATGTAGCCGACATTGACGAAGTAGTTGACGAAATCAGTACCTCCGGAGATGTTGACATTGGCTCTTGTCTGAGGAGTGTTTTTCTTCAGGTACATTCTGTAGAAGTCATTGTCGCAGTAGATCGCCCTGCGGGTCGCCACCTGATTCTCGTAATCGGAAGAAGACGGATCAAGACCAAGAAGAGGATTCCTGTACTTGGCGATCACTTCATCGGAGTACGCCGCCGCAATGCCATCGTTTGCCAAAGCCTCGTTTCTGAGCTCACAATACTCCCAAGAGTGAAGCCTTGACGGTTCTTTGGTGAACGAAGTCCAGCTCTGGTCAAACGAGACATTCAGCTGGGCCTTTCCCTTCTGTCCTCTTCTGGTCTGAATAAGGATCACACCGTTCGCGCCCTGCACTCCATATAGAGCCGTGGCGGAGGCGTCCTTGAGGACCGAGATGCTCTCGACCTCGTTCATGTCGATCGTGCGGATGTTGTCGCGTTCCACACCGTCGACAAGAATCAGAGGACTCTTGCCGTTGAGAGTGGCGGCGCCTCGCAGGTACATCGTCGCTCCGTCGACACCTGGCTGACCACCGCCGCTCTGCATTGAGGTAAGACCAGTCACGCGGCCCGCAAGGGCGTTGTCAAGACGTGTGGCCGTGGTTTTGCGAAGGTCCTTGGACGAGACGGATGAGATAGCTCCCGTCACCGAGACTTTCTTCTGCTGTCCGAAGGCCACAACAACGGTTTCCTCAAGCATCTCGGAATCAGGCACAAGCTTTATCTGATAGTCCGACTTACCCTCAGGAAGAACCTGATTGGTGTAACCGATACAAGAAACAATAACCGTCGATCCTGACGGCACACCGGCAAGCGTGAAGGTTCCGTCCGGTCCGGTCATTGTACCCTTGGTCGTACCATCGACTATGATGGTCACGCCAGGCATCGGCTGATTGTTCTCGTCCAACACCTTTCCGGTGATTGTCCGATCCGGTTTCTGGGCGAAGGCAATGCCTGACCCGACAACCAGAAGCATGAGAACAGCCGCTGTCATTGTCTTTACCCAAAGACATGACACAACTTTTTGGATTCTTTCGTGCATATAATTAATGTGTTAAACTGACTCTTTAATAAAAAAAAGTTATCGTTGCTATTCCCCCGCTTACGTGGAGGGATATGTGGTTTGTTAAAAAAAACGATTTAAAATTAATCCTAATATTTTTTTTAAAACAAACATTGGCAATTTTTGAAGTAGATATAACAAAAATTAAGTTGTGGTACGTAACAAAACCTTTTCAAAAAGTGCCTGAAGAGTCAGTTTGACAAGTGTAAAGCACAATGAAAAAAAAATAAGTCCGGCCTTCGTGTTGAAAGCCGGACTTAAAAATAAAACTATAATCCTATTAATAGAAGCGCGCCCTGTTGTCCTTCACCTCAGCCTCCGTCATCATGACAGGAAGAATCATCTGAGTGCTGTAGCTGTTGATCTGAGCGGCGTTGTTCTTTGCGTCATCCTCGGTGTAGAAAGCTCCGGTGTCACGAGAGTTGACCTTGAACACATAAGTTCCGATTGATCCGGCCACGGAGCAGATCTTTCCTTCCGGAGCGACTGAGGCGGCACCGATGAACTTAGGGTCGAGTCCCTGTCCTGACAATGAGGCGAACCTCACGTCAACCCCTGCGCTTACAGAGGAGTGAAGGGTGTCGGCAATGGCCTGAAGGTTACCAAGACCCTGAATCTTCTGAGCGATGTCGGCGGCAGCCTTCTCGCCGGACTTTTCGGCATAGAGCCTCTGGCGGATGGCATCCTTTACCTCATCAAGCTTTGCGATGCCTTCCTTGTGGATTCCTGTGACCGTGGCGACAAACAGGTAGTTATTGTCAACAGTAATGATTTCGGAAACCTTTCCGACCTTGTTGTCGAACACCCATCTCGTGACTTCCTTGGCCTGCTGGATGGAACCGTAGCTGGAGGTGGCCTCGGTGACTTTCAAAGGATGTGAGTAGATTCCCATCGAGTCAACGGCAGCCTTGTAATTGTCGTACTTACCGGCTGCAAGCTTGGAGAACTTGCTGGCCTGGGCATAATAACTGTTGAATGTCTCACCGCTTGCGAGAGCTGTTTTCTCAAGGATGGCCACCTGCTTCTTGGCCACAGGAGCCGTCCTTTTGGAAACCTCGACAATGTGTGTTCCGTACTGTGTCTTCACTATGTACGGATTGCCTGTCCTGGCCGAAAACACAGACTCGAATCCAGGAATCATGTAAGTCTGGGTCATCCAGCCGATGTTGCCCAGCTCCCCGTCGGCGGCACTTCTGGTGTCTGATGAGTATGAGGCGGCGACATTGGAGAAGCTCTCACCCTTGGCAAGCACGTTGAGGAGGCTGTCGGCCTTCGTCTCGGTGCCACCCTGAAGAAGGATGTGCCTTACATAGACAGAGTCAGGAATCTGCGCTGTGGCCATGATCCTGGCGGCATAGAACACATTGTTGTCTGAGACAACAGGTGAGGTTCCGGAAGTGTTGTTGTCAACAAACTCGCTGACAGCCTTGTTGACTGTTGAAAGTTCACCGGCCCTGTACCAGTACTCACTGAAGTTCCTCTCGGAATTTCTGGCAAGGAAAGACTTCATGTTGTCGGTGGTCGTGAACTCGTCGTAAACCTTGCCGACAGCCTCGTTCGTGGAGGTGATGTCAGCCTCGGAAGGCTTCACCTCGAAGACAACATATTCCATGTCCCTTGAAGCGTTCTGTCTGAACATCTTCTTGTGGGTGTCGTAGTACTTTCTGATCTCCTCGCCGCTCACCTTGACGGTGGTGTCCTGACCGTAGTTCGGAACCAGCACGAAATCAACGTTTGTCGTGTTGTTGTTCTCGGCGATGGCTCTTCTGAGCATCAGAGGGTTCTGCACGTTGCCCTGAGTGAACAGAGAACCGTATTTAGCATAGAACTGCTGCGTGTAAACAGTGTTCTGCAGGTAGTTCCAATACTCTCTGATCCTTCCGGTCTGATCCTGTGAGACACCGCTGATGAGATTCTGCAAAGCCTCTTTCGAAAAGTTGCCGTCCTCATCCAAAAAAGCCGGATTCTGAGAGATCACCGGAGAGATCATGTCTCCGGCAAGAAGATCCTTCATCTCTTCCTCACCTACCCTGATACCGGCGGCTTTCGCATTCTTGATGAACAGATACCTGTCCAGAAGACTCTGCCATGCGGCGTTGCGGATCTGCTCCTGCTGACGTTCGTTCTGGGCGGAAGAACCTGTCACCATCTCATTGATGGTTGTGAACTTTTCCACATCCTGCTGGAAATCAAGATAAGAGACGGTCTTACCGTTGATTGATCCCACATCATTCCTTGAGGACATCGCATTGAACGCGGTCTCAAGGGTCTGAGGGTCGATAATGAATGACAAAAGAGCCAAGGCAATGATGATAGACACTGCCATGCCGGCCTTTTCGCGAGTTTTTTGAAGAATCGCCATTGTGTATTACGTTTTTATAATTTCCAAAAAATAGGTATTGGGGTGCGAAGATAGTGATTTTAATTCAATTAACCATTATTTTTTGAGCAAAGGCCCAATAAAGTTGACAGAATCAATGATTACCTTGGTCGAATCCTGCACCACAACAAGATCACTGTTGAAAGCCTTGAAGATTCTTGCGTTCCTTGCCATCTCGTCCGACCTCATGCCGAATCCCTGAAGAAACCCGTCGTTGGAGAACATCCTGACATAGCAGTCTGTGTAGATTTCCTTGCCGGACTGATCCCAATAAAGAGTGTCCGTCTCCAGAGTCTGCTGGTTTATCACATTCTGAACCACCACATTGCCGAAGGCTGACCAATATTCCTCCTTAGTCCTCTTGCTTTTGAAATGCTTCGCGTTGTCGGAGTGAAGAACTGTCTCAAGCATGTCATCATCCGTGTAGGCAAAGGCATGCAGACCCTTCGGAAAGAGTTCGTAGGAACATGTGTCGTTCTCGTACCTCTCCATCACATCGGCCTCCACCCTCATCTGGATGCCACCGTTCTTCGTCTGGACCACAAACATGCTGTCCACTGTCTGAACAGGGGTCTCGGCAAGATTCAGACGCTCCGCCTCGGACAGTTTTCCCTTGCAGGAAAATACGATGAAAGCAACCGCCGAAGCGGTTGCAATCATCATAAGACTATGTATGTTCCGTTTCAATTCCGCATTACTTCTGCGTCCTTACGGTAGTTGTCGCATGCATGCCGCCGCAGTTAACCGTGTAAGACTGTCCGTCAACAACATCGTACATGAACGCCTCAGCCTTCTGAGGATAATAGACACTGTAGGCGGAGATGAGTTTGTTGCAGTCATCGGTCAGAGAGGAGTCAGCGGACTTCGCCTTCTGGAGATAGTCAACAGCAACCCAGTATTTGGCTCTGCTTTCAATCTCGTTCCCTCCGCAGCGGGCCGCACCCCAGATCGTGGCGATGAGGTAGTAAGCCTTGCCCTGATGGGCCGGCTCAAGTTCGGCTGCCTTTCTGGCGTAGTCGAACGCCTTGCCTGTGATGTTGTTCTTGAGGCAGTAGGTGGCAAGTTCGATCAGGTAGTCAGCCTTGACAGGATCATCGTCGGCACAGAGTGAGACAGCCTCCTCAAAGTACTTGATGGCGGTGTCGGACTCATCATTGGCGGCGTGAAGCTTGTAAAGATAGTAAGCCGATGACGCTGACGGCTCATTTTTGTGCATTTTGGTCACAGCCTTGAGGAACAGGTCGTTATTCTGGCATCCTTCAGTAGAACCAAGCATCTTCACGATGTTGGCAACGAGGTCCATGTTGTCCGGATCAGACTCGTAGCGTGGTGTGAACAGGGCGATGAGGTTGTCGCAGCTGGCGACCTGGCTTGTGATGAACAGTCCCTCGATGTCGGACTTGATCTTGGCGTTCTCCTCGTCATTTCCGGCCTTGTCAAGCAAAGCGATGGCGTTCTGGTAAGTGTTGATCACTTCCTCGGCTCCGAGAGAGGAATCCTTGTAAAGTTCAATGGCTGAATTGAGGTCAAGGAGGAGAAGACTCGGCTTGGTTTTCTCCTGATTGATCTCGATGATCTTGTTCAGCTGCTCATAGACAACCTTAGGATCCTTGAAGTACTGTGTGATGTACTGTCCTTTTGAATTGTAGGCCGCAACGGCATATTTAGGATAGTACTGCGCCCTGAGGTCATTCAGATTAAGGATCGTGTCGATTATCGCGGCGCGTGCCTGCGCGTCCTTCGTCTTGACGATCTCCTTTCCGAGAAGGGTCATACCGTTAAGAAGCATGTTCTGGCTGGCCGTAGGAGGACAGAGTTTGAAAGCCTTTCTCCAGTTAGGAAGCGCCTCCGTGTAGTTCTTCTGTTTGTAATACTCCTGATAGTAAGACAGATACTTGATGCATTCCGCGCTGTCCGCGCCATACTTTCCCTGAGCGGAAACTTTCGTTCCGAAAGCCGCCGCAGCGAGAGTTAACAGTACTAGTGTGATCCTTTTCATGGTTGTGTATTATTTTTATTTCTAATATATTCATCAATTGTATTTAGGCTTCATGAACCAGATGTCGAAGATGTTGATCCCGATGTTGAAGTTGACGTATCTCTCCCTCACCATGTTTCCGGTCAACGATCCCCTCTGTCCGAAATCGACCCCGAATGTCAGACCGTTGCTCCAGCTGAACACGGGAAGTGTGGCTCCTAAAGTGACTCCGACGGCGTTGATCGACTGACCGTCAAGTTTGCAATAAGCTTGATCCCAATAGGCTCCAGCCCTGTAAGTCACTCTTTTACGATAGTAACGAATATCATTTCTGTTCGGAACGATCGAGAACCCGGCCCTGACTGACTGTGCCGTGGATGCGCTGAAAACGGCATTGCCGACATTGGCGAATCCCGGAACCTTATTCATTCCGCTGGAACTCCAGTCAGAACGGATGTAGTTGATCTCGGCTGTCCACTTGTCCCCTCCTTTCAAGGCTATTCCTATTCCAAGTTCACCGGCAAGCTTGACCTGGCCGCTCAAGGTGTCAACGTAGCTTCTCGGAGAAGGAGTAGAGTCATTGACCGACGAGATCGACTGGATCTCGTACCGTTCAACCTCTCCGTTGAGGCTTGTTCCAAGCTTGCATGTGATGCCGGCGACAGCGGAAATGTTCTCCGTAAGGTTTGTCTCGTACTGTACACCCAACTTTGCGGTGAAAGCGTTAAGATTCATGTCGAATCCGCTGGAAATGCTCCTGTAAGTGGATTTCGACATTGCAAACTCATTGGTCTTGTGAAGATTGCCGAAATAATACTGTCCTTCCACACCTACGGAAAGTCCTTTCGCCACATCAATTCCGGATCCAAGAAACATGTTGGTCATTCCGCCGTAACCTTGAACTGTGTTGGTGATGACACCTGTGTTCGCTATGACCGAAGGATCTGTGATCTTTGAAGAGATCTCATAACCCAAATCACTGTAGGGAGTCACTCCGGCGTACATCGCAAGTGACTTGTAAACAGGAAAAGAGATCACGAAATCGTAGAAGTTGAAGGTGTTGTTGGAAGACTTCACGCCGTGCTGGGCATAATACCTGTTGCCCTGGGCTATTCCGAAGTCAACCATAACGGATTTGGCTTCCCTTGCTGTGACGGCGGCGGGATTGAGGATGTTCACATTCCTCTTGTCCCTCGTCGCGATTCCTACACCTCCCATGCTCTTGTTGAATGCGGTCCCCTGTTTCGAGATCTCGCCTATTCCGAACATGGAATATGGGGTGTAGGCATTATAGGCATCGTTCTGGGCGAACACAGGGAACGCGCAGAACAATACCGGCACGGACAGGAATATCTTTCTAAACTTTCCTTTCAACATAATACTTGTCAGCGATTAAGGCTAACCCCATCATCACAAGATTGCAGACTGCAAAGATGGAGTTTTTCATTCTTTTTGCAAAATATAAAGCGTCTCCCCCCGTAAAAACCACAATTTTTTCGGGAAATAAAGACAGGTAGCCTGTTATTTCAAACATTATGCCTGACACTACACCTGATTCTATGGCGGAATCAAGCGAATTTCCTGTGGTTCTTACCGAAACGGGAGTGTCCACAAGAGGCAGTGTCCTTGAATACCTCGACAAAGCCTTGAATCTTGTCCTCAGTCCCGGGGATATGTTCCCTCCGGAATATTCCCCGTCAGGTTCGATGACATCGATTGTCAGAGTGGTGCCGAAATCGAATACAACACTTCCCCTGCCTTTGAAAAGATGCCTTGAGGCTATCACGGAGGCTATTCTGTCAGGGGACAGATAGGAAGGAAGGGAATATTCATCAGCCATTTCCGTGTGGTTCCGGTCAAGGATCACCAGTCTTCCGCATTTTCCTTTGAGTCTCTCCTCTTCATCGCTGCTGATGTCGATGGTGGAGGAAATGACCATCACAGCCGGTTTTTCCTTCTCAACCAGCGAATCCACATAGTCGAACATCTTCTCGCCCTGATAACGGAAAGTCTTTCCGAGGGTGACACCTTCGGACCAGGCCGCTTTCAGCGCGGTGTTTCCTATTTCAACCAAAAGATTCGGCATTGTCTAAAACCGACAAACTTTCAAAGATAGCAATTTTATTTCAGTAAGCGGCAACTTGGAAGCTGTTTTGATTTTAACGGTCACTCAGTCTATTGAGGGTCAGAAGAGCTTTCGGCAGAGAATCTATCCCGCGGCTTACGATCTTGAGTTTACCTTCCGACTGCTTGAGGTTGAAAAGCCGGTCGTTGGCGTTGATGCTCTGTAATATTCCCGAAAAGACATCAGACTTGTAGTAAGGAGACATCTGGTTGGCGATGAAGAACATTATCATCATTCCGTTCTTGATGATGATCTTCTCGAACCCGAGTTTTCCTCCAAGATTCCTGATTTTAACCACATGGAACAGATTGTCGGCTTCCTGCGGCATCTCTCCGAACCGGTCCTCAAGCTGAGCCTTGGCGCGGTCGATCTCCTTGTCGCCGGTCATGCTGTCAAGTTGCTTGTAAATCCTTATCTTCTCGGCCGTTATGTCGATGTAAGAGTCCGGGATCATCGCAGGCTGGTCAGTCTCGACCGTACAGTCCTCGACAAAGGATCCATCGGTTCGGCCCGCGGATACTCCCGTCTCGACTCCAAGTTCCTCCATCGCCTCCGCAAGGATTTTCTGGTAGGTCTCATAGCCCATGTCCATGATGAATCCGCTCTGTTCCGCTCCCAGAAGGTTTCCGGCACCCCGGATGTCCAGATCCTGCATGGCGATGTTGAATCCGCTTCCAAGATCGGAGAACTCCTCGATGGCCTTGAGCCTTCTTCGGGCATCGTCCGTTATTGTGACAAGCGGAGGAACTATAAGGTAGCAGAAGGCTTTCCTGTCAGATCTGCCGACACGTCCCCTGAGCTGATGCAGATCGCTCAGGCCGATGTTCTGAGCCTGATTGATTATGATGGTGTTGGCGTTCGGTATGTCCAGTCCGTTCTCGATGATCGTGGTGCAGAGCAGCATGTCATAGTCTCCGCGGATGAAGTCCAGCATCCTGTTCTCCAGCTCCTTCGCATCCATCTGACCGTGGGCCACGCAGATCTTCATGTCCGGAACGAGCCTGTGCAGAATCTCGTGGATTGAAGACAGTTCCTCGACTTTATTGTGGATGAAGAACAGCTGGCCGCCGCGGTTGAGCTCATAGTTGATGATGCTCCGGATCTCATCCTTGTCGAACAGGATGATCTCAGTCTGGGTAGGAATCCTGTTGGGAGGCGGAGTGTTGATGATGGAGAGATCCCTGGCTCCAAGCAGGGAGAACTGCAAGGTACGCGGAATAGGAGTCGCAGTCAATGTCAGAGTGTCCACAGAAGCCTTCACCTGACGGAGTTTCTCCTTGGTGGACACACCGAACTTCTGTTCCTCATCAATGATCAGAAGTCCGAGGTCCTTGAACTCGAACCCTTGGCCGAGCAGTTTGTGGGTTCCGATCACAATGTCCAGCTGACCGTTCCTGAGCCTTTCCTTTACATCATTGATTTCTTTTGTGGTACGCAGTCTGCTCACATAGTCTGTCGTACATGGGAAATTCCTAAGCCGCGATGAGAAAGTAGTGTAGTGCTGAAGGGAAAGAATCGTGGTAGGCACCAGCACGGCGACCTGCTTGCCGTCAGTGACGGCCTTGAAGGCGGCCCTTATCGCTATCTCCGTCTTGCCGAATCCCACATCTCCGCAGACAAGCCTGTCCATAGGACTGTTGTCCTCCATGTCCCTCTTCACGGCCCTGTTGGCAGACTCCTGATCCGGAGTGTCCTCGTACATGAACGAAGACTCCAGCTCTTCCTGAAGGTAGCTGTCGGGGGAGTAGGCGAATCCTTGGGTGGTTTTCCGTTTGGCGTAAAGCTGGATGAGATCCTTGGCGATGTCCTTGATCTTTGACTTCGCGCTCTGCTTGAGGTTCTGCCAGGTTCTGGATCCAAGCTTGCTGATCTTCGGAGGCTCCCCGTCCTTGGAGCGGAATCTGGAAATCTTGTTCAGAGAATGAACTGACACGAACACTACGTCGCCGTCCTTGTACATCAGCTTCACGACCTCATGCATCCTCCCTTTGTCATCCTTCATCCTCACAAGACCGCCGAACACCCCGACACCGTGGTCGATGTGAACCACATAGTCTCCTATGTTGAAAGCAGTCAAATCGTTAAGAGTCAACTGCTCGCTCTTTTCCACCGTTCTCCTGACACTCACTCTGTGGAAACGGTCAAAAATCTCGTGATCGGAGTAGCAGCAGACCTTGTCATCCCGGTCAATGAACCCTGAATGGATATTCTTCCCCGCGACAAACTGCGGCACCAGTCCGCAGTTCTCTGTCAGGATGGACTTCAACCTCTCTATCTGCGAGTTCTTTTCACTGAATATGAAAACTTTGTACCCATGCTCGATGTTCTGCCTGATGTCTGCGGTAAGCAGCTCGAAATTCTTGTTGAACACAGGCTGCGGAGCGATGCTGAACGGCACTGCATCCCCGGCTTCCATTCCGAGAGGAATCTCCAGAAACACCCTCCTGAAAGAGGAGAGTCCCTTGAAGAAATCCCTGTCCTTGTACATGTCGGAAGAATCCAGCCAGACAACCGTACCTTCAGGCAGCAGACCGGCCACACTTACACCCTCCGCATCCGAAGTCTCCGCGGCAAGGTCAGGAAAAATCTCAATCTCATTTCTTTCCTCTCCTGAAAGCTGCGTGTTGCAGTCAAACACATGGATCCTCTCAACCTCATCCCCGAAAAAAGACACCCTGAAAGGGTGGTTGAATGAATATGAGAATATGTCGATGATGGACCCTCTTATTGAATACTGCCCCGGAGCCGAGACGAAATCCACCTTCTCGAATCCTTGGCTGAAAAGAATGTCCCTGATGGAGTCATGGGAAATCTCCTGTCCCTTGAAAATCTTCAGAATGGACTCGCGGATCCTGTCAGGAGCGGGAACATGTTCCTCAAGAGCCTCGGGATAGGTCACGATGAACAGCCTTTCCGAATTGTCCCTGTTTGAAAGGATCTTTCCGACGGCTGATGTCCTCTGGACTCCGAGAGAGGATTTATAGTTGCTTCTCTCGACTCCCTTGCCGCTGTCAGGGAGATAAAACACGATGTCCCCGTCTGTCAGGGCGTAAAGATCAGAGCAGCAATATTCAGCGCTCTCCCTGTCAGGAAGGACTATCAGGTTTGTACCTCCGGAAGCGACCTCGGAGACAACAAACCACCTTGCGGAAAGGAACAGCCCCCTGCAGCAGGTTTCCCTTTTCGAGACAAGACTGCCGGAGAGTTTTTTAACGGATGCCGAACTTATCAACATAAACGTCTGAATCTTGTTTAAAAACTGTTGAAAACCCTGTGAAAAAAATGATGTGGAATGTCGGTTTTCCGGATCCGCTGACTTTTCCACAACTCATCAAAAACTTTTCCTTAACTTAACCAACAATTTATGCGGCATGCAATAATTTGGTTTTCAATGATAAAATCAAGTTATCAACAAATTAACAACCTATACAGAATCAACAAATCATATAAATCTTTCAATTATATTTTTTTTCATTGACCTTGTGGCTGACGGATTCGCCGGACTTTCAGAAGCTGTTTTGATTTTTTTGAAATGTTCTTTGAGGTGAATAAACCTTCAAACAAACAATTCAAAACAGCTTCTCATTCTTCCGGCTGTTTTAACTATCTTTGTACTGACTAAAACAATTTCTGATGACAGAATTTGATCCGCACAGTACAAACGCCGGCAAAGATAAGGATTTGGACGGAATAATCCGCCCTCAAGGTCTGGAAGATTTCACAGGACAGAAAGAGATTGTCTCGAATCTGAACATCTATGTCAAAGCGGCGAAGATGAGAAGTGAAGCCCTTGACCATGTGCTCTTTCACGGGCCTCCAGGTCTTGGAAAGACAACTCTTGCGCACATCATCGCCAACGAGATGGGTGTGAACATGAAGGTGACTTCCGGTCCTGTGTTGGACAAGCCGGGGGACCTGGCCGGTCTGCTTACGTCTTTGGAGACCGGTGACGTGCTGTTCATCGACGAGATCCACCGGCTCTCTCCGGAGGTCGAGGAGTATCTTTACTCGGCTATGGAGGACTATGTCATCGACATCATGATAGACAAGGGGCCGGGAGCGAGGTCGGTCAGGATTTCCCTCAATCCGTTCACTCTTGTCGGGGCGACAACCAGGAGCGGCCTGCTTACGGCGCCTCTCCGGGAAAGGTTCGGAATCAATTGCGCCCTAGAGTATTACGACACATCCGATCTGATCCGCATCGTGCGCAGGAGCGCCCGGATCCTGAACGTGACCATCGATGACGAGGCCGCGAAGGAGATCGCTCTGAGGAGCCGCGGAACTCCACGTATCGCCAACGCTCTTCTGAAGCGTGTGCGTGATTTCGCCCAGGTGATGGGGGACGGACACATAGACCTGAACATTTCCCGTTACGCCCTTGACAAGTTGAAGATAGACAAGAGGGGACTGGATTCCATCGACAACAAGATC
Organism: Bacteroidaceae bacterium; assembly: GCA_963642565.1. Lineage (GTDB taxonomy): Bacteria > Bacteroidota > Bacteroidia > Bacteroidales > UBA932 > Cryptobacteroides. The sequence continues at coordinate 12,602 of CAVIGZ010000004.1, read as the reverse complement.
CTCCGCACCATCATCACCACGTTCAAGGGAGGTCCGGTCGGGGCCAACACGATCGCCACGGCGATAAGTGAGGATCAGGGTACATTCGAGGAGGTTTACGAGCCGTTCCTCATCAAGGAGGGCTTCATCGTTAGGACGCAGAGAGGCCGGGTCGCCACCGAGATGGCCTACCGTCATCTTGGTCTGGACGCCGAACTTGAATCAAGAAAAGAAGACAATGGCACGCTTTTTTAGAATATCAGCTGTAGTTTCCGCACTTTTATTTATTTCATTAAAGGCACTTTGTTGTACATCAGTGATTGTTTCCGGGGGAGTGCGCTCCGACGGCCGTCCTGTGATGTTCAAGCATCGGGACACAGGGGAGTTGAACAACAGGATGGAGTGGTTCCAAGGACCTGAATATTCATTCATAGGTCTTGTGAATTCGCCGTCGCGGGCCGGAGAGGTGTGGTCTGGAGTCAACTCCGCCGGCTTCTGCATCATGAACACAGCCACCTACGACCTCAAGGATGATGACGTTCCTTCCTCCGAAATGGACAAGGAGGGAATTGTCATGTACAAGGCTCTGGGGATATGCCGCTGTCTTCAAGATTTTGAGGATATGCTTGATTCGCTTCCGAAGCCTTGGGGTGTGGAGGCTAATTTCGGAATCATTGACGCGCTCGGAGAGGCCGCGTATTATGAAGTTAACAACCATTCGTGGAAGAAGTACATCGTGGCTGACCAGCCCGGCGGGTATATGGTAGTGACTAATTTCACAAGGAGTGGCCGAAAAGAGGATCGCAAAGGAGTCGATAGGTTCGAAAAAGCATCCGGAATAATGGCTTCCGCTGACATATTCACTGTCGATCATAAGTTTCTCTTCAACGAGGTGTCGCGTACCGGAAAGCCCATTATGCGCAACATCACATCAGCCGCGGTCGTCTTTGAAGGGGTTTCTTCTGGGGTGGATCCTTGTAACACGGTAATGTGGACGCTTCTTGGCAATCCGACGACTTCTGTCTATGTGCCTTTGAAAGTGTTTGAGAGCGATCATATTCCTTATTTTATGAAAAAGTCGCAGGAGAGTGAAAACTCTGCGATTTGTGACGCCGCTCTTGCCTTGAAATCTGCCTTTGGGTTTGAGCATGGCTGCGAAGAGGACTGCAGAGAGGTGGAGAGGTTCGTTGACGATCATTTTTCAAATGAAATGTCGCTTCGGCGTTACGACCGCTTCACAAGGAGGATTTACCGCCGTTATAATAAAATTTGTGTCGGTAAACAACCGAAAATGGCTTTTAGAATTGCTGATTACGAGAAAAATGACTAAAATTGCAGACTTATTGCGATTTTGATAAGAGGGGGAAAATAATTGCCCTCCGGTTTGGCTAAGATTTTAACGATTACTTGTTTTGAATTTTATAAATAACATATTCAGAATATGGCCGATAAATTAATCTCAAAGATTCCTGACGGTCCTTTGGCCGAGAAATGGACCAGACGTAAGTCGGAACTCCGACTCGTCAATCCGAACAACAGAAGAAAGCTTGAAATCATCGTTGTCGGTACCGGACTTGGCGGCGCTTCCGCAGCCGCCACTCTCGGTGAGCTTGGCTACAATGTCAAGGTTTTCTGCATCAGTGATTCCCCTCGCCGCGCGCACTCGATAGCCGCTCAGGGTGGAATCAACGCCGCAAAGAACTATCAGAATGACAACGACGCCGTCTATCGTCTTTTCTACGACACGATCAAGGGTGGCGACTACCGCAGCCGCGAGGCCAATGTCTATCGTCTCGCCGAGGTGAGCGCAGCAATTATCGACCAGTGTGTGGCGCAGGGAGTTCCTTTCGCCCGCGAGTACGGCGGCTACCTTGCCAACCGCTCTTTCGGAGGTGTTCAGGTAAGCCGTACTTTCTATGCCCGCGGACAAACCGGACAGCAGCTCCTTCTGGGCGCCTATGCGGCTTTGAACCGCCAGATCGCCGCCGGAACGGTGACAAGCTATCCTCGTCACGAGATGCTTGACCTTGTCATCATCGACGGACAGGCGAAGGGCATCATCGCCCGTAACCTTGTGACCGGCAAGCTTGAGAGATTCGGAGCGCACGCTGTCGTGATCGCCACAGGCGGCTACGGCAACACCTACTTCCTTTCAACCAACGCCATGAACAGCAACGGTTCGGCCGCATGGCAGTGCTACAAGAAGGGAGCGTATTTCGCCAATCCTTGCTTCGCGCAGATCCACCCTACATGCATCCCGGTACACGGAGACCAGCAGTGCAAGCTGACCCTCATGTCAGAGTCCCTGCGTAACGACGGACGTATCTGGGTTCCTAAGAAGATGGAGGATGTGATGAAGCTCCGCAAACACGAGATCAAGCCTTCACAGATTCCAGAGGAGGATCGTGACTACTATCTTGAGCGCCGTTACCCTGCCTTCGGCAACCTCGTGCCTCGTGACGTGGCTTCGAGAGCCGCCAAAGAGAGATGCGACGCCGGTTACGGAGTCAACGAGACAGGTCTCGCCGTGTTCCTTGACTTCTCGGAGGCCATCAAGCGTCTCGGTCACCAGAGAGTGCAGGAGCGTTACGGCAACCTCTTCGACATGTACTTCAAGATCAATAACGTAAGCCCTTGGGAGGAGCCTATGATGATCTATCCTGCCATCCACTACACGATGGGAGGCATCTGGGTTGACTACGATCTTCAGACCACCATCCCGGGACTCTATGCCATCGGTGAGGCCAACTTCTCAGACCACGGCGGAAACCGTCTCGGAGCTTCAGCCCTCATGCAGGGTCTTGCTGACGGTTACTTCGTGCTGCCTATCACTATCGCCGACTACCTTTCGCACAAGTTCGCCGAGCCAAAGACCGACATCAACGATCCTGCCTTCGACAAGGCCGAGAAGGATGTTCAGGCCAGAATCGACAGGCTCTTCTCCATCAAGGGTAAGCAGACTGTCGATTCCATCCACAAGAAGCTGGGCAACATCATGTGGGAGTATGTGGGCATGGCCCGCGATGAGGAAGGTTTGAAGAAGGCCATTCATGAAATCAATGACCTCAAGGCTGTGTTCTACAAAGATGTCTGCGTTCCGGGAGAGCAGAATCAGTTCAACCAGGAGCTTGAGAAAGCCCTCAGGCTTGAGGACTTCTTCGAGATCGGCGAGCTTATGGCCCGTGACGCCTTGAACAGAAAGGAGTCCTGCGGCGGTCACTTCCGTGTGGAGAGCCAGACCGAGGAAGGGGAGGCCAAGAGAGACGACGCGAAATACATGTATGTCGCCGCCTGGGAGTACAAGGGAGAAGGCCAGGAGCCTGAGCTTCACAAGGAGCCTCTCAAGTACGAGTTCATCGAAGTTAAAACAAGAAATTATAAAGACTAGAATCGGCTATGGATTTCAATCTTAAGATATGGCGTCAGAAGAACGCCGGGGAACAAGGTCATTTTGAGACTTATCATATTTCCGGAATAGAGGAGGACGCCTCTTTCCTCGAAATGCTTGACATCCTTAATGAGCAGCTGATCCGTGAGGGTAACGATCCAGTAGCCGTTGACAGAGGCTGCCAGAGCAGCGGTCCTGTTTCTTTCGACCATGACTGCCGCGAGGGCATCTGCGGTGCCTGCTCGTTGTTCATCGACGGCCGCGCGCACGGACCGGACGATCACGTCACGACCTGCCAGCTTTTCATGCGTCATTTCAAGGATGGCGCCACCATCACTGTGGAGCCTTTCAGAAGTGCCGGTTTTCCTATTATCAAGGATCTGGTTGTTGACCGCAGTGCGTTCGACAAGATTCTTCAGGCTGGAGGATTCATCTCTGTCAGAACAGGTTCCGCTCAGGATGCCAACAATATTCTCATCTCTCACGACAATGCGGAGAAGAGCATGGACGCAGCCGCGTGCGTTGGTTGCGGCGCTTGCGTGGCAACGTGCAAGAACGGCTCTGCGATGTTGTTCGTGGCCGCAAGGGTAAGTTCACTCGCTCTGCTTCCTCAGGGTCGTCCTGAGGCCGCAAGAAGGGCAAGGAATATGGTTGCGAAGATGGAGGAGCTTGGTTTCGGAAGCTGCACGAACACACGTGCCTGCGAGATGGAGTGCCCGAAGGGAATCTCCATCGACCACATCGCCCGTCTCAACCGCGAGTTCCTCAAGGCGAAGTTCGCTGAGTAGAATTATCTGATTTATAAAACGTCCGGTCGCTGAGCCTGTCGAAGCGACCGGACGTTTTTTAAACTATATGTCGGTATTTATAGGGCAGAAATCTTTCAAAGCCAATAAAAGTCTCTACTCGAAATTTTTGTAACGTGAAAAATTTCGTGAGAGACTTTTTTGGCTATTTATGATATACAGAATCTTTTAGATGTAAAGCCAATGTTAGATTACCAGAGGAAGTTATTGAACGGATAGCGGCCGGCATGGATTTCGGCCACCATCTTGTAGATGTCGCTGCGGAGCTTCCCGATGTTGGTCCTGTTGATTGCGGACATGAAGATGCAAGGGGTCTTTTCCTGCGCTATCCAGCTGTTTTTCAACTCCTCCAGAGAACGGTTCTCCTTGCCTTTCGGAGTCAGAGAGAATTCATCGTACTCCTCGTAGGTGTAGGCATCTATCTTATTGAAAATCACATAGACCGGCTTGTTGCTGGCACCAATTTCCTGTAGTGTTCTCTCAACTACCTCCATCTGCTCCTCAAAGCCAGGGTGCGAGATGTCCACGACATGCAGCAGGATGTCGGCCTCACGCACCTCATCCAAAGTGCTTTTGAAAGCCTCGACAAGCTGTGTAGGAAGTTTTCTGATGAATCCGACGGTGTCGCTAAGCAAAAACGGTACATTCTCTATCACGACCTTTCTGACTGTAGTGTCAAGGGTGGCGAAGAGTTTGTTTTCGGCAAAAACGTCAGATTTGGCCAGCAGATTCATTATTGTGCTCTTCCCTACATTTGTATAGCCCACGAGGGAAAGTCGCACCATAGAGCCTCTATTGCCCCTTTGCGTGGACATCTGCTTATCGACTTTCTTCAGCTGTTCCTTGAGTCTTGCTATGCGTTCCTTTACGATCCGGCGGTCAATCTCAATCTGGGTCTCACCCATACCTCCTCTCGTACCCATGCCTCCTCTCTGTCTCTCAAGATGAGTCCACATTCCGGCCAGTCTCGGGAGCATGTAGTTGTAGCGGGCGAGCTCGACCTGCATCTTGGCGTAGGATGTCTTGGCACGCTGCGCAAAAATCTCGAGAATAAGGCTGGTTCTGTCAATGACTGAACTGCAGCTGATTACCTTCTCGATGTTCCTTTGCTGCATTCCTGTCAACTCATCGTCGAAGATCACGTACTTTATCTCGTTTTCCTCGCAGTAGTCAGCAATCTCCTGAAGTTTTCCGCTTCTGATGTAGGTGGCTTTTTCCGGTTTGTCAAGTCTCTGAATGAACTTCATGTCGCCTTTGGCCCCTGCCGTCTCCGCCAGAAACTCAAGTTCGTCAAGATACTCCATCACCTTTCTGTCGTCATCATTCTGCCTGATGATGCCGACAAAGACGGCTTTCTCTGTCAATTCTTCCATATTCATTAAAAAAGGCCATCCGGTTGGGGACGGCCTTGGTGTTCATGTTGTGATTTCTGATTACCTCAACTGGAAGATTACAGGGAAGGTGTAGGTTACCTTCACAGCGCGGTCACGCTGCTTTCCCGGCTTCCACTTCGGGGACATGGAAACTACTCTGACGGCCTCCTTGTCGAGTGAGGAGTCAACTCCGCGAAGAACTTTCACATTGCTTACGGTACCGTCAGGATTGACAGTGAACTGAAGTGTGACACGTCCCTGCACACCATTCTCCTTTGCGATCTCAGGGTACTGAAGCTTGGAATTCACCCACTTTGAAAATTCGTTGGCGTCTCCACCGTTGAATGAAGGTTTCTCCTCAACGAGCTGGAAAGGAATAGCCTCTTCCTCAACAACTTCCTCCTTTACTTCCTCAACATAGTCCATAATCTCGACTCCGAGGTTGGCGTCATCCTCAAGGCTCATGAAGTTGTCCTCAACCTTGATGTCATCCTCAACGATGTCGATCTGGTCAGAGAGTACAGGAATCTTCGGTGCCTCTGGAGGTGGTGGAGGTGTCTCCTGAGTGATAGGAACCATGTCCTCGACTTCAACTACCATAGTGTCTTCACCCAGACTGGCGACAGCTTTCTCCTTTGTGCTGTAGGAAAAAGCTCCCCAGACTACGAGAAGAGCGACCACGAGTCCGATCTCCGTGTAGAGAGTTCTTCTGTTCTCAAGATCGGCTTTTGGTGTTTTCTTGATTTCCATATCAGTAATTAATTTTAACAATCATTTCTTATGTGCCTTGAAACAAAACCTTCCAATAGGCTTTCAAAGATAGAAATAATAATTGTCATTTCAAATTTTTTGAATTATTAGTTGTAGATTTGCGTAAAATTCAGGGTTATGGTCAGGTATTATTGCGAGGACATCAAGTTCCTTCTCAAGAACAAGATAGCCAACAACAGATGGCTTAAAATGGTCGCCGGAAGCGAGATAAGGACTCTTGGTGACATCTCAATAATTTTTTGTTCAGACAATTACATTCTTGATGTCAACATCCGTTACCTGCACCATGACTATTTTACAGATGTCATAACCTTTGACTATTGCGAAGGAGACAAGCTTTCAGGTGACTTGTTCATAAGCATAGACAGTGTGCGTGAGAATGCTATCGAGTTCGGAACCGAGTTTGATGAGGAACTTCACCGTGTGATGGTCCACGGTCTTCTTCATCTCATAGGCTACGATGACCACACGCCCGAAGACCGGAAGGTGATGCGCGCCAAGGAGGACTACTACCTTAGTCTGAGGGACAAGGCATAGTTATTTTTGAATATATTCATAAAAACAATGCCATTGCCAGGCGGTGGTGGTTTAAATTTTCTTGAATATGACATATTCTTATGATGTGATAGTTGTCGGTGGGGGACATGCCGGTTGTGAGGCTGCCGCTGCCGCCGCCAATCTCGGATCTTCCGTTTTGCTGGTCAATGCCGATCTCAACAGTTTCGCGCGCATGTCCTGCAATCCTGCGGTGGGAGGAATAGCCAAGGGACAAATCGTCCGGGAGATTGACGCTCTCGGTGGAATGATGGGCCTGGTCACAGACGCATCGACTCTCCAGTTCAGGATGCTGAACCGCTCGAAGGGGCCGGCTATGTGGAGTCCGCGCGCGCAATGCGACAAACAGGCCTTTTCGGCATGTTGGAGGAATATTCTTGAAAGTAATTGTAAATTAGACCTTTATGCGGATTTTATCACATCTTTTCTCTTTGAGAATTCAAAAATCTGCGGGGTCAAGACAAATACCGGGGCAATTTTCAAGTCTCAGGCGGTTATTCTGGCCACAGGAACGTTCCTCAATGGGAGAATGTTCATCGGCCGCACTTCTTTTGAAGGAGGCAGGATAGGGGAGTTGTCCTCACATGGTCTGACAGAGCAGCTCGTCAGTCTCGGACTTAGGACCGGTCGCATGAAGACAGGCACTCCTCCGAGGATTGACATTTCCTCTGTTGACACCTCAAGACTTCTTCAACAGTCAGGCGATGAAAAACCGGAACGTTTCTCTTATCTTGATGTTCCGTCAAGGGTTCAAGGCAGGGAAGAGCAGATGCCTTGCTTTATTCTTCACACCAATGTGAAGGTTCACGAAATCCTCAGGTCAGGCTTCAAGGATTCGCCGATGTTTACCGGAATGATCTCCGGCCGCGGTCCGAGGTATTGTCCGAGCATCGAGGATAAACTTCGGGTTTTCCCGGACAAGGATTCCCATCAGTTGTTCCTTGAACCGGAGGGGAGTGACACCAATGAATATTATCTTCAGGGTTTCTCTTCATCCCTTCCGTTGGATGTTCAGTTGGATGCCTTGCATTCAATAGCCGGATTGGAGGACGCAAAGATTTTCAAACCAGCCTATGCTGTTGAATATGATTACTTTGATCCTACGCAACTTCGTGAGACTCTTGAACTTAAAGATGTAGAAGGTCTTTATTTGGCGGGTCAGGTCAATGGTACTACAGGCTATGAAGAGGCTGGAGCTCAAGGGATTATGGCCGGCATTAACGCTCATTTGAAGGTTCATGGACAGGATCCGTTCATCCTCCGCCGCGACGAGTCGTACATTGGTGTTCTGATTGATGACTTGATCACGAAGGGGGTTGACGAGCCGTATAGAATGTTCACTTCCCGGGCCGAGTACAGGATTCTGCTTCGACAGGACAATGCGGATTTGCGTCTGACGGAAAAGTCTCATAAGATTGGTCTGGCCTCACCTCGCCGATTGGATTTGATGCGCCGGAAGTATGATGCTGTTGCAGCTCTTTCACAGATGTGCGACAATGTGAATTTGCGGGCCGATGTCATCAATGATTATCTTGCCGAGCATGATTCCGCGACACTTTCGGAGTCTAAACGAATTTCGGATCTTGCCTCCCGCCCCGAGATTTCTCTTTCCGGATTGTTGAATTTTGTTCCACGTGGAACATTTTTTAAGTTTTCGGCAGAGCTTCCGGCAGGGGAGGATTGGTGTTCTTCACAACTTCGTAAGGAGATTATCGATGCCGTTGAGATTGGAGTCAAGTACAAAGGTTACATTGAACGCGAGAAATCCATCGCTGAAAAAATAGCCCGTCTTGAGGATTTGAAGATTCCTCAGGATTTCGACTTTGAAAAAGTTTCCGGACTCACAATTGAATGTCGCCAGAAACTTGCACGCTACAAGCCGTCCACAATTGCCCAAGCATCCCGCATCTCAGGTGTGTCTCCGGCCGACATCTCTGTCCTGCTGGTCTATTTCGGCCGGTAAAATAAGAAGCTGTTTTGAAAATAATTCCTCTTTTTTCTTACGCGGCCTTTCCGGCCATTTTCATCTTTCTCATCGGTCACGTAGCTACTGCTACGCTCCCTCTTCCAAAGCCGAAAACTGTCTCAAAAATTCCGCATAATTAAATTCGGGAATCATTTTTAAACAGTTTCTAAGTTACATCATCTGGAGTGCGGACTTGATGATCTGCTCTACCTTGGCGTTAGGATTGGCTTTGAGAACAGTCTGGATGGCTTTGTTGACCGCAGGTTTGGCGAATCCGAGCATGACAAGGGCGCGGCTGGCCTCCTCGACAATCTCGCTGCGGTTGCCTCCGAACAGTTCGGTCGAGTCAGTTCCTTCTCCCTTGACGATTTTATCCTTGAGTTCCAGAACAAGCCTCTGGGCGCTCTTCACACCGATGCCTTTCACGCTTTTGATTCTTGCTATGTCCTCCGAAAGAATCGCCTGACGGATTTCCTCTGCCGACAGCGAAGACAACATCATTCTGGCTGAATTTACCCCGATTCCGGACACGCTGATCAACAATTCAAACAACTCCCGCTCATCTTTCGTGGCGAATCCGTAGAACAGTTCCGCATCCTCGCGAAGGTAATGGAATATGTAGACCGTCGCATCTTTCTTTTCCTGCAACGCCTGAAAAGTCTGCAACGAAATCAAAATGCTGTACCCGATACCGTTGTTTTCAAGAATCAACTCGGCAGGGGAGAGTTCAATGATGGAACCCTTGATGTAATCTATCATATTCAAAGATTTTGTTCAAGGCAAAATTAGCATTTTTGCGCCAAGAAACCTTCAAAAAATAGAAATCTACGCTCGAAAAATAAAAGACAAATCTGACGCAGTTTGTTTTTTCATGTTTCTAGATATGCTTCCTTTCCGGGAATATTCACACACCCTTTCGATAACCATCCGCTCTTCCGATGCTTTTGATTATCTTTGCACGATTGAACGGAGGTTTGACAATGAATATTCAGGAACTCAGGAACATGTTTCCGGCGCTTTCACGCACTGTCTATGGCAAGCCGCTTGTCTATTTTGACAACGCCGCCACAGCTCAGCGTCCGCAGTCTGTCATCGACAAATGGACAGAACTGACGATCGGGGCGAACGCCAACATCCATCGCGCAGTACACAAACTTGCCGCCGATGCCACCGATGAGTACGAAAGCACGCGCGATGCCGTCAGGGAATTCATTGGCGCTGCCGCCCGTGAGGAGATTGTTTTCACATCCGGAACGACTGGAGCCATCAATCTTGTGGCGTTTTCCTTTGGAGAGACTTTCGTCCATGATGGCGATGAGATCATCGTTTCAGAAGCCGAACATCATTCCGACATCGTGCCGTGGCAGATGCTTTGTCAGAGGAAAGGAGCTGTGCTGCGGGTTCTTCATGTGGATGATGAAGGTCACCTGAGTCTTGATGAACTGAAATCGTTGCTCAATCCTAAGACAAAGATTGTAGCTGTGACTCAGATTTCCAATGTACTTGGCATTGTCAATCCGGTAAAGGAGATTGTAAAGACTTGTCATTCAGCAGGTTGTCCCGTCATGATCGACGGAGCGCAGGGAATTGTCCACGAAAGTGTTGATGTTCAGGAAGTTGACTGTGATTTCTACACTTTTTCCGGGCATAAGCTCTATGCTGCCACCGGAACAGGTGTTCTTTACGGGAAGCGCAAATGGCTCGACCGGATGGTTCCGTACCAGGGTGGGGGAGAGATGATCGCTACCGTAAGGTTTTCCGGCACGACCTATGCTCCGCTGCCTGAGAAATTCGAGGCGGGGACGCAGAACATCAATTCCGTTCCGACCTTGAGACCGGCTATCGAGCTGGTTGGACAAATGAATGATAAAGAGTTGGCCAACAATCAGAAAGCCGTGGTCGAGTACATGCTCCAGTCTTTGACGGACAATCCGAGAGTCCATCTTTATGGCGTTCCACGTGGAACGGAGTCTAAGATTCCCCTTTTCTCGTTCAGTGTGGATGGAGCGCATCATGAGGATCTGGCTTTGATTTTGGACAAGATGGGAATCGCCGTGCGTTCCGGGCAGATGTGCGCCGAGCCGGTTATGGACCGGTTTGGGGTGACAGGAATGCTTCGAGCGTCCCTCGCTCCATACAACACGATGGAGGAGGCTGAATATTTCATCAAATCGCTTGACAAGGCGATCGCGATGTTGGTTTCTTAGTATATTGGCAGATCTAAATTTTGCAGGTTAGACATGAACAAACTTGAAGAAGCGAAACAGGCTGTGATCGATGATTTCTCGATGTACGATGAGTGGCTCGACAAATACGAGTATCTCATCGACTTGGGAAAGAATCTGGAGGCGTATCCGGAAACGGAAAAGACTGAGGATAAGTTGATTAAAGGTTGTCAGTCGAGAGTTTGGCTGGATTGGAGGCTTGAGGGCGGAAAACTTTACTTCAAGGCGGACAGCGATGCGATCATCACCAAAGGGATAATCTCGCTTCTGATAAGTGTCTATTCCGGTCGTACTCCGAATGAAATCGCAGCCGATGATTTCAGTTTCATCAACCGGATAGGCCTTAAGGAGAATCTGTCTCCGACAAGGGCGAACGGTCTTGTCTCGATGATTGACACCATCAAGGCGGTGGCTTTGGAGAACAGTAAGCAGTAAAAAGGTATGAGCATATTCAAGAAAAACAGGGAAGAGGAAAAGGTGACAGCTCCGGAGCCGCAGGTGGAGCAGGAGAGCGAGGTTCTTTCGGCTGAGGATGTCAAGGCGCTGGCTCCGCTTTATGACAATGTGGTTCTGGCTTTGAAGCAGGTCTATGATCCTGAGATTCCGGTCAACATCTATGACCTTGGTCTCATTTACGAGCTTGTCATCAACAAGAAGCACGAGGCATTCATCAAGATGACTTTCACAGCTCCGAACTGTCCGATGGCAGATGAGGTGCTTGACGAGGTTCAGAGGAATGTCACGGATGTTCCCGGCATCAAGGCCTGCAATGTGGAGTTGGTCTTTGATCCGGCCTGGGATCAGTCGATGCTCTCTGACGAGGCTCGTCTAGAACTCGGAATGGATGACGTTGACACAGCTTCAGGAAGGGTTGATCCGGGAACCGGTCCGGACTATTCAAAGGAGCCGAATTCCTGATGGCGTTTGTCAGCATCTACTTTTCCCTCGGCAGCAATCTTGGTGACCGTGAGAGGAACATCGAGGAGGCTCTCCGACGCATGGACGTGGCATTTGAGGGGCATTATACGGCTCTCTCGCGGCTTATCGAGACCAAGCCGATGGGTTTTTCCGGCGGCAAGTTTCTGAACGCCGTGGCGCTTTACAGAACCTTCAGACCGGAAATTCCGGCGGAGGACGCGGCAATGGAAGTGCTGCGCAAGATCAAAACAATCGAGCGCGCGATGGGCAGGAGCGACCCTCCTGAATATGACGGTACCGGCAACCGTGTCTATCATTCCCGCATCATCGACATCGACATTCTCTTCTACGGCACCGAGCGAATCTCTATCCCGGATCTCATAATCCCCCACAAGGACATCGAGAACCGCCCCTTCGTGATGATCCCCCTTCTGGAAGTCGCCAAACCATCCCTCAAGACCGCCTTTCCGGAATATTTTGGTGCGGGATAAGAAGCTGTTTTGATTTGTTTGAAATGTTCTTTGAGGTGAAAAATCTTCAGGTTCGACCCTTCAAACAAACAAATTAAAACAGCTTCTAAGTGGTTTCTCCGAACTGTCACCAATGCTGTTATGATGTTCA
>CAVIGZ010000003.1:0-70812 GCA_963642565.1 Bacteroidaceae bacterium | reverse complement strand
ATGCAATTCTGCTTCTGCGGGATCATCCTGAATGGACGATGCTGGCAGTGGCTGAGAGCTGCGGAATGAGAAACACGTCCACCTTCAACCGAATTTTCCGCCAAACCTACGGAATTACTCCGACCACATACATCAAGAGCCGCAAAAGCTAAGGGGCTCCTTCTCCTTGAATATTATCTTTTTTTCGTAATTTTAAACCTGATCTGCCCCCGGTCACTTCGTGACTGCCCCGGTGGGGCGTGGGGTTTTTACTTGCTACTTGGATTTCTTTTCGGCTTTGGAGGGCTTTGGACCGAACTTCTTGCGGGTGCGGCCTTTGTCTTTGTTCGAAGACTTACGCTTAGTCTGGTTGTCCGTGTGGGCGACTGCGGCGTAGAAAGGCTTTTTCTTGCCTTTACCGTTGGCTGAATCCCTACCGGAGCCGTCATCTGATGACGGGACATCGACGAGTTCGTAGTCCAGAAGCCTCTGCTCCAGATTGGCGGACTTGACGCGGATCTTGACCGGATCCCCGAGACGGTAGACCTTGCCGGTGCGGCGGCCGCGGATGAGGTAGTTCTGCTCGTCGAACTCGAAGAAGTCGGACTTGACGTCGCGCAGTGCGACCATGCCCTCGATCATCGTAGGTTTGATCTCCACGTACATCCCCCATTCGGTCAGGCCGGAGATGGAACCTTCATATTCATCGCCGATCTTGTCCTGCATGAACTCGATGAGTTTGTACTTGATGCTGTCGCGCTCGGCGTTCGAGGCGATCTGCTCCCGCTCGGAGGCGTGCTGGCACTGGGCTTCGTAGTAGTCCTTGTTCTGGCTCTCCGCATTGTCGAGGTAGAGGGCCAGCAGCCTGTGTACCATTGTGTCAGGATAGCGCCTGATAGGGGAGGTGAAATGCGTATAGAACTTGAAGGCGAGACCGTAGTGGCCGATGTTCTCGGTGGTGTAAACGGCCTTGGCCATCGAGCGCAGGGCGATCATCTGGAACGCGTCGCATTCCGGAGTGCCTTTCGCCTCCGCCAGAAGGGTGTTGAGCGACTTGGCGATCTCCTGTCCGTTGCCGCTCGGCCCGAACTTGAATCCGAAGTTGCCCACGAACTGTCCGAGGCTCGCGATCTTCTCCGCGTTCGGCTCGCCGTGCACACGATAGACAAACGTCTTGGCCTTCTTGTCCGCCTTGCCGTCCATCTTGCCGGATGTCGCGATGAATTCGGCGACGGAACGGTTCGCCAGAAGCATGAACTCCTCGATCAGCCAGTTGGCCTCCTTGGAGATCTTCTCGTACACCCTTACCGGCTTGCCGGCCGCATCGACCTCGACTTTCATCTCGGGACGATCGAAGCTGATGGCTCCGGAGGCGAAACGCCTCCTGCGCATTATGGTGGCAAGTCTGTTGAGCGTGACGATGGCTTCTCTGATGTCCTGGCTTATCGCCGGATCCGCCGGTTCCTTGCCGTCGCTTTCGATGATCCGCTGCGCCCCGTCATAGTCGAAGCGATAGTCGGAGCGGATCGCCGTGCGGCCGAACCAGCGGCTCTCTATCTTTCCGCGGGGAGTCATCTCCACCACGACCGAGAAGGTAAGTTTCTCCTCATGGGGACGGAGAGAACAGAGCTTGTTGCACAGCTTCTCCGGCAGCATCGGGACGGTCCTGTCAACCAGATAGACGGACGTGCCGCGTTCCTGAGCCTCCTTGTCCACAATCGTTCCCGGAAGCACGTAGTGGGACACGTCGGCGATGTGGATGCCGATCTCGTAGTTGCCGTTGTCCAGTTTCTTGAACGACAGAGCGTCATCGAAGTCCTTGGCGTCAGCCGGGTCGATGGTGAATGTCAGAGTGTTCCGGAAATCCCGGCGTTCCTTGATGTCCTTCTCCGTGATCTTGTCCGAGATCCGGTCGGCGGCGTTCTCAACCTCCGGCTCGAACCTGTAAGGCAGGGCATATTCAGCGAGGATGGCGTGCATCTCCGTGTCGTTCTCTCCCGGCATGCCCAGCACATCCACAATGTGGCCTTTAGGGGCGGGGTCGCCCTTGTCCCATCCGTCGATCGCCGCCGCCACTTTCATCCCCCTCCTGGCTCCTTCCGGCAGGCTCTCGAAATCTATGCTGATGTCGTACGGCATATTCCTTGACTGCATCAGCACCCAGGCCTGCTTTCCGACAGTGTGCAGCACGCCGACGAACGGCTTGCGGCTGCGTTCCACGATCTCTATGATCTCTCCTTCGCGACGCCTGGCTGCGTCCCTGCGGCCACGTCCCTTAGCCTCATCGGCTTCCTTTTTCTCACTTGTCACCGCGCATCTCACGATGTCTCCGTTCAGCGCTCCCCGGGTCTTGGATGCCTTGACGAACACGTCATTGTCCGGCTCTCCCTCGATGATCACGAAGACGTAGCCGTCCCTTGTCATCTGGACTTTTCCTGTAACCTCCTCCAGCACTCTTTTCGTCTTCTGTCTGAACCCGAATCTTCTGTCGCGGCTCTTCCTGCCGCCGTTCCCGCCACCTTGGCGATTTCTTCTTTTCTGCATCACAAATAAATTAATCTCGCAAAGTTACTAAGAAACCTTCAAAAAATAACCTGCATCATTTTTTTCATGTTTCTAAAATTCCCCACAAACGATAAGCCTGAAAAGGCAGATTATGATTATCTTTGCAATGGAAAGGCCTGATTTTTCCGAATGTCCGGAATCTCAGGCGGCACGACACCAATTAAACACAAGAGATATGTCCGACATAAAAACAGACAGCAGAGTCGTCATGACTCTCGACGCCGGCGGCACCAACATGGTCTTCGGCGCCATGCGTGGCGGCGAGTTCTGCTGCGAACCCATCACGCTTCCCTCCAACGCCGACAACCTTGACCGCTGCCTCGGCACGATGGTCAAGGGTTTCAGCAGGATCAAGGAGGAACTCGGAAAGGAAAGACCCGTGGCGATCAGTTTCTGTTTCCCCGGCCCCGCCGACTACCCTGACGGCATCATCGGAGGCTATCTTCCCAACTTTCCGTCTTTCAGGGACGGAGTCGCACTAGGCCCGTTCCTTGAGGACACGTTCGGGATTCCTGTCTTCATCAACAACGACGGCGATCTCTATGCCTACGGCGAGGCTCTCGGCGGAGCTCTCCCGGAAGTCAACGAAAGGCTTGCCAAGGCCGGCAGCGCGAAGCGTTACCGCAATCTCATCGGCTACACCTTCGGTACCGGTCTGGGAATAGGCACGGTCATTGGCGGCGAACTCAACCGCGGCGACAACTCCTGTGTCGAGACGTTCTGCCTCAAGCATCCGGACATGCCGGACATCATCGTGGAGGACGGAGCCGCGATCCGTGCCGTGAAAAGGGTTTACGGCGAGCTGACCGGCAATCCTGACCACGGTCTTGAGCCTAAGGATCTCGCCGAGGTCTGCGAGGGCCGCAGACCCGGAGACAAAGAGGCGGCGATCAAGGCTTTCGACAAGATGGGCGAGGTGGCCGGCGATGCGATGGCCACGGCCGTGACCCTGATCGATGGTCTCATTGTGATCGGCGGCGGCGTGATGAACAACTACAAGTACCTGATGCCTGGAATATTACGTACCATGCGCGGCAAGATGCACCAGCTCACCGGCGAGGAACTCCCGCGCGTCCAGATGAAGGTCTATAATCTCGATGACCCGGCCGAGTTCGAGCAGTTCGCCCGCGGCGAGGCGCGTTCCCTGAAGGTTTACGGAAGCGACCGCGAGGTTGTCTATGATCCTCAGAAGCGGACCGGCGTGATGCGTTCCAAGATCGGAGCCAGCAAGGCCATCTCTCTCGGAGCCTACGCTTTCGCCCTCGCCGAGCTGGACAAGAAATAGTTGCACAGAAGAAAGAACTTAACGAATATGTACCCTCTGAAATTTGAGCCCTATCTACGCGAAATGGTGTGGGGCGGAGAAAAGATCGCCCCGTTCAAGGGCGTCAAGACAAAACAGCGCAAGATCGGAGAGAGCTGGGAGATCTCGGCCGTACCGGGGCACGTCTCCACGATAGCCAACGGCCCGCTCAAGGGCAGAAGCCTCACCGATGTGATGAATGAATATGGCCCCGCCCTTGTCGGCCGGAAAGTCTTTGCCGAGACAGGCACGGAATTCCCGCTCCTCATCAAATTCATCGATGCCAAGAGCGACCTGTCGATTCAGGTGCACCCGAACGACGAACTTGCCGCCAGAACCCATCCGGGAATGAAAGGCAAGACCGAGATGTGGTACGTCGTGGGAGCCGACGAGGGAGCTCATCTGCTGAGCGGACTCACGGAGTGGATCACGCCCGAAGAATATGAGGAACGTGTCAACGGGCACACGATCACCGATGTGCTGGCAAGTTACCCGATCGCTCCCGGGGATGTGTTCTTCCTCCCCGCCGGCCGCATCCACGCCATCGGGGCCGGAGCCTTCGTCGCCGAGATCCAGCAGACTTCCGACCTGACCTACAGAATCTACGACTATGGCCGCCTGGGCCTTGACGGGAAGCCACGCGAGCTTCACATCGAACAGGCCAAGGAGGCCATCGACTACGAGGTCTATCCGGACTACAGGACGGAATATTCCCGTGTCAAGGACGCGGAGACTGAACTGGTGAGCTGCAAGTACTTCACCACCTCGCTCTTTGACCTCGGCAGGCCTTGCGCCAAGGATCTCTCGGGGATTGACTCATTCCTGGTCGTGATGTGTGTCGCCGGAAGCGGCACTCTCGTTGACCGCGAGAATGACGGGGAGGAGTACACCGTCACCCTCCGTCAGGGCGAGACCGTCCTCATCCCCGCCACCTCAACAGGCATCGAGTTCCGTCCCGATCCCGCGATGACCTGCCTCACCAGCCGCATCGGGTAGCCGGCAATTTTTCCTCATAAGGGGAAGGTGATCGCCAATACGGGAAACGAGTGAATCCCCCAACCTGCATTGGTTTGTTGGAATACCGTTTGGAGAATATTGAAAAAAGTTGGCGCCGTCTTTAACCATGACAGCGCCAACTTTTTCAGCTCGAGTTATTTAGGATCTTTGATCGCCCTCCTTCGATCCCGTAATGGCGGAAAGAGGTTGTCTCTATCGCTCCCAAGCAAGGGCGGAGGCGCCGAGGATGGCGGCGTCGGACTCCTTGAGCTGGGAATAGACGATCTGAACCTTGTTCTTCCAGAGAGGAAGGACGTTGTCGTTCATCGAGCGGAGAATCGGCTCGGTGAGGAACTCCTTGCTTCGGGCGAGACCGCCGAAGAGGACGATGGCCTCCGGAGCGGAGAACGCGATGAAGTCGGCGAAAGCCTCGCCGAGGAGTGTGCCGGTGTATTCAAAGATCTTGATTGCAAGTCTGTCGCCTTCCTTGGCAGCCTCGTAAACATCCTTTGAGGAGATGTTGTCAAGACTCCTGAGGGCGGACGGCTCCTCGCTCATGTCCAACCACTCGCGGGCGGTTCTGGCAACACCCGTGGCTGAGCAGTAGGTCTCAAGACAACCGTTCTTGCCGCAGTTGCAGTGGCGTCCGTTGTGGCGCACGATCGTGGTGTGGCCAAGCTCGCCGGCGAATCCGTCGTGGCCGTAAACCATCTCTCCATTGATTACGATTCCGCTGCCGACACCGGTTCCGAGGGTGATCATGATGAAGTTCTTCATCCCCCTTGCGGCTCCGTAGGTCATCTCGCCCATCGCGGCGGCGTTGGCGTCATTGGTAAGGGTCACAGGGATGCCGCCCATAGCCTCGGAAAGCATCTTCGCGAAAGGAATCGCGCCCGCCCTTCCCCACGAAAGGTTCACGGCGTTCTCCACCTCTCCCGTGTAGTAGTTGGCATTCGGGGCGCCCACTCCGATCCCGCGGATCTGACCCTCGGCACCGGCGTCAGCGATGATTTTCTTCAAGGCCGCCGCAAGTTCTTCAATGTAAGGCTCCACGGTGGTGTGGGTGTCTGAACGGATGACTGTCTGCGCAAGCACGGTCCCACGCGCGTCAACCACACCGCATTTGGTGGTCTGTCCGCCTATGTCTATTCCTATTACTAAATTCTGTTCCATTTGTGAATATGTTAAATAAGAGCGGTGTCCGACCACCTCGACAGGGCAATCGGACACTGCATCGGGATTATTACTCTACAGGGATGTCCTTGTTGACGTTCTTTGAGCCGGCCGCAGCGTAATAGATGAGGTAGGCCAGGCAAAGTACGATGAGCCAGTAACTCTGGAGGGAGCCGACCTTGTCGGCGATGAAGTTCTGGATGAACGGAATGATGCCGCCGCCGCAGACGAGAGCCATAAAGATGCCGGAAGCGGCAGCCGTGTACTTGCCGAGGCCTTCAGCCGCGAGATTGAAGATCGCTCCCCACATGATAGAGGTGCAGAATCCGCAAAGAAGCACAAAGACAAGGGCGATAGGAATCACCTTACCGGCAATCGCCACTGTCACGGTCTCAGGGATGAAGACCACGCAAAGGATGAAAGCGATGGCCACAGCCGAAGTCGAGAGAAGCATCGCCTTGCTGCTGACCTTGGCTCCGACACCCGCTCCGATCAGACGTCCGAGGAGCATGCAGAACCAGTAGCCGCCGATCATTGTGCCGGCAAGGGCCGGACCAACTCCGTCAAGTCCGGAGAAGTACACGTTGGCGGTGTTCGGGATGCCGACCTCAATGCCCACATAGAAGAAAATGGCGACGGCGCCGAGAACGAAGTGGCGGAATGAAAGAGGTCCGTACGGATCCTTTACCTTGTTGCCGGAGAGACGGGCCGCCTTCTCCTCAGGGGTTTCCATATGGGGTTCAGGAATCTTCGTGAGCAGGATCACGATGAAAGCGATGGCGAAGATCGCCATTGCGATTATCATCACCGGAGCGGCCTTGGCCACTGAGGCGTCCTTGATGCTGCCGCCCACGAGCCAACCGACGAAGACCGGAGCGATGGTCGCACCGATGGAGTTGCATGAGCCGCCCCACTGGATCAGCTGGTTGCCCTTGTTACCGCCGCCGCCCAAAGTGTTGAGCATCGGGTTGACGACGATGTTGAGCATACACATGGAGAAACCGGCTATGAAGGCTCCGAGCACGTAAACGCCGAAAGACTCCGCATAGCCTGAAAGGAACTGAACCCCCACTCCGATGAAGCCGATGACGACAGCGAGAAGAGAGGTGACTTTGTAGCCTTTTCTCTTGAGAATCAGTCCGGCAGGAATGCCCATGCACGCATAGGCGATGAAGTTGGCAAGAGATCCGAGCTGGGACAGAGCCTTGGACGCTCCGAACTGGTTGGTGACAATCACGCCCATCGATCCGGCGAGGTTCGTCACGAACGCGATCATGAAGAAAAGTGCGAACATCACAATGATGGCCGCAAGGTTGGAATTCTTATTACCCATATTGAATGTTTATTAAAATATGCAGTGTCATCCGTGGTAATCTTGACAAATTTACAAAATAATTTCAAATTTGACCGAATGGCTTTAAAAATCCGTCTTGTGGAATGACCTTTATGGGATTATTGCTAACTTTGAGCAAAGAATATTCATGAATATGAAAACCATAATCGACGTTAACGCGCATCTGCACACACCGTACTCATTCAGCGCCTTCACAGACGTGATGCAGGCTCTCGACATGGCCGCCGCGGAGGGCGTGGGAGTGGTGGGAATCAACGACTTCTACAGTCTGGACGGCTATCGGGAATGGAATGACGAGTGTGCGGCCAGACATCTTTACCCGTTGTTCAACATAGAGTTCATCTCGCTGAACAGCGAGGATCAGGCGGCAGGGCTGAGAGTCAACGACCCGAACAACCCGGGACGCACCTACCTCAGCGGAAAGGGGCTGGCCTATCCGGTGATCCTCAAAGGGAAGGAGGCTCAGATGTTATCTGATGTCAGAGCCGAATCCAACTTGCAGGTAGAAAGGATGTGTGCGAAACTGAACGCCCATCTGGATGCGGTCAAGGCCGGGTTCAACATTGATTTCAGGCAGGTTGTCAAAGATCTGACCAGAGGCTCGGTGCGGGAGCGTCACCTTGCCAAAGCTCTCAGGATGGCCGTTGACGCAAGGTCCGGCAAGATCGGGGACAGGCTCGCCCTCTACGAAAAGATCTTCTGCGGCCAACCGCTGAAGTCTGCCCCGGACAATGCGGCGGCGGTGGAGAACGAGATCAGAAGCAGACTTCTCAAGGCCGGAGGCGCGGCGTTTGTCCCGGAGGATCCGAAGGCGTTCCTGCCGATGGAGACCGTCTGCCGGATCATCAAGGCGGCCGGCGGAATCCCGACCTACCCGTTTCTCGCCGATGACGCGAAAGGCAACTTCACCGATTTCGAAGGCGATCTCCAGAAAGCCGCCGACATTCTGAAAAGACGTGGAATCAAGTCGGTTGAATTCATCACGACCCGCAACACGACAGCCGTGCTTGAGGAATATTCCGGCTACCTTCAGGACGAGGGATTCATCGTCACTTTCGGCTCGGAGCACAACACGCCGGAGCTGGAGCCGATCCGTCTGCGCACCCGGGAAAACTCCGACGGACTCAGCGGGAAACTGCGTGAGACCAACTACCGGGGAGCCTGCGCCGTGGCGGCACATCAGGCGGGACTGGATTCCATCGAGGCGGGTGACGAACTGATCCGCAAGGCTTTGTCTCTTTAGGGTCATGTCGGAGAGGCAGGACAGAACACATAACTGATACACGAATATGAAACAGATTGAAGATCTTATCGCGATTTCCAGGAAGTTCGGACAGGACTCCCGGTTCGTGATAGCGGGAGGTGGAAACACCTCCTACAAGGATGAGAACAGACTTTGGGTAAAGGCCAGCGGCCACGCCCTCGCGACGATAACGGAGGACGGATTCGCCGTCCTTGACAGAGCGCTTCTGAACGGGATGGGGGAAAAGGTTTACTGCGGGGACACGGCAATCCGCGAGGAACAGGTCAAGAACGACCTCGCCGCGGCCTGCGTGACAAAGGACAGGAGGCCGTCCGTGGAGACATCCCTGCACAACTGCATGGGATTCGCTTTCGTGGTGCATCTGCATCCGACCCTTGTCAACGGGCTGATGTGTTCGGTGAACGCGGAGGCGGTCTGCGGGGAACTTTTCCCGGAGGCCCTTTACATTGAATATACCGACCCCGGCTACACTCTCTTCAAAAAGGTTTATGACCGGATCCGGGAGTACAGGACCGCGAACGGCCGGGAGCCGCAGGTGATCTTCCTTCAGAACCACGGAATATTCGTGGGCGGGGACACCACCGCGGAGATCGAGAGAATATATTCGGAGATCCTCGGAAAACTTGAAGCCAAGGCCGGGGTGCTTCCGGAAGGAGAGACACCGGTCTCCGAGACCGTGACGGATGTCGTTCCGGCCATCCGTCAGATGCTCTCACGTTCCGGAAGGGGACTCAAGACCTTGAAAGTCACCAAGAACTCCCTTGTGGATTACTTCCTTGAGGGTCGCTTCGACAAGATCGCGAAGCCGTTCACGCCGGACATCATCGTGTACTGCAAGAGTGCTTACATATTCATTGACGCAGAGTCAGATGAAGAGATTCTCAGGCAGGCGGAGGAGCAGATCGAGGCTTTCGTCAGCGAAAGAGGCTACACGCCTAAAGTTCTGCTTATCAATGGAATCGGCCTCGTGGCCGTGGGAGACAACTCCAAGAACGCCCAAATCATCACCGACGTGTTCACCGATGCGATGAAAGTGGCGTTCCTCGCACAGAGCTTCGGAGGAGAACACCCGATGGAGCAGGCCTGGATTGACTTCATCGACAACTGGGAGGTTGAGAATTACCGCCGCAAGGTCGCCGCCGGCTCGTCAAAGGGCCGCGTGGAAGGACGTACGATCATCGTGACCGGAGCCGCCCAGGGATTCGGGGAGGGCATAGCCCGTGAGCTGATGGCGCAGGGAGCCAACATCGTGGTGGCGGACCTGAATGAGGCGACCGGGGAGAAGACCGCCGCCGGCTTCAATGAAAAGGCAGGAGCCAACAGGGCAATATTCGTAAAGACAAATGTCGCCGACATGGAGAGCCTCCGGAACCTGATGAAGGAGACCGTCGTGAACTTCGGTGCGCTGGACGCGTTTGTCAGCAACGCCGGAGTGGTACGCGCCGGAGGATTGGACGTGATGACCCCGGAGAATTTCGAGTTCGTCACCAAGATCAACTACGAAGCCTATTTCTTCTGCGCCAAGGCTGCCTCGCACATCATGAAGATCGAGACAGCGTGGGATCCGGACTATTTCGCCGACATCATCCAGGTCAACAGCAAGAGCGGGCTGCGCGGCAGCAAGGCCAACTTCGCCTACGCCGGCGGCAAGTTCGGAGGAATAGGCCTGACCCAGTCCTTCGCCCTTGAGCTCGCCCCCTACAGGGTGAAAGTCAACAGTATCTGCCCCGGCAACTACTACGACGGACCTCTGTGGAGCAACCCTGAGAACGGATTGTTCATCCAGTATCTTAACGCCGGCAAGGTTCCCGGAGCGAAGACCGTGCAGGATGTCAAGGACTACTACCTTGCCCAGGTGCCTATGCGCAAGGGATGCAACCCTGTGGATGTCTGCAAGGCCATTCTCTACGCCATCGACCAGACCGGAGAGACCGGGCAGGCCATCCCTGTGACGGGAGGTCAGGTCATGCTGGCATAATTATAATTGACAGTAATTCATTAATATCATGAAACAACTTGATGTAAATCTGATGCATCCGGCCGAGCAGATAGCGATTATCATCGGCAGGATCTATCGCAGCGAGATGACCACGACATCCGGCGGAAACCTGTCCATCATGGACGGGAACGGGGACATGTGGATCACCCCGGCGGGGATTGACAAAGGTTCGCTGACCCCGGCGGACATCATGTGCGTGAAAGCCGACGGGACCATCATCGGTCCTCACAGACCTTCTTCCGAATATCCGTTCCACAAGGCCATCTACAGGATGAATCCGCACATTCATTCTGTCATCCACGCCCATCCTCCCGGACTGGTCACATTCAGCATGGTCCATCAGGTGCCGGACACTAGCATCATCCCTCAGGCGCGCGCCACATGCGGTCCTGTAGGTTTCGCTGAATATGCACTTCCGGGAAGCGAGCTTCTCGGAAAGAAGATCGTGGCCGAGTTCAAGAAAAACCCTGACTACAAGGCTGTCATCATGGAGAATCACGGAGTCGTGGTCGCCGGTGATGACATCGCCGACGCTTACCAGAGGTTCGAGACCCTTGAGCTTTGCGCCCGCACCATTCTGAACGCAAAGACCCTTGGAGAGCCTAAATACCTCAACGAAAATCAGATACTCCAGCACGAAAGGGCCGTGAACACTCCGTTCCAGCATTTCATGAATGTCGAGCATCCGTCCGATGAGAGGGCCATCCGCGCCGAGATCTGCAAGATTGTCCGCAGGGCCTGCTCTCAGGGACTCATGTGCAGTTCCTACGGCACGGCATCCGTACGTTGGAAAGGCAACGACTTCCTCATCACGCCATCCAGCATGCAGCGCTGGGATCTGGATCCGGAGGATATCGTGCAGATAAAGGACGGAATGGTCGAGGCTGGAAAGAAAGCCAGCCGTTCGGTGGCGCTCCACTACGAGATCTACCGCCGCAACCCGAAGGTCAACTCGGTCATCCTGACCCAGTCGCCCGCCTTGATGGGATTCTGCACGACCGGAGTGAAATTCGATGTGCGCACCATCCCGGAGAGCTGGATATTCCTTCAGGACATCCCTACATTCCCGTTCGGAAGCCAGTACGACGAGCATTTGACCGAACTTGCCGATGAATTCAGGCACAGGCCGTTCGTCATGCTGGAGAACGATTCCGTAGTCGTTACCGGAGACAAGCTCATCAACACTTTCGACCGTCTTGAGGTGGCTGACTTCAGTGCCCGCTCACTGATCCTGGCCGCTCCTCTGGGCAAGTTGAATCCAATCACCGACAAAGAGATCGAGGAACTTCGCGTGGCGTTCCACGTCGGGGAATAAGGGTCTCCGGTAAAATAAACTCCCTCCCGAATTTTGCACGTTACCAAAATTCGGGAGGGAGTTTATTTTACCGGCTCAAGCCTTAAGATCCATTTGAAACTGTCCGCAAATGAACCTTATTCTCCGGCGATTATCTTGGTGTCTTCCACGCGGTCGATTCCGACACGCTTCTCGAAGCGGTTGCGCTTTTCGATCAGGGCCTCCTTGTGGCGGAGAACCCAGTTCTCGATGTAGATCGCGGCGCATGCAAGGAAGAAATAGATGATGGTCTGGACAATCATCGCCTTCATCTGCACGTCCGCGGCTCCCATGTCACCGCCGGCGGTACTCATGTTGATGAATCCCTGAGCGCCGAATGTGGACGGGAAGATGTAGGAGAACACTTTCCAGAATCCCGGGAACGCCACCGTCGGCCATGAGCAGCCTGTCAGGAACAGAGCCACAGGCGACATGGCGAGGAACAGGACGAACACGGATTCCCTTCTCGTGATCAGCGTGCTCCAGGTCATGCTGAAGAACACGCAGTCGGTGATGAAGAACACCAGCAATGCCAGGACATCGTGGAACTCGCCTCTCTGAGGGATTCCGAATATGGCCGGGACGATGAAGGCTATGTACATGCCCACGGCAAGGTACAGCAGCCAGTAGGCTCCTCCGCGCCCCAGAACCACACGGCCAACTCCGTGTCCTTCAAGTCTGTCCGGAAGCGAGGCGAAACTGTGGTTCCTTTCCCTCGCGGTTCCCACCAGCAGGGACATTCCGTAGAAAAGCGTCTGCTGGATGATGATCATCAGTATGGCCGAGATAAGGAAGAAACTGTAGCTGGAGGCCCTGTTGTAGGGGTTGTTGTCCTCGTAGCCGAGAGGCTTCACGGTCTGCGAGGCGGACTGTTCCGTCATGCCCAG
Source organism: Bacteroidaceae bacterium (assembly GCA_963642565.1). GTDB lineage: Bacteria > Bacteroidota > Bacteroidia > Bacteroidales > UBA932 > Cryptobacteroides. Next base: position 57,959 of record CAVIGZ010000003.1, on the reverse strand, counting down.
CATCGAGTACCTTTCCATCTGGATCTGCCCGACCTCGTGAAGCATCACGAAGTTGGTGGCCATCAGGGCGTTCTTGTAGTACAGGAAACTGCTCATGTCCGCGTACAGCGACACGGTGGAAGTCTCGTTCCTGGCCAGTTTCTCCCCGAAGTCGGACGGGAACATGAGAATGCCGTTGACCTTGCGTTCCTGCATCATCTTCTCCGCCTCGGCCATATTCACGCATTTCGCCGCGACCTCGACCTCCCTCGTGGCGTCGATCTCCCTTATGAAGCGATGGCTCTCCTGGCAGTCGGCGTTGTCCACCACGGCGATCGGGGTGTCGGAAAGGATTCCGTTGAGATAGACGACATTGTACAGGAGAGGATAGGCCAGTCCGGCCACCAGGAAGATCAGCAGCACGCCGCTGTCCGAGAAAATCTGGCGGAACTCATGGCAGAATATGCCCCAGAAGTCCTTGAGCCAAGTCTTTGCGTATGAACTTTTCATGTCTTGTCAGTCTTTAGGGAAATTCTGATGGATGTACGCCCTCTTCAGGCGGGTCAGTCCGATGAGCGGGACGAGGATGAAAAGCAGCAGATAGACCGCCTGTCTCCACCATCCGGCGAATCCGGCCCCGAAAATGGCCTCCTGGACATAGAACTCATAGTAGTGCCTCAGCGGGAACGCCTCGGCAAGCCCCTGGACGTAAGGCGGCATGGCCTCGATCGGAAGGGTGAAGCCCGAGAGCGAGAATCCGAGCACGCTGTAGAGCGCGCCGATGCTGAGGGCAAGCCTCGGCACAGGAAGCATCTCGATGATGAACACTGCGATCGCCTCGCTTGCGAAGACCATCAGGAATATTCCGATGAACATGTTCCAGATCGAACCGGCCAGCGGGAAATTAAGCCTGTGGTACAGAAGCAGAATCAGGATCAGCCCTATCGCGGAGAACGTCAGCGTCCACACCAGCAGCTTGCCGGCGAGAGCCGTCACGATCGAGTCCCCTGAAGTGCGGAGCAGGTGCCTGGAGGTACCGTATTTCAGTTCCGCTCCCAATGAATAGATCAGGACGATGATCACTATCATCTCCAGCACGCCCGGAAGCAGGACGCTCGTGAGGTAGTAGCTGTAGTTGGTGGTGACATTGCCGATCTGGTGAAGGTCGATGTCTATCGGTCTGATCATGCCCATTATCTGGCTGTCGTTGTAGCCTCTGGCCCTGAACGCCTGTCTCTGCACGGCTCCGTTGGTCAGATTGACCATAGTCAGCAGATCCTTCCAGGCCAACGCCCCGCTGACGAAGTAAAGGCCGTTGACATAGAATGTGATCTTCGGCTGTCTGCTCGCCTGGATGTCATCGTTCATTCCGACAGGAATGACACACACGGCGGAGATCTTCCCCCTGTTCATGTCCTCCCTCGCCGCGGCGAACGAGTCGTAGTGGACTACCTTGCCCAGCTGGGTAGCGTCCAGCTGCTGGCTGAAATTCCTGGAGGTTGACGAATAGTCATAATCCACCAGACCGATAGGAATGTCGCTTGGCAGACCGTCCTTCAGAAATGTCAGGAAAAATATGGCGCAAAAAGCGATCACCCCCACGGAACCCAGAAGATAAATCGGGCGTTGCCTGATGATCCTGAGTTCGCGGCGGGCCACCGCCAATATTTTCTGCCAATTGTTCATGATCCCTTACTTTACGATGGCTGACATGCCCGGACGTATGCCGTCAACATTCACGTCCGGAACGGCTCTGACCTCGAAGGTCTTGGCATCGTACATTCCGGTCTCTTTCGTGGCCTTCCAAGTGGCGTAGGACTCGCGGACGGCAACGTAGTTGACAGTGGCCGGAACCTCCTTCCCGTCAAGGGCCGGAATGATCACGGTGATCTTGTCACCCTGCTTCATTCCGTGGAGGTAGTCCTCGCGGACGTTGAACGTGAACCAGATGTCGTTCAGGTCTGTGACACTGGCCACAGGAGCTCCCTGGCCGACCAGCTCTCCGACTTTCGGGAATATGGCGGAGATGATTCCGTCCGACGGAGCGGTCAGGTACAGTTCGCCAAGGTAGGCTTCAACCTCCATCAGGGCGCCGTCGGCCTGATCCACAAGAGCCTGGGCGGATGCCTTGTCCTCCGCGCGGGCACCGTTGACAGCCATGTCATACTGGCTCTTTGCGGCTTTCGTCTGGGCGACGGCGGCATCGTACTTGGCCTTGACCTCGTCGTACTTCTGTGCGGCGATGACCTTCTGGTCGTAAAGCTTCTGGATCCTCTCGAAAGACTTCTTCATCACGTCCTCCTGTACGAGGGCTGTCTGATAGAGTTCGTACGCGCCTATGATCTGCTCCTGCCTGGCGCCGTTCCGGGCTTTCTGGTTCTGGGCGCTCACGGCCGCCTTCACGGCATTGGCCTGGGCGAGTTTCGCGCGGACCTCAGGAGAGTCGATGAGCGCCACGGTGTCGCCCTTGCTGACCATCTGGCCTTCCTTGACGTACATCTCCTCGATCCTGCCCGGAACTTTTCCGGAGACCCTGTACTCACTGGCCTCGGCCTCGCCCTGGATAACCAGCGGCTTTGGCTTTGAGACGAAATAGCCGATGACAGCGATCAGAAGGATGATCACTATGAGCGCCACAATGCCGATCACGAGATTGTAGCTTTTCTTTTCCTTTTCCATGATATTCATTGATTTTTATTATTTCCTTTGATTATCTCACCTGCGCGCGGTTGTTGCCCTCGGCCTTGTCGAGGTTGGCGGCAAGCATCTGGAGTTCGATTCCCGCATCGATATATTCAGAATGAGCCTTGAGCCATGCGGTCTGGGCGGCGAGCGCCGTGTTTGTCTCGATCACGCCTTCCTCGAAGCCGACTGTGGCGGTGCGGAGGTTCTCCTCGGCGCTCGCAAGGTTGTTCCGGGCCATAGTAAGTTTCTCCAGCGCCTCGCCCTCCTGCTTGCGGAGCTGGGTGACCTGAAGGTTGATCAGGTTCTTGGCATCCTCCAGCTGGGTTCTGTAGAGGGTGGCCTCCGCCTTGGCCTTGCGTGTCTTGCTGAGAGCCTCGAAGCCGTGGAAAATCGGGATGTTGACCATCACTCCGGCATTGAAGAATCCGCCCCAATCTTTCTGGAAACCGTTCTTGATGTTAGGGTTTGTGACGGAATAGCCCGCCATCAGGGCGACTTTCGGCATCATGTCGGCTCTGGCGACCCTGACCTTCCCGTCGTAGATTCTGGACGCGAGCTCAAGGCTTCTGGTCTCCGGCCTGTCGGTGTAGATCTGGTCAAGATCCTTTCCGGTACCGATCTGCGGGACGGGAATGTCGGAAAGAGTCTCGTCGGCGAGGACGATTTCCGAATTGAGATCCAGACCGATCTGCTTGCACAGAAGCATCTTGGCGAGAGTGAGACCGTTGTCGGACTTCGTCTTGAGCATGTCGGCCTCGTTGGCCTTCACCTTTATCTGAAGGGCATCGGATTCCGTTGCGACACCTTCCCTGACAGAAAGATTGACATCATGCTCCATCTTGTGAAGGAGGTCTGCGTAGGCGTCAGCGAGTTTCTTCTTGTTGGCGATGGAGACGATCTGCCAGTAAGCCTGATCGACATCCACGATCACCTGCTGGTACTGCTGGTCGTACTGTGTCTTCGACAACTCCTCTGCCAATTTGGCAATGTGGTTGGCTGCCACAATCTTCCCGCCCATGAAGACAGGCTGCCGGACTGTCACCGAACCTGCGAATATGTTGTGCAGATCCGGATGGAAAGCATCGTCAATCTCCTTGCCCAAAGCGTTGATGGTCTGCGACATGTCCGTTTGGGACAGGGCGCCGAGAACAGTCTGCCACATCGGACTGTTCATGTACTCGAGAGCGGCGGCAGGATTGGATTTTATGGCGGTCATCAGTTCCTGGGTGAAACTCTGGGTCTGAGAATGAATCAGGGTCCCCATGTTCTGAAGCTTCTGTGATGTCGCGTCACCGACAAGGGCGATGTCATTGGCGTTGTAGATGTAAGCGCCTGTAGCGGAAATGTTTGGGAGATAGTTTGCGAACGCCGTCTTGCGGTCGTAGCCGGACATCTCAATCTTGGTCTCGGCCTGTTTCAAGGTCTTGTTGTTCTCGATCGCCATTTCACGGCATCGCTCCAGCGTCAGCGTCTGCTGGGCATTCATCGCCACCGGCGCGAGGGCCAGGGCAAGGAATGTTGAAATTCTGACAAAGTGCTTGTTCATATTCATAAATCTTGTTTTCGTTGTTATGTCAAGAAGTTAATTCACTACAAATTGATTGCCAAATTACACCATTGGGATGAACGATTGGGATCATTAATTGTCAAAAGGTAGAATATTGCGAAATTTTGCAATAACCGGAATATTCTCTAACTTTACCGCCGGACAATGGAAAACATTTCACGGCATGCCTGATTCGTTATTGAACATAGGTCTCAAGCAGATCAGAAAACTCATCCCGGTGCAGAACGAGATCCAGCTTGGAGACGACTTCTTCATCCTGGACGTCAAGTACAGCAACGACCATCAGTTTCTGAAATATCCTTGCCGCAGTGATGCCTACATCGCTATTTTCTGCAAATCCGGCAGACTGGACGTGGAACTCAACCTGCAGTCATATTCAGTGAGCAAGGGAACGTTGTTCGTGGGAACGCCGGGCAACATCGTCAAGATAAACAGGTCGCAGCAGGATGATGACAGCGTGTTAGAATTCATCGTCATCGCAATCTCCAAGGAGTATCTTTCCAGCATAAGTTTCGACTTTAAGAAAATTTTCGATGACCGCATGAAGCTGCTGACAGAGCCGTGCATTAAGTTGAACGACAAAAACATCGCCTTCTGCTCCCGGTATCTGGACCTTTTCGGAGACATCCTTTCCTCAGACGTGCCGAACAAGAGGGAGGCCGTCGGCTCTCTGATAGCGTCGCTGTTCTACATGCTTGGCGGTCTGATGGAGAAGAGTGCGGTGACGGCCCCGGAAATGCCGGGCGCGGCGGTCAACACCAGAGTGAAGCTGATCTTCGAGCATTTCATGGCGCTTGTGACCGAACATCACACGTCGGAGCGGAACATGGCATTCTATGCCAACCATCTGGGTCTGACTCCGAAGTATCTTTCCAAACTCATCAAGCAGGTCAGCGGGCGTTCGGCCCCGGACTGGATTGACTCCTTTGTCATTCTTGAGGCCAAGAACATGCTCAAGTACACCGATGACAGCATCAAGGAGATTGTCTTCAAGTTGCATTTTCCGAATCCGTCCGTGTTCTACAAGTTCTTCAAGGCGCACACCGGATTGACCCCGAGCGAGTACAGGAACGGATAGGGAATGCTCCGGATAGAGGTGCGATGACCTCACAGGAGCGGAGGGAACGGCCTTTTGCATCAATCTGTAAGCGAACATCAAGTCTTTGATAACGGATCCGCATAAAAATCGTTTTAAAAAATTAACGGAAAACCCTTGCATATTCGATAAATCTTAATACCTTTGCCCTTGGACAGACAAAAGTTCTTTTTGTTGTCTATTTGTTAAGTTCGTTTTATATACAACAGGCCGTTGCTTTGGGGAAAGCGGCGGCCTATTCGTTTTGCCCTCAACCACCAGTCCCTACGGGACAGCCCCGGTGGGGGCACTGGGGAGCATTCTCCCCAGCCCCCTTGCGTCGATTCGCTCCGAAGACCAAGGGAAGGCTGTATACAGTACCTTGTTGCCGGGCCACGATGGGACAAGGGCAAAAAAACAATCAAGGCCAGCGGAAATCGCTGACCTTGAATTGCGGAGAGGACGAGATTCGAACTCTTCTACTAGATACTATTCTAGATGCTTGACAGGCATCATTATATTGCATATTTTTGCACTAGTTACCACTAATAACGTAGAAAGGTGGTATACTTTGGGTACACTGTTCGTGGTGTGCGAGGACTACGACATCAAGTCCGACTACGAGACTGTACACGGAGCCGTCAGCTCAGGAGCGCTGATTAGCTCATAGGTTGCCTGTGACACAGAATATTCTGTGTCACAGCACATTACTATATTTAACTCAAATGGGCAATATTACGGAATTTGATTAGTGATGAAGCGCAGTTAGAGATGGCTCCCGTTTTCTTGCCGATTAAGCCACCCAATGAGTTCGCACACCGTTGCCGCATCGCTTCCCTGATGCAGCAGCCTGAACCTCTCGCAACGGAGTTTATCGGCATCCAGCTGTTCCCTCAGGGCTTCGCCGCGGACGAACCAGCCGGACACCATTTCGTAGCCCTTCCATCCGCAGCTGCACCGACCTTCGAGGTCAACCCTGCCGCTCAAAGGCGAGCCGACATAGCGGTAGGGCAGGACGGTCCTGCCGCACTTCGTACACTTGTACTGGAACAGGTCAGGGTGATTGAAGTTGCATTGCACGAACGACCCCAGCCAAACGGGGTCGGGGGCGAGTTCCGCCGGTATCCCATTGATACTGTATGTCATCTCCAGATACAGGGGAATGAAGTAGAAGCGATCGATGTCCTTCCACTTGTCGAATCCTGCGTAGATTTCAACGGAATGGGCATAGAAAGGTTTGGTGAGAAGCCGCTGCTCCTCGGTAGGGCGCACATTCGCCCTCTTGAAGAATTTGTTTCTGTCCATGATACAGACTTTTTTTTGATTGAACATCCGCATCGTTTTGCCACCGTGGCTTCTGGCTGCTCGGTTGGCGTCCCTCAAAGGGCGCTCTTGATGCACTTGCAAATTTACGTGCAAACCGAGAGAAATGCAAATCAAATTTGCATTTCCGAGGTGCAGCCGTAAATGCCGGCGACACCTCGTCCTCGCAGAACTTCCTCATCGAACGACCGTGGCCATACCTGTACTGCCGCAGCGTAATCCACAACGCCCGACTGGACTGCCGTCTCGTTTGTCTGTTTGTTTGAGGTTTCCATTTGCCTTGATTTTATCGTTTTGGCAAAGGTCTCTCTTATATCTCAGAAGGCAAGGCGGAGAAGTGAACGCTTACCCTTGAACTTGGTTTTCTTAAGGTCGACAGCCACGAGCCGGTGCACTCTGTCAATTGTGCTGACAATGTTGACACAATTGCCTTCCCATATTCAGCCCTCTTATCGTGAAGGACATCCCTATTGATACGCTCGCCGACATGCAAATACATCAGCGTCAGTTCGCTGTTCACGCTGATGACCACGCGTTTTCGTGCGGCTTCGATAATCCGGCCTTCAGTTGCTTGTCGTCGAACTTAACCATTCTGTCAGTCTATGTCTTTCATGATGTTGAGCAGTGTCTCGTAGCTGTCCACCTTATGGTAGCGGACTTTGGAGGTCGACGCGTCATTGAAGAGCTTCTCGGCGCACTCTATCTTGGCTTTCTCAATAGGCTTGAGCTGCATCGAATCCATGGAGCCCTTGGTCTCGGCTATGAAGAAGATGTGCTTCACGGAATCCCTGTTGAAGGCGATGGCCCAGTCCGGAGAGTAATTGCCCACGGGGGTCGGAATCTGGAAGGAGCGCGGCAGCTTGGCATACACGCAGACCTCCGACGCCGCATCCAGAGACTTGGCGAACTTCTTTTCAGTGCTCTCCTCGGCATATCCGTCGGTGAATACATAGTCCTGGATGCTCTTTTGGGCAAGATAGGCCTTGCTGAGTGGCTGTGAACTCTTCTCCCGGGTGAAGATGTCGCTATCGTACGTCTCGTCCAGCTTGTTGTAGCGTATGTGCTCAACTATCATCGTGGCCTTTTCGTCCCTGATGAGACGGCTGACGTTTTTGATGAATTCCTCAGGGTTGTTGTTGAACATCGAGAGCTTCTTGGGTCTGATCCCTTTCAGGATGGCGCAGGCGGTCTTTCGTGTCAGAGTGGTGCGTCGCGCTATTTCTCCTACGAGGTCGTAGGTCACAGTCGAGGTGCTGACCGTGCTCAGGGTCTTCGTCTTCGTGGAGATGTTCCCGAACTCGTCCACCTGCTCCTGTTCGCCGCTGGTCATTATATATTTGAGCTCAGTGACGAAAAGATTGGCGTTTATGGAGTTGATGGCCTTCTCGATAAGTTCCCGGCTGTCGTAGTGGACAGTATAGGCATATTTGTGGTTGATATTCTCCCACAGGCTCTGGAATTCCTTCTTCTTGAAATTATCGTTCAGCCTGTTCTCCGGCACCTTGGTGGCAAAGTCGTTCTCCACCATGTTCTCAAGCTCAATGCTTTCGTCGAAGATGGCCTGTACCATTTTATGGATTTCTGTCTCGATAGGCTTGATTCCTGGGAATACCGGCTGGAGATTGCCTTTCTTGAGATCATCCTTGTAAAGCTGCGTTACCTTCCCGGCGTTGTCAACATAGCCGAAGCCGATAAGATAGCCGGTAATCATCTTCGCATCCTGCTCGCTTATGGTATAAGGCTGGCCGTCCTTCATTACCACCTTTCCCCGGAAGTAAGCGATGTCGGCCTTGGTCGGACGCTCGCGCAGAGCGTCACGGGTTTCTTTCTGAAGCCCGTCAATGAAGTCCTTATAGCTCTCGTTGGCGATTACCGTTAGCTTGTTTATGTCGTGAACTGAATCTCCCAGCTCCTCAAAGTCCATCCTGTTTCCGGACCGGTCCACGCAGATGCGCAGTCCCCGGCCTACTTCCTGACGCTTCGCCACAGCGGAGCTGGCGTGACGCAGGGTGCAGATCTGAAACACGTTCGGGTTGTCCCAGCCTTCGCGCAGTGCCGAGTGTGAGAATATGAAGCGGGTCGGCTCGTCGAAACTCAGAAGCCTCTCCTTGTTTTTCAGGATAAGCTCGTATGCGCTGATATCATCTGAGATGTCGCTTCCGCGCTTGGTCTCGGAGTCTATGGTGCGTCCGGATTTCTTGTCTATCGAGAAATACCCGTTGTGTACCTGCGACGCGTTGAACTTGCGCAGATATGCCTGATAGGCATCGTCAAAGAGGGACAGATGCTCGCCCAGGTAGTTCGTGTATTCTTCTTCGAAGATTTTCCAGAACGGACCGTGCACCTCCTCGCCTTCGCTGTTATAGCTCTTGTAGTTGGCCACCTCGTCGATGAAGAACAGCGACAGCGTCTTGATGCCCTTGGCAAACAGAGCGCTCTCCTTTTCGAAATGAGATGCTATGGTTTCGCGTATCTGAACGCGCTGCATCGCTATCTGGCTGCTGTCGCCGTATGTCTCGCCGCGCCTGATTGTGATGCCGTTGAGGAAGGTGACGCTGTCCCGAAGTGCGTCAATCTCTAAGATTGTGAATCCAGCATATTGTGCCAGTCCGGAGGTTGCCTCAAGACTGTCGTGCTGATCAAACCTGTGGGACTCTTTACGGATACCACTGGTGCCTCTTACCTCCAGCTCAATTTTTGCTTGTGGAGGTTGATTCTTCGCCAGAATGATGGAGTCCAGATACAGATATGAGCTTGTACCCTTCAGATTCTTGACCTCGAATCCCTTCACGTGAATCTTCTTCACGAGCCTCTGCTTGTATGCATCCAATGCATCCAGAGCATAGATGCAGTTGTGGGAAGTCTTGTGGGTTGCGGAGTAGTACAGGACAAAGAGAGGCTTGAATCTTTTGAGCGCCGTCCGGGTCGCTTCGCCCTCCATTTTCTGCGGCTCGTCCATTATGATGATGGGCCTGTTGGCTGCCAATACGTCTATAGGTTTGCGGCTGCCGAAATCGTCTCTTTCCGTATAGATGATGCGGGCGGCGGTGTTTTTCGCGCCTTCCTTCATCGAGGTGGCGAAAGCCTGGGTGTTGATGATCATCACGTTGATGCCGGCGTCAGAAGAGAAAGAGTCGAGCTGCTGGAGGTTGGAACTGTTGTAGATGAAGTAGCGCGCCTTCTTACCGTAGTACTCCATAAAGTGGTCTTCGAGAGTCTTGAAACTCTTGAAAACTCCTTCGCGTATGGCGATGCTCGGGACGACCACGATGAACTTGCTCCAGCCGTAACGTTTGTTCAGTTCGAACATCGTCTTGATATAGACATAGGTCTTGCCAGTGCCGGTCTCCATCTCGATATCCAGCCCCACGCGGCCCAGGTCATGGGAAAGAGTTTTAGATTCCGGGATATCGGCGCGGCTCTGTATGTCCTTAATATTATGGAAGATCTCCTGGTCGGTGAGTTCAATGTCGGCATTGCGGTAGCCGGCATACTCGTCTTCAAACACGATATCCGTCCCCGCCCGTCTTCCCAGGTCTCTGCGGTAGAGGAAAGAGTCCCGCGAGGGCTGACCCGCGAACACCCCCACGGTGTTCTCCACGGCATCGGTCTGGTATTGTTGTATCTTGAATTTGAATTTCATCGCGTTAGAAGGCTAAATCTGTTTGATGCTTTTTGCCAAATCTTCAAGCTCCAGCATATCTTGTCGGTCAGCTTCCAACGCATCGAAAGATTTGCGTCTGCTGTCATAATCATCATATATTTGCAAAACTTTCTGCTCCATCTGTCTATTGGAGATGCCCCCTTTTCCTGTCAAAACATCCTTTCCATGAAAAGCAAGCATAGAGTCAACACTCTTTTTCCAATAGTCAATCGTTAAATCTTTTCTCTCTTTTACGCGCAATTCGGCGGATTCCAGAAAGACCGTGACCAGCCTGTTCAATGTGTCTATTTCATCTTCAGAGAGATAATTCTTTGCGATGATGACATCTTGCTTGCGGACTATGCTTCCTTTCCAGGAGGTCAGGCCCATATTTTGTTTAGCGGCATCCGCTCTGTCCATTACAATTTCGGCTGCTGTGCGATGTGTTACGGCATACAGCAGTTTGTTCTGGGTTTCTGCGAAAAACATCTGGGTAGCCTTGTCTGTCGCGATATAATCGGAACTCAAACTGAACAAATCCCGCAACTTCTGATAAAACCTCTTCTCTGAAGCGCGGATATCACGTATTTTCGCGAGCAGTTCATCGAAATAGTCTGGACGCCCATCCGGATTTTTCAGTCGCTCAGAATCAAGAACAAAACCCTTTACGAGATACTCGGACAGGTTTCTTGTAGCCCATTGTCTGAACTGCGTGCCACGGACTCCCTTGATGCGATAGCCAAGTGCCAAAACCATATCAAGCGAATAATGCTCTACCGGATAGGTTTTGCCGTCAGCGGCAGTTGTCAAAATTTCTTTGACAACTGACTGCTTAGTCAATTCGTTTTCTTTTAATATATTAGAGATGTGATAACTGACCGTTTGCTTGGAGGTGGCAAAAAGTTGTGCCATCTGCATCTGACTCAGCCACACCATACCGTCAGTGCTGACAAGAACCACGGAAGAGAGTCCGTCATCTGTGTTGTAAATTATAATATTGCTCTGATCTTCATTCATTGTTTCCGGGTTATTTAGAAGAAGGTTACGATAAAAATCGGAAATTCTGATTTTTATTACAGGATTTTACGGATGGTGTCGCGGCTGAGGGCGGCGAAGATCTGCTCGAAGTTGTCGGCCACGTTGTCGGAACTAAGGGACTTGTCGCGCATCACGAAGTAGTAAGGCTTCTGCCGTGCGATCTCGGTGATGACCTCCTCGTTCACGTCGGTATCGAAGCAGGCGATAAGGTAGCCGTCGTTCACGTTGAAAACCTCCTTGCCCGCTATGGTCTTCTTCTCTATCTTGGCGGAAAGCGGAAGGTTGCATTCGAGCATCACCTGGAAGAGAAGATCCTCCGCGCTGCGGTCCGGTTTGACATTATCCTCGAAAAGCGTCGCTTCGGAAGAGTCCTCGGGACGGTAATAGACGTCCTGCATATTGCTGCTGTCGAGTTTCAGCACGCGGAAGCCCGTGTCAAGAGACTGCGACGGAGCGTCTTCCTGCTGCCCGGCGAACAGGCCTTCGTCTTTCGGTCTCTTCGCCTCCAGTTCTTCTTTTATCTTCCTCCCGGCGCGGCGGATGCGCTCCTTGCCGATTTCGCAGATGGTTTTGTAGCCCAAGTCTTTCTTCTTATCGCTGACTTCCTCCGGAAGCTGAACGAGAATGAATTTGTTTACTGTCCCCTTTTCCGCATTTGTTTTCATCAGGGCGTGTGCTGTTGAAGCACTGCCCGAGAAAAAGTCAAGCACGATGGAATCTTCTTTAAGGTTAGCTAAAGTAATCAATCGCTGCATTAGTCTGACGGGCTTAGGCCCGTCAAATACTCCTTTGTCACCAAAAAGAGCGACGACTTCTTTTGCTCCCTCTTGGCTATGTCCTACATCTTTATAGAACAAAATTGAAGTTGGAGCCATACCATCGAATTTTAGTTCAGACAAGAAACGCTTAATTCGTGGTGTATTATCCCCATTAGGGCCGAACCATATTCTATTATCCTGGAGTCTCTCGAAAAAAGCTTTTTTCGAGAGACTCCAGCAGCGTCCTGCTGGAGGCTCTACTATACGACCCGAAGGGGTCGTAATAGGATAATCGCTCGCTGAGTTATATGTTTTTACCGATATATCGCTAGACATCCATACCCCACGTGGATCATTGTCCGGATTTGAATACCGGGCATTTGCATCCTCTGTTCTCTCAAGTCGTCCGATTGTAAAGATGTCGATATCCTTGGCGAACATCAGGATATAGTCGTGACTGTTGGAGACAAAGCGGGCATCGTTCTTCGGCGAAAATGCACGTTCCCAAACAAGCTGGGCTATAAAGTTCCGGCCGCCGAATATCTCGCAACAGACTTCTTTCAGGTTATCTTGTTCATTGTCATCTATGCTGATGAATATCACCCCGTCCTCGGTCAGCAGATCGCGGGCGACCTTGAGTCGCGGATACATCATATTCAGCCAGTCGGTGTGGAAGCGGCCGTTGCTCTCGGAATTGACGCTGTAGCGGTCAAGCACCATATTCCCCTCGGAGTCGAACATTCCGCTGCGGTCACGGAATTCGCCTGCGGTTTGGGAGAAGTCATCTTCATAGACGAAGTCATTGCCTGTGTTGTACGGCGGGTCGATGTAGATCATCTTCACCTTGCCGAGGTAGTTTTCGCGGAGGAGCTTGAGCACCTCGAGGTTGTCGCCCTCGATGTAGAGGTTCTCCGTGGTGTCGAAGTCCACGCTGCTCCCGCGGTCCGGACGAAGGGTGAGATTACTCGGGGTGTTCGCCAAACGCATAGCCTCGCGCTTCCCCGGCCAGGTGAACTGGTAGCGCTCCTGCGGGCCCTCGACTATTCCTTTCGAGAGTTCCTGACGCAGCTTGTCGAAATCGATGGCCGCCTCCGGTTTTCCGTTTTCGTTCAGTCGCTCTGTCAAGCAGGAGGGAAACAACTCTCCGATCTTCTCGATGTTCGCGTCTGCGATGTCCGGTGTGCGCATATTAAGCTTCTCCATGTGTATGATGTATTTTTATTGTTTCAATTTCTTTAACTGTTCAAACATCTCCAGCCGTTTTCTAGGTTGCTTTTCAGATCTTGCCTTCTTTTCAAGGTCTTCAATCTGTTTCTTGAGACTTGCTTGAGCATCGTTCTTCTCTATCTGTGCATCAAGAGTGTTGCCTTCCTCAATGACTATATCTCCAATGTCTGTAATCAGGCTTTCCCAAATCTTGTCAAGGTTCAGACCTTTGAGCTCTATCTTATAATCGTCCGTCTTTGTCCAGACTCCGGCAATCAATCTGCCGTGGTATATAGCCAGTTGCATCTTGCCATCATAGTTTAATGCGAAGACTATGTTTTGAGGAATCAGCTTGCTGAGTAAGAGGATATTCCTCTGATCGTAGTTAGGCCGTTTCAGTATGATCTCAACAACATAGATGCATTCAACGGTTTCTCCTTTCTGCAGGGCAGGGATCGTTGTCGTTGAAATTGCATTGACGATGGTCATCTTGCTCACGTCGACATCAAAGAGCTCACGCTGCTGCGGCTTCAAATCGAATTTGGCATATATGGCCTTTTTCGGAAGCTGCTTGCTGATTTCTGTCGATGCCGGTAGTCCTAACATTTCTCTTGGGTTTATCTGATGACCAGGAAATCTATCAATTCAAAGTCCTCCACTCCGGTGATCTCCTTCGTGAAGAGCTCGGCCTGGGAACCGTCGAGAAAACTGTCAAGGTCGGACTGGCCCTTGACATTGATGATGCTGCCTATGGCTTCACCGAGGAGCTTGGAGTAGTGCCCCATCTTGAAGCCGTTCCGTGTCTCCTTGTTGAACTCCTTGCAGAGTGTGGCTTGCGGATGACTTTTGCCTCGGCAGAGGCTGCGGAAGTTGTCGAGAAGCTCCTTTGGGGCAAGATGGTTTATAAGGACCTGTCCGTCATTGTCCAGATAGACCATATAGAATGGGTGAAGCCTGTTCTTCCTGTCGATGTTCACACCGCTTTCGCGGTTCTTCAGGACGAAGACAACCCCGGGCTTTGCGTTGCCACTAGCTCCGACCACTGCGTGCAGGCCGTATGGCATGTGATCCACGTCTTTGTGAGTCTTCATATATTCCAGCAGGTCAAGGCGGAACTCGTTCAGACCGAGGTCCATGATGCTCACGCCGCTGTTCATCTCCTCGATGTCCACTACCTCTTCCTGAAGCTTCTTGAGCTGGGCCTTGCGGTATTCCAGATCTCCTTTCTCTTCCGGAGAAATCGGGTTGTCGTCTCCGGTGGAGGTCATTACCGATACTTTCATCCTCGCTTCGACTCTGCCTTTGAGGTCGATGTATTCGTCAAGAGTCATGTCCGGCCAGAAGTTCACCAGCTGGATATTGTCGTTCTTCGAACCGATACGGTCGATTCGTCCGAAGCGCTGGATGATTCTCACCGGGTTCCAGTGGATGTCGTAGTTGATGAGATAGTCACAGTCCTGCAGGTTCTGACCTTCGCTGATACAGTCGGTGGCTATGAGAACGTCGATATTCGCTTTGATGTCCGGATAGATCACCTCTTTCTCTTTTGAGATGGGGGAGAACAGCGTCAGTACTTTGTTGAAATCCAGCTTCCCGGCATTCTTGATGTTGCTTCTGGCCTCAACGTCGCCGGTGATAAGCGCGGTGTTCAGTCCGTGTTTTTTCAGTATGGGATCGGCGAGATTATCATAAAGATAGACGGCGGTATCAGAAAACGCAGTGAAGATTATGACTTTCTTATTGCCTTCATTGACGGGATGCTCGAATTTGTTCTTAAGGTCTGCGATAAGCTGCTGAAGCTTGCTGTCATGCTCCGGAGTGATGTCGGCGAGCATCATTCTGGTCAGCTCCAATTCATCGTAGTCTTTCTGGAGATATTCGTGCCAGGATATGTAGTCCATATCTTCCAGAAGAATCTTATTCTTTCTGGTGCCGATGAAAGACTCGTTCTCCAAATCATCTATGTCAAGGTCGTAGTCTCGGACCTGCTCAACATCGATTTCTGAGTCGTGACGGTCAATATGGTCAATCGTGTTCTTGATAAGCGATTCGACGCGCTCGAGAGTCAGTCTGAATGAATTGACGGAGCTTTCAAGGCGTTTGAGCATCAGGATACACATCAAGCGTCTGATACCCATTTCACGGCCTTCTATCGAAAGTCCGTTCTTCCCTTCTCCGAAGTCAAGCTCATATTTGCTCGCTTTGCTTGGCAGAATGAATGCTGATGGGGTATAGATGGCGAGATTCAGTTTCTGCAGCTGCTCGAATATCTCAT
Source organism: Bacteroidaceae bacterium (assembly GCA_963642565.1). Taxonomy (GTDB): domain Bacteria; phylum Bacteroidota; class Bacteroidia; order Bacteroidales; family UBA932; genus Cryptobacteroides. The sequence goes on along the minus strand of CAVIGZ010000003.1, from coordinate 42,410 downwards.
TGTAGTTGATGGCTCCTTCCAGATCTGTAAGATGTGGCCGTCTGGAAATGGGGGCCAGTCTTGTCGGGAATTTTCCGATTGCTTCGGTATCGTAATAGGCCTCGATGTGCTTGCGGCTTCTTGCTATGGTCACAGAGTCCAGAACTTCGAAGAAATCAAAACTCAACATTCCGAGAAGTTTGTTCGTGGTTCTTTGCTCCACCGGCAGCTTTGACCAGCTGTTATAGGCCTTTTGTGCCTGACGGAATATGTCATCCAGAGAACTGGAAGTGTTCAGTTTCTCGTCCATCTGCTCCACCTCTCCCTCGTAAGCGAGCTGGAGCTGGTTCTTGAGGTCGTTGAAGCGGTTGTTCACGGGAGTCGCTGAAAGCATCAGCACCTTGGTTTTTACACCGGTCCTGATGACCTTGTTCATGAGCTTCAGATAGCGGTTCTCCTTTGGATCCTCATCCCCCTCGTCGGCCGTCACCTTGCCTCCGTTGCGGAAGTTGTGTGACTCATCGATTACGACAAGGTCGTAGTTGCCCCAGTTCACGTGGCTGAGGTCCAGACCGTTTGAATATCCTCCGTTTCTGGAAAGATCTGAATGGAACAGGATATCATAGCGGAGTCTGTCTTTAGCTACAGGATTGTTGATGTAGTTGCTCCTGTAGGTAACCCAGTTGTCACCAAGTTTCTTCGGGCAGAGCACCAGCACGGACTTATTCCTGTTCTCGTAGTATTTGATGACGGACAGCGCAGTGAATGTCTTACCGAGACCCACGCTGTCAGCAAGTATGCAGCCGTTATATTTCTCGAGCTTGTTGATGATGGCCAGCGATGCGTCCTTCTGGAAATCATAGAGCTTGTTCCATATCTGGCTGTCCTTGAATCCTGTCGCCTCGTTGGGCAGCACATCTTCCGATATATCTTCAAGAAACTCGCTGAAGATATTGTAAAGCGCGACAAAGTATATGAACTCAGGACTGTTCTCCTGATAGACGTTGGAGATATTCTCGACAATCTGCTCCGTGACGTCAGTGAATTGCTTGTCATCATTCCACAGTTCATTGAACATCCTCAAGTATTGCCTTGAGTTTTCAGCCTCAACCTTGTTCACGAAGTTGAACATGTTGTTCCCTTTCTCGCAGCCGAGGTCGGTTGTGGTGAAACCGTTTATCGGAGTATATGTGGCCGGCTCATCATTTTCGATATTGATGAAGCCAAGCATGTTGGCAGAGGTGATGTTTGATTTGAACTTGACTTTTGAGCGTATCCATTCGGAGCATTCAATCGCTATGGCCTTCTGGGTAAGCTGATTCCTCAGCTTCACCTCGAACCGTGAGCCGTAAAGCGTCCTTTCCCTGTCAATTCTCGGGATATAGAATTCCCGCCTCTGCTTCGACTCTCCATCCTTCAGGAACGAGGGCGCCGTAAAAATGAAACGAAGCTCCTCGATCCCCTGCAGCTGCGATTTAAGCTCCTCGAAAGCATAGATGGAGAAGCAGGCGGACGCAATGCTCAGCTTGGCCCCCTTCTTAATGGAAACCTTGAGATCATCGATGACCTTGGAGTTGATGTTGTCGAAAAGTGAGAGCATGCTTGCCGATTAGTCTCTCAAATATACTGAAAAGAAGTCTGACTCGGCCTAAAAATGTGTCAAAAACTTTGTTTCTCCCTTTAGCCCGATAGCGAATTGACGTGAAAATTGGTCTTTTTCTATGGCAGAAATGCTTTTGCCTTTTCAAACTATCTTCCCTCTTTATCTTCTTCCCCAAAAGACTCAATTATGCGCAGCTCAAGCTTGAAAAATGACTTTCTGGTACACTCAAAAGAAAAGTGCCCTACAGATGTCTGCAAGGCACTTTTGGCGGAGAGGACGAGATTCGAACTCGTGATACGGTTACCCGTATGCAGGTTTAGCAAACCTGTGGATTCAGCCACTCTCCCACCTCTCCGGATGTTCTGGCCGAACGGTTGTCAAACCTTCCGTCGCTGTTTGGACTGCAAAGATACAAATTTTTCTTTGTTTCCAAGAATCTTGTGAAGAATTAGTTCAAGGAACGGGCCGGTGACGGAGTCCGGGTTATGGGAGATGTCTTCCGGGGTGCCCTGGGCGACGATCTGACCACCGCGCCGGCCGCCGTCAGGACCGAGGTCGAAGATGTAGTCCACGCTCTTGAGGACATCCAGATTGTGTTCGATGATGATGACGGTGTTGCCTTGATCCACAAGCTGCTGCAACACGCCCAGCAACACCTTGATGTCCTCGAAGTGGAGGCCGGTCGTCGGCTCGTCAAGGATGTACAGGGTGTTTCCCGTAGCCTTTCTGAACAGTTCGGCGGCCAGTTTCATCCTCTGGCTTTCGCCTCCGGAGAGCGTCACCGCCGACTGGCCCAGATGCACATAGCCGAGTCCTACGTCAACCAGCGCCTTCAGTTTCTGGGCGATGGCCGGAATCGGTCTGAAGAACTCGTAGGCCTCGCTGATCGGCATCTCAAGAACATCGTTGATGCTCTTGCCCTTGTAATGCACGGCCAGAGTGTCCTCTTTGTACCTTCTGCCCCTGCATTCGTCGCAGACCACATTCACGGAAGGCAGAAAATTCATCTCGATGACCTTGATTCCGGCCCCCTTGCAGGCTTCGCAGCGGCCCCCCGCCACATTGAACGAAAACCGTCCGGCCTTGAATCCGCGCACCTTCGCGTCCGGAGTTTCGGCGAACAGGTTGCGGATGTCGTTGAAGACTCCCGTGAATGTCGCCGGATTGGACCGTGGCGAACGCCCGATCGGACTCTGGTCGATCTCGATCAGCTTGTCGATGTTCTCGATCCCCTCAACCGAGCCGTATGGCAAAGGACGGAGTTTCGCCCTGTAAAGCTTGTTCTTGAGGACCGGCATCAGCGTCTCGTTGATGAGCGTGGATTTGCCGCTTCCGCTCACTCCGCTGATCCCTATGAAGCATCCGAGCGGAAAATTCACGCTGACATTCTTCAGGTTGTTGCCGTGTGTTCCCTTGATGCAGAGGAACTTGCCGTTTCCCCTGCGGCGTGCGGACGGCACCGGAATGGAATCTTTTCCCTGAAGGTAATCCAGCGTCTTTGACTTTCCGAATATGCAGTGCCGGGCGGTCTCCCTGTCCAGCGAGGCCGGAATCTTCCCCTTGTCTGATGAATATTCCATCAGAGCCCCCAATGGGGCGTTCAGGCATATTCTTCCGCCTTTCTCGCCGGCTCCCGGGCCCACGTCCACCAGCCAGTCGGCGCTTGTCATAGTCTCGTAGTCGTGCTCCACGACCATCACGGAGTTCCCCTCGTCCCTTAATTCTTTCAATGAATCAATCAGCTTCCTGTTGTCCCTCTGGTGCAGTCCGATGGAAGGCTCGTCCAGAATGTACAGCACATTGACGAGTTTGGAGCCGATCTGCGTGGCGAGCCTTATCCTCTGCCCCTCGCCTCCGGAAAGCGAAGCGGTCGGGCGGTCAAGTGACAGATAGTCAAGGCCTACGTCAAGCATGAACTGAACCCTTTCGCCGAGTTCCTTGAGAATGTCCCGAGCGATGTTGTTCTCCCTTCCGTTCAGTTTTCCGGGCAGGGAGTCGAACCAGGCCTTGAGCTCGGTCATCTCCATCGCGGCCACCCCGGCGATGGTCTTTCCGTCAATCCTGAAGCATAAGGCGTTCTCGTTCAGTCTGGTTCCATGGCAGACCGGACAGATGATCTTCTCGTCGATGTCCTCCACGATCCCGTCAAACGAGACCATTTCCGACTGGCTGCCTTCACCGACACGGAACAGTTCGTCGCTCCCGAAGATGATGTGGGAGACGGCTTCGTCCGGGATGGAGTCGATGGGGTCGTACAGCGAGAAGTTGTATTTCCGCGCGATTGAGCGGATCACGTCAAATTTCCTGGTCTCCCGTATTTTCCCGAGCGGAACTATTCCGCCGTCCGCTATCGAGACGGAACGGTCCGGGATGATCGTGTCCATGTTCACATCCACTATCATCCCGAGTCCTTTGCAGTGAGGGCAGTAGCCTTCGGGAGAGTTGAACGAGAAAGAGTGCGGCGCAGGCTCCTGCAGGGAGATTCCCGAATCAGGATCGACCAGATGCTTGGAAAAATGGCGTAGTTTGTACGAGCCGGATTCCAGCAGGGCGACAGAGCCTTTGCCGAGGTTCAAGGCTGTCATCACGGAGTCCCGTACCCGCTTCTCGTCTCCCTCCGACGGCTTCAGCTTGTCCACGACCAGTTCGATGAAATGGCTCTTGTAGCGGTCCAGGGCGTCCACCTCGTTCAGCGGCAGGACATCTCCGTCCACCCTGACATCGGTGTAGCCTCGCTTGCGCAGCTGGTCGAACAGCTCGCGGTAGTGTCCCTTGCGCCCCACGACCAGAGGGGCGAGCAGGTAGCACTTCCTCCCCCTGTACTCATCCATGATGAGATCCACGATCTGCGAGTCGGTGTAGCGTACCATCTCCTTCCCCGTGACCGGTGAATATGCCCTTGAGGCCCTTGCGTAGAGCAGCCTGAGGAAATCGAAGATCTCGGTGATTGTCCCCACGGTCGAGCGGGGGTTGTTCCCCGTGGTCTTCTGTTCGATCGCGATGATCGGACTCAGCCCCGTGATGCTCTCGACTTCAGGCTTTTCCAGAACACCCATGAAGTGTTTGGCGTAGGTGGAGAGCGTGTCCATGTACCGTCTCTGCCCTTCGGCGTAGATGGTGTCGAACGCCAGCGAGGATTTCCCGCTGCCGCTCAGCCCCGTCACCACCACCAATTCCCCTCTCGGAATGTCCACATTCACCCCCTTGAGGTTGTGCGCCTCCGCCCCCCGTATCTCGATATATTCTTTCTTGCCCATCGTTTCAGCATTATTCCGCAAATTTAACGAATATTCAGTAAATTTGTAGCCAAGACAAAATCGGACAATCAATGGGTCAGGATCATCAACTTAACATAAAGACGTTTGTGTTCAATTCGTTCCGGGAGAACTGCTACGTGCTTTGGGACGGAGATGGGAATTGTGTTTTCGTGGATCCGGGGTGCTACTGGCCGGAGGAGTTCGCGCGGCTTAAGGAGGTGGTGGAGGCCGAAAGGCTGACTCCGAAGGCGGTGTGGCTGACACACGGGCATTTCGACCACGTGCACGGCGTGATGAAGGTTGTGGGGGAATATTCAGTGCCGGTGCTGATGTCGCCGGATGACAAGATGATTCTGGACGGCAACCCTGCTGCGGTCAAGGAGTTCGGGCTCACGGCGCATGATTCATCGGAGATCCTGACGGAGGACATCAGGGACGGAGAGGTTCTGGACGCTCTGGCGGGTTCGCCTTTCAGGGTGATAACCACTCCCGGACACACTCCGGGAGGGGTCTGCTACTACAGCGAGACTGACAAGGTCCTGCTCAGCGGAGACACCCTGTTCGCCGGGACGATCGGCCGCACGGATCATCCTGGAGGGGATTATGACCGTCTGATAATCAGCGTTATGGACAAACTGATGGGGCTGCCGGGCGATGTGGATGTGCTTCCGGGACACGGCCGTCGCACCACGATTGCCTGCGAGAGGACCAATAATCCGTTTCTCCAGCCTTTCAACGAACCGGAGGAGGATCCCGACGGGGACGGGGACGGAATAGAGATAAACGGAGGAATATAATGCACATAGGAGTAGCAGGCAACATAGGCAGCGGCAAGACCACCCTCACGAGAATGCTGGCCGCCCATTACGGATGGACACCGAAGTACGAGTCGGTGACCTACAACCCCTACTTGGAGGACTACTACAAGGACATCCCCCGCTGGTCGTACAACCTGGAGACCTATTTCCTCGCCCAAAGGTTCAAGGACGTGCTGGAGATATCCAGAAGCAAGGATGTGATCATCCAGGACAGGACCCTCTTCGAGGGCGTGTACATCTTCGTGGCCAACAACTACGCAATGGGCAACCTCACAAGGCGCGACTACGAGACCTACATGGATCTCTTCAACGTGATGGCCGCCACTGTGCGCAAACCCGACCTGCTTATCTACCTCAAGTCATCGGTGCCTCACCTTGTGGCGCAGATCCAGAAACGCGGCCGCGACTACGAGCAGACCATGAGCCTTGAGTATCTCGGCGGCCTTAACGACCGTTACGACAGGTGGATCAGCGAATATGACGGCAAGGTCCTGACCATCGAAACCGACAGTCTCGACTTCGAGAACCGCCCGGAGGACTTCGCGTCCATCACCGACCGAATCGATGCCGAACTCTACGGGCTTTTCCCATTGGAGAAATGATTTTCTAAATACTTTCGAGGTTCCTGTCGTTGAGGAGATTCTTGCCCTCGGCTGTGTAGGCGTACCCGATGCGGTCGGCGTAACGCTTCTCGACCTTGCCGCGCACAATCTTCATCGTGCTGTTCACCAGACCGTTCTGCTCTGTGAACGGCTCCGGGAGTACGGCGACGGCGGCCGGCAGCCATCTCTCGGGGAACATCCCCTCATGCGAGCCGCCCTTCTTGTAGGAGTCGATCTCCTCCTGGATCTTCTTCAGCATCGCCTCCTTGCCCTCACGCGAAGCGGGATCCAGCCCCTTTGAGGAGACATATTCCTTGAGAGCGTCCTTCGCCGGAACGATCAGGACGATCGTGTAAGGATCCTGATTGTTGTGCAGAATGACCTGCTCGATGTACTTGGAGCCGTCTGTCAGGGAATCCTCGAAGCCTTCCGGGCTATACTTTTCTCCGTCGGAGGAAATCAGCAGGGACTTGAAGCGTCCGACCACGTAAAGATACTCGGAATCATACATGTAGCCCATGTCGCCGGTGTGCAGCCAACCATCCCGCAAAGCTTCGGCTGTGCCTTGAGGGTTCTTCCAGTAGCCGGCCATCACGTTCTCGCCACGAACCACGATCTCGCCCTTTGTGCGGAGCGGAACCTCCTTGCCGCCTTCGTCGCAGATCTTGATGTCCAGCGGCTTCACGACTCTGCCTGAGGATCCGAACATGGCGTGGCCGGTGGAGTTGGCGGAGATGATCGGGGTCGCCTCGGACACTCCGTAGCCTTGGAACATCGGGATGCCGATGGCGCAGAAATACTTCTGGAGTTCGATGTCCAGAAGGGCGCCGCCGCCGACAAAGAACTCCATCCGGCCTCCGAATCCCTCACGGACTTTCTTGAATATGAGCCTGTCGAACAGAGCCATCAACGGCCTCTTCCAAAGCTGAAGGACACTGCCTCGGTTGTAATATTCCTTATTGTAGGAGACCGCAAGATTCAAAGCGATGTTGTACAGCCGCTCGACCTTCGGTCCCTGCTTGTGGATGGTGGTCTCGACGTTCTTCCTGAAGTTGCGGGCAAGAGCCGGGACGGACAGCATCACATGCGGACGGATCTCCTTGATGGCAAGCGGAATATTCTTGAGCGTGGCAAGCGGATTGGCTCCGACCGGAACCGTGGCTATGCTGCCGCAGTAGGACATCATCGTGTAGAATCCGGCCACATGGGCGAAGCAGTGGTCCAGAGGCAGGATGATGAGCATCGTGGAGTCAGGCTTGACACTGATCACGGAATGCGCCTGTTCGACGTTCGCCGTGTAGTTGCGGTGCGTCAAGAGGACACCCTTTGGGTCGGCCGTGGTGCCGGAGGTGTAGCTGATAGTGGCGTAGTCATCAGGCCCCACAGACTTGTAACGCTCCTCGAACTCGGCCTTGTGGTCGAACAGGTAGCTGCCGCCGAGGGCCTGAACCCATTCCATTGAAACCTCTTTCTCATTGGTGGCGGGGATGTCGTCCAAGATGATCACCTTCTCGACACAGTCCAGCCTGGAGAGGATCTTGCGGATCTTCGGCAGCTGCTGGCCGGACACTATCACAAACCTTGACTCGGAATGCTGAATCCTGAAGGTCAAGTCATTGCTTTCCTCCAGCTTGATGGACAGAGGCACGCTCACCCCGCCGGCATAGAGGATGCCCAGTTCGGCGAGAATCCACATGTTCCTGCCTTCCGACAGGAGAGAGACCCTGTCTCCCTTGCCAAGACCCATCGCCATGAGGCCGGCGCCGATGCGGCGCCCTTCCTTTCGGGTCTGCTCAAATGATGTCTCGGTCCACTTTCCGTCCACTTTCTCGCGGAGGAACACATGAGAGGAGAACTCGCGGGTGTACCGCTCCACGAATTCGATGATTGTCGGTCTCGCAGCTGTCATGTCTTTCGTGAGATTATTATTCTTCTATTTGTCTGACTTCCGGAAACAGGCCGAAGAGCTCGGCGTCAATCCTGTCGGTCACGGTCTGGAAATCCTCCGGACGGTTCTCGAACTTGATGTTGTCAACATCGACGATCATAAGATGACCGTCGTAAGTGGAGATCCATTCCTCGTATCGCTTGTTCAGACCGGTAAGGTAGTCGATCCGGATGCTGCTTTCGTACTCCCTGCCCCTCTTCTGGATCTGCGCCACCAGATTGGGGATGGAGGATCTGAGGTAGATCAGGAGATCCGGCTTGCTGACAAGCGACATCATCAGGTCGAAGAGATCCGAATAGTTCTCGAAGTCCCGTGTGCTCATAAGACCCATGTCGTGGAGATTCGGGGCGAAGATGCGCGCATCCTCGTAGATTGTCCTGTCCTGGATGATGACATCGCCGCATCTTGAGATGTCCACGACATCCTTGAACCGTTTGTTCAGGAAATAGATCTGGAGGTTGAACGACCAACGTTCCATGTCGGCGTAGAAATCGGAAAGATAGGGGTTGAAGTCAACCGACTCGAACTTGGGAGTCCAGCCGTAATGGGCCGCCAGCATCTTTGTCAGCGTGGTCTTGCCGCTGCCTATGTTGCCTGCTATCGCGATGTGCATGTCCTTGATGTGTTTTTGTTCAGTCTTGGCATCCCCTCCGGGCGGAATTCCGCCGTTTGGATGGAACACAAAAATAGTAAATATTGTTCTAATAAGAGCCGTTTTAAGAAACATGAAAAAAAATAAACTGCGTCAGATTTGTCTTTTATTTTTCGAGAGTGGATTTCTTTTGGAAGAAGGAGTGTACCGGATGTACACGACTGATGAGAAAAGGAATCCGGGCCGAAAAGAATGAAAAAGATGATGCAGGTTATTTTTTGAAGGTTTCTAAAGAAAGAATATGTCAGCGGACGGTTCCCTGTCCCTGCCATGCAAAACAATTATCCTTCCGCTGTGAAAGGCGGAAGGATAACGCATCGTTTGATATTCATAATCAGTTGACCTCCAGCCGTGACCGGACAGGATGAAGGCCATGAGGCTCTTCTAACCGAGGGTGTGGATGGCGAGGCCGGAACGGAGTTTCGGCTCGAACCACGTGGTCTTCGGAGGCATGATGTTGCCTGTGTCGGCGATGTCGATGAGCTGCTGCATGGAGACGGGGTAGAGGGCGAAGGCGACCTTCATCTCACCGCTGTCAACCCTGCGGCTGAGCTCGCCGAGACCTCTGATTCCGCCCACGAAATCGATCCGCTTGTCCGTGCGCAGATCCTTGATCCCAAGCACCTTGTCAAGCACGAGGTTCGAGAGGATCGTGACATCCAGGACCCCGATCGGATCCTTGTCGTCGTACCTGCCCGGAAGAGCCTCCAGAGAGTACCACTTCCCGTCAAGGTACATCGAGAAATTGTGCAGATGCTCAGGAGTGTAGATCTCCGGACCTGTCTCACGCACTGTGAAATTCTCCTCAAGAGCGCTGAGGAACTGTTCCTTGGAAAGGCCGTTAAGATCTTTGACGACACGGTTGTAGTCCAGAATCTTGAGCTGGCTTTCAGGGAAGCAGACGGCCATGAAGAAGTTGTACTCCTCGTCGCCGGTGTGGTTCGGGTTCTGCGACCTCTTCTCGGCTCCGACACGAGCCGCCGCGGCGGTACGGTGATGACCGTCAGCCACATAGAAAGCGTCCACATCGTTGCAGAACAGTCTTGTGATCTGGTCGATGGTCTTGTCGTCATCGATCACCCAAAACTTGTGGCCGAACCTGTTCTCGTCGGTGAAATCGTATTCAGGCTCTTTCTTTACGGTCTGGGCGACAATCTCGTTCAGGACGCGGTTGTCCTTGTAGGCGAAGAACACCGGCTCGATGTTGGCGTTCTGGATGCGCACGTGAACCATCCTGTCATCCTCCTTGTCCTTGCGGGTGAGCTCGTGCTTCTTGATCTTCCCGGAGGCGTAGTCATCCGTGTGGGCGCAGAGGACGAGGCCGTACTGGGTGCGGCCCTCCATTGTCTGGGCATAGACGTAGTAGCATTCCTTAGGGTCGCGCCTTAGCCAGCCCTTCTTCTGCCACTCCCTGAAATTCATCACGGCCTCGTCATAGACTCTCGGGTCATGATCCTCAAGGATGGGGTTGAAGTCGATCTCGGGCTTGGTGATGTGGAGAAGGGATTTCTCTCCGGCCATCTCCTTGGCCTCCTCGGAGTTCAGCACGTCATAAGGCGGAGCCGCCACTTCTGTCACGATGTCTTTCGGCGGCCTGACCGCCGCGAACGGTTTTACTCTTACCATAATGTCATGTGGTTTTCAAAAGAAGCGGCTCCCGGTACCGGAGGACCGGCAAGGGAGCCGCTGACATATTCATAAAATTACTTGTTGACCTGGAAACGTGTGTTGCCGGTGGCGAAGAAGTCCGCGATCTGGCGTGCGGCGGCGAGACCCGCGTTCATGTTGGCCTCGGCTGTCTGGGCTCCCATCTTCTTAGGGGTGGCGAAGATGCGCACTCCGAACTTTTCCTTCAATGCGGAGTAGTTGTCCGGCGCCACATCGGTGATGTACTTCAGATCCGTCCTCTCCTCAAGAGCCTTCTCCAGTCCGGCCTCGTCGATGACCTCCTTGCGGGCGGTGTTCACAAGGCACGCGCCCTTAGGCATCCTGGTGATCAGGTCGTAGCCGATCGATCCGATGGTTTCCGGGGTCGCCGGAATATGCACCGAGATGAAATCGCAGGAGGCGTACATGTGCTCCAGCGAGTCGGCCGGCTCCGCTCCCGCCTCTCGGATCTTCTCAGCCGGGATGAACGGGTCGACGGCCATCACGCTCATTCCCAAAGCTTCGGCCTTTTTGCCTACCAGCCTTCCCACATTGCCGAAAGCCTGGATTCCGACCTTCCTGCCCTGGATCTCGGATCCTGTGGCGGGGGTGAACTGGTTGCGGCACATGTAGATCATCATTGCGATGGCGAGTTCGGCGACAGCGTTGGAGTTCTGCCCCGGAGTGTTCATCACAACCACTTTGTGCGCCGTGGCGGCGGCGAGGTCCACATTGTCGTAGCCGGCTCCGGCGCGGACTACGATCTTCAGGTTCTTCGCGGCGTCAAGCACCTCCGCCGTGACTTTGTCGGAGCGTATGATGAGGGCGTCCACGTCCGCGACGGCGGCGATGAGTTCCGCCGCGTCGGCGTACTTCTCAAGGGCGGCGAACTCGTGTCCGGCTCCCGTGACAATCTCCTTGATCCCGGCGACGGCCGCCGCCGAGAAAGGCTTCTGTGTTGCGACTAATATCTTCATGACCGGTTATTTCTTAAGTTCCTCGAATTCCTTCATGCAGCTGACAAGGGCCTGGACATCCTCGACCGCACAGGCGTTGTAGAGGGAGGCCCTGAAACCTCCTACGGAACGGTGGCCCTTGATGCCGACCATGCCGCGCTCCTTGGCAAAGCTCAGGAACTCGTCCTGAAGATCCTCGTGTCCCGGAGCCATCACGAAGCAGACGTTCATCAGCGAACGGTCCTCCTTCGCGGCGGTGCCGACAAACAGAGGGTTGCGGTCGATCTCCGAATAGAGCAGGTCGGCCTTTGTCCGGTTGATCTTCTGGATGGCAGGCACGCCGCCGATGCTCTTGAGCCACTTGAGGGTCTCGTTCATCATGAAGATCGAGAACACCGGAGGAGTGTTGTACATGGACAGTTTCTCGATGTGGTTGCGGTAGTCAAGCATCGAAGGGAGGTACCGTGACACCCTTCCGAGGGAGTCCTTCCTGATGATGGCGAAGATCACGCCGGCGGGACCGACGTTCTTCTGCGCTCCGCCGTAGATGAGGTCGTACTTGGCCACGTCCACGGGACGGCTCATGATGTCGGACGACATGTCGGCGATCAGAGGGACCGGGCAGTCGATGTCCTCCTTGATCTCGGTACCGTAGATGGTGTTGTTCGTAGTGATGTGGAAGTAGTCGATGTCGGTGGGAATCTCGTAGCCTTTAGGAATGTAGGAGAAATTCTTGTCGGCGGAACTCGCGAGAGCGTAGGCCTCGCCGATTCCCTTGGCCTCCTTGAGGGCTTTCTTCGCCCAGACGCCGGTCTCAAGATAGGCGGCCTTTCTCTCAAGGTAGTTCATCGCCACATAGAGGAACTGCAAGGAGGCTCCGCCTCCGAGGAACACGATCTCATGTGTTTCAGGAACATTCAGCAACTCTCTCCAGAGCGCCCGGCACTCGTCCATGGTGGCGTCCCACTCCTTTGTACGGTGGGATATGCTGAGAACCGATACCCCTGTGCCCTTGAAATCCTTGAGGGCTTCGATGGCATTGTCGATGGCCACCTGCGGAAGCAGGCAAGGTCCGGCATTGAAAACGTGTACTTTCTTCATTTTATTACAATTTCAAAGTATTATTAAACATGTAGTTTAAAATCAAAACTGATTCTGCGGTAAATATAGGTAATTAAAAATGATTTGCCCAACGTTTACCGCAAAATTATAATTTATCTGTAGCCGAGCAGGTAGGAGATGATGGCCATCCTGACGTACATTCCGCCTCCGGCCTGCTGGAAATAGTAGGCGTAAGGTGTGTCGTCGATGTCTGTGGAGATCTCGTTGACCCTCGGCAGCGGGTGCATGATCTTCATGTTCGGCTTGACCGAACCCAGCATGGAGGCCGAGAGCCGGTAGACATCCTTGACCTTGTTGTACTCATCCATGTCCGGGAACCTCTCCTGCTGGACTCTGGTCATGTAAAGGATGTCGCACCCGTTGAGGCCATCCTCTATCCTGTCGGTCTGCATGTAATCCACACCCTCGCGGTCAAGCATTTCAAGGTACTTTTTCGGCATTTTCAACTCTTCAGGAGAGGTGAAGATGAAATGCGGGTCGAACCAGCGCAGGGCCTCCACGAGCGAGTGGACGGCCCGGCCGTACTTGAGGTCTCCGACCATGTTCACTGTCAGTCCGTCGAGTCTGCCTTGCGTCTTGTTGACGGCGTAGAGGTCGAGCAGGGTCTGCGTAGGGTGCTGGTTCGCTCCGTCTCCGGCGTTGACCACAGGCACCGATGCCACCGACGCGGCGATGTCCGCCGCCCCGGCCTGGGGATGTCTCATCACGATCATGTCCACATAGTTGGACACGATCTTTATGGTGTCCTCCAGGGTCTCTCCCTTCGTCTGGCTGGTGTTGCGGTTGTCCGGGAAACCGATGACCCTGGCTCCCAACCTGTTGACCGCCGCCTCGAAGGAAAGCCTGGTTCTGGTCGACGGTTCGAAGAACAGGCAGGCCACCACCTTGCCGGCGAGGAAGTTCTGTTCTCTGTCGGCCTCGAACTCCTTGGCCACTTCAAGGATGTGAAGGATCTCATCCTTCGAGAAATCCTGGATTGAAATCAGACTTTTAGGCATAATATTCATGATTTAAAGTTCGTTTATCCCGCAGTTGTCAATCTTGCCGATTCTTGTCCGGAAATCTTCTTCGGAAGAGAGACGCACCCGGATCCGTAGTGTGCATTCGGCTCCGAAATCCTGTCCGCACTGCTTCAGGTCCATGTCCTTGAGAACCTTCATCACGTTGTTCATCGCCTCGTAGCCGAAGCGGACACGGAACCATTTCCCGGCGACTTTCTCTACGCTTCCGGCATTGTCAAGCGCCTCCGCCGCGGAAGTCCTGTAGGCGCGGATAAGTCCCGGAATCCCGAGTTTGATCCCGCCGAAGTAGCGCACCACCACCACCAGCACGTCGCTCAGCCCTCTGGAATCGATCTGTCCGAGAATGGGTCTGCCTGCGGAAGATGAGGGTTCTCCGTCATCATTGGCTCTGAACTTGTCTCCGAGATGGCCCAGACGGTAGGCGTAGCAGTGATGGCGGGCGTCGTGGTACTTCTTCTTCAGGTCTGTGACGATGCTTTTGACCTCGTCTTCTGTCTCGACCGGAAACGCGAATGAGATGAAGCGGCTGCCGTTGTCCCTGAACAGCCCTTCAGCCTGTCCTGGAACACTCTTGTAGGAGTCTCGGATGATGTTTTCTGGTGTCTCCATAATCAAAAACAGAGCGGCCCCCGGGCGGTTCGGCAGGCTCACCAACCGGTCGCAGAGCTTGTCGAAGCGACATTCCTGAGACACGAAATTAGCGTTTTTCACATAATTTTGCAACCGAACGAGAAATTTTGTAATTTTGAGATGGTTTTGAATCAAAAATATTTATGGTTTATAAATACAGGGTGACCTTGACCGGAATCAAAGGATTCTATCGGGTTTATGAGATGAGGGGAGAAACTACCCTTTACGAATTCCACAAGCAGATGCGTGCGGACATGGAATTTCCGCAGGATCAACTGATTATGTTCAAGGCGATGGACTGTGACGGAGGCGTTGTCGCCCGTTACGGACTTTTCGACCTTGGCAGCGGTACTGTGGACAATGTGACTGTGGCCCAGACCGTCAGGGACGGAGTCGTGATGTTTCTGTACTTCTATGATGTCCCGAACCGCAGAAGCGTGGTTGTCACTTTCGAGGGGACCGAAGAGAAGCCTGGATGCTCTCCGGTCATTGTCGAGGTCAAGGGACCGAATCCCGTCGAATTCGAGAACGGCTATGTGGCTTTCGAGGACCTTCCTGACTCCCAAAGACATCTTCCTGGCCAGAAGCCGGACTGGGGGCCGGATGACGATGACGAGGAGAGCGGCGCGTCATCCGTCTCTCCTGATGAAGACAGGGACGAGGATGATTATGACGGGGAGGACGAAGACGACGAGGATGGGAAGATCGTCTTCGACGGGACCGAAGATCTGGACATTTGAAATCATCGCTGAACATGTCCCGGCGGCTTCTCATAATCCTTGGGCCTACCGCTGTCGGCAAGACTGACTTCAGCGTCTCGAAAGCTTTGGAATATGGCTCTCCGGTGATCTCGTGCGATTCCCGCCAGATCTTTATGAACATGTCGATAGGGACTGCCGTCCCGAGTGCCTCGCAGCTTGCCGCCGTGAGGCATTATTTCATTCAGACCGTTCCGGTGACGCAGGCTTACACGGCCGGAGACTATGAGCAGGATGCTGTGGACCTGGTCGGGAAACTGTTCGATCAGGGACACGAGACATTGGTGATGACAGGAGGGTCGATGTTCTACATTGACGCAGTGTGCAACGGTCTTGACAATCTTCCGTCCGGGGATCCGGACCTGCGGGCGGAATTGTGGAAAAGGCTTGAGTCCGACGGAGTCGAGTCTCTTGCCGGGGAACTGAAATCGAAGGATCCGCTGACATATTCCCGGATTGACACGCGCAACAGCCAGAGGGTGATCCGGGCGCTGGAGGTCTGCCTTGTCTCCGGCAGGCCGCTCTCGTCGTTCAAGACGTGGATCCGGCGGAAGCGTTCTTTTGTGATAGAAAAGATCGGACTGGCCCGGGAGCGTGAGGAATTATATTCCCGGATTGACCGGAGGGTCCTGGATATGATTGACAGCGGCCTCCTCGATGAGGTCCGCTCGCTGCTGCCGTACCGGAAGTGCCAGGCTTTGCAGACCGTCGGCTACAAGGAGATGTTTGAATATCTTGACGGAAAAATTCCTCTGGAGGAGGCTGTGCGTCTCGTCCAGAGGAACACTCGTCATTATGCCAAGAAACAGCTTACCTGGTGGCGCCGGGATCCGTCAATCAGATGGACGGACCTTTCCGGCCGGTAGCCGAGGCTTGGGCCGGCCCCGCGGGGAGCCTTGTGGGACTTACTCTACAGGAGCGACATAGTGCTTGACGGAATCAAGCTTGATGTCGAACACGAGGGTTGAGTGAGGCTCGATGTTGTTGGTGCCGCGCTCTCCGTAGCCAAGCTCCGAAGGAACGTAAAGAGTGGCCTTACCGCCTTCTCCAAGAAGCTGGAGTCCTTCTGTCCATCCCGGGATGACCCTGTTAAGGGTAAGCATGACGGCGTCCTGCTCCTCCTTGACCTCCTCGATGACTGTACCGTCGGTGAGGGAGAGTTTGTAGTGGACATAGACAGTGTCCTTGTTTGAGGCAGGCTTGACCTCGCTTCCGGCTTCGGCGATGGTGTACTGGAGACCTGATTCAGTCTCCTGAACCCCGGCTTTCTTGCGGTTGGCGTCGAAGAACTTGCGCTCCTTCTCCTTGTTGACCGCTCCGACATATTCGGACCTGCTCTGGATGAATTCATTCATGATGCGGTTCATCTCCTGAGGATTGACCTTGAACTGGTCGGTGAAATCCTCGTCGCGCGGGTTGCCCTTAGAAGCCACGAAGTCAGCGGCTCCCTTCTTGATCATGTTGAAGTTGAGGTCGCCCATGTTGTAGTTCTTGATCATGGATCCCAACTGGATGCCAAGAAGGTAACTTACCGAGTCAACGGTGGCCTTTGAAGGAAGGAGATCCTTTGCGTTCACCGGTTTCTGAGGTACGGCGGCCACGGCCGTGCTGTCCGCTCCGTCAACTTTTCCGTCAACCTTGTTCGAGTTGCAGGCCGCGGCGGAGAGAACCATCGCCGCCACAGCAAACATTTTGATTGTCTTCATACTATTAATTTTTTTACAAGTTGCCTGTCTATGTCCTTTGGCATAAACTCCCAAAGATTCCGCAAATATCGCAAAAATAATTGAGTTTATTCCTAAATAAAGAGTCAAAATGCTTGTTTATCCCGAAAAGAATCACTATTTTTAAAGACAATTAGGAAAATTCTATGGGGGTTGACTCGTCATCGCTGAATTCCAAACTGAAAGAGTTCTTCGGATTTGATTCCTTCAAAGGGGATCAGGAGAAAATCATCAGGAATCTTCTGGAGGGCAGGGACACGTTCGTACTCATGCCGACCGGAGGTGGCAAATCCCTGTGCTTTCAGCTGCCCGCCTTGGTGATGCCGGGCACGGCCGTCGTGATCTCCCCTCTGATCGCTCTGATGAAGAATCAGGTGGATGTGATCAGGGGCTTTGTGGAGGAGCGGAACGGAGTCGCGCATTTCCTGAACTCCTCGTTGAACCGGGCGCAGATCCAGACCGTCCGTGCGGATGTGCTCTCGGGCGTGACCAAATTGCTCTATGTCGCTCCGGAATCCTTGACCAAGGAGGAGAACGTGGAGCTTCTCCGCGAGGTGAACATTTCCTTTTATGCCGTTGACGAGGCTCATTGCATCTCCGAGTGGGGGCATGATTTCAGGCCGGAGTACCGCCGGATCAAGGACATGGTCCAGATGATAGGCCGAGCGCCGATCATCGCGCTGACAGCCACCGCCACTCCGAAAGTCCAGAATGACATCCAGAAGAATCTGGGGATTCTGGATGCCGCCGTCTTCAGGTCATCCTTCAACAGGCCCAATCTTTACTATGAGGTGCGGGACAAGGTAGATCCGGACAAAGACATAATCCGCTACATCAAGCAGCATTCGGGGAAGTCCGGAATCATCTACTGCCTCAGCCGCAAGAAAGTGGAGGAGGTCGCCAGGCTTCTGGAGATAAACGGGATCCGCGCTCTTCCTTACCATGCCGGACTTGACGCGAAGACCAGGGCGGAGAATCAGGACAGGTTCCTGATGGAGGATGTGGACGTGATCGTGGCGACGATCGCTTTCGGAATGGGTATCGACAAGCCGGACGTGCGGTTTGTCATCCACTACGACATTCCCAAGAGCATCGAGGGCTACTATCAGGAGACAGGCCGCGCCGGCAGGGACGGGCGGAACTCGGAATGCATCACCTACTACAGTTACAAGGACATCCGCAAGTTGGAGAAGTTCATGCAGGGGAAGCCTGTCTCCGAGCAGGAGATCGGCCGTCAGCTGCTCATGGACACCGTGGCTTACGCGGAGTCCAGCATGTGCCGCAGAAGGATGCTTCTGAACTATTTCGGAGAGGATTATCCCAAGGACAACTGCGGTCTTTGCGACAACTGTGTCAATCCGCCGGCCACGTTCGACGGCCGCAGGGAGATGTGTCTGGTGATAAGGCTGATAAAGTCGCTCCCGGAGCATTTCAAGATCGACCATATTGCCGCCGTCCTCGCGGGACAGACCAACGCGATGATCAAATCCTACCGTCATGACACACTCCCGTTGTTCGGCTCCGGGAGCGACCACAGTGTGAATTTCTGGTGTGCGGTCATTCATCAGGGACTCATCCTGCACCTGCTTGAGAAGGAGATCGAGACTTACGGGCTGATCTATGTCACCGTGAAAGGCGAGGAGTTTTTCAAGAATCCATACACGGTGCTTCTCGTGGAGGACAGGACGTTCAAAGGGAAAGGCGGCGATGACGAGGATGACGAGGACGCTCCGTCTTCCGCCATGAAAGGCGGCGGTGGCGATGCGGCTCTGCTGTCCATGTTGAAGAGTCTCAGGAAGGGCATGTCGCGGAGACTGAACCTGCAGCCGTGGATCATCTTCGGGGATCCGGCGCTTGAGGACATGTCCATCCTCTATCCGATCACCTACGAGGAACTTCACAACTGTCAGGGTGTCGGCGAGGGGAAAGCCAGAAAGTACGGAAAGGAGTTCATCGACCTGATCCGCAGGTACGTCGAGGAGAACGACATCACCCGCCCCGAGGATTTTGTCGTCAAATCCGCCCCGACCAAGAGTGCCGACAAGATATTCATAATCCAGAGCGTTGACAGGCGGATGTCGCTGGAGGACATCGCTGATGCGAGAGAGCTTGAAATGGATGATCTTGTGGGGGAGATAGAGGGCATAGTGTCTTCAGGAACCAAACTGGATCTGAACTACTACATCGGCCAGACGATCGACGATGAGGTGGTTCAGGAGATTTATGAATATTTCAAGAATGAAGCGACCTCTGACTCCGTGGAAGAGGCTGTCAAGGTTCTGGGCTCTGACTACGAGGAGCTGGAGATCCGTCTTGTAAGGATCAAGTTTCTCTGCGAGGTGGCCTCTTAGATTGTCACCATTTTCAGCCTGCGTCCCTCGAAGTGGCCGAGACGCCTGAATCCGAACATCTTGATGTACTGTGCGAAGTAGTCGAACCTGTTCCCGACCTGTTCAGGCGTGTGAGAGTCGGAACCCATGCAGATGATCTCCCCGCCCAGTTCCATGTACCTGAGCAGGATGTCCTTGTCAAGCTGTGGAGTGCGAAGCCCGTAGGCACGATAGCTTTTCGTGTTGACCTCCAGCCCCTTGCCGTTCTCTATCAGGTACTTGAAGATTTCGTCGAACAACCCCGGGAAATCCCTGTACAGCACGCTCTCCTTGGGGTAGGGAGCATAGCGGGCCACGTAGTCGAAGTGTCCCATGATGTCGAAATCCCCCAACCGCCTCATCTCTCTCAGCAGGGTCTCAAGGTAACGGCCGTAGGCTTCTTTCCAGTTCTTTCCCTTGTAGTACGGGCCGAAATAAGGATCCGTGTCCTCAAGGTAGTGGACCGAGGCGATGATCTGGTCGAACCTGTACTTCGAGAGAAGTTCCCTTGTCCGGTCGTGGTTCTTTTCTCCAAGTCCTAACTCTATTCCTTTGAATATCCTGAATTTCTTGGGAACAGCCTTCCCGAATCTCCCTTCGGCGATGAGTCCGTTCACCCTGTCGGCCTCGGCCTGCTGCGCATCCACGTCGAAGACCTCGCTGACAATCGGTTCGAACTCCTCCTTCATCGGCGGGACATAGAAATCACAATGGTCGGTGAAACATATTCCTCCGAAACCCATTTCTGCCGCTGCTGCGGCGCTTCTCTCCAAGGTTGTACCCTTCCCGTCGAATGAGAACTGGCTGTGGTTGTGTGTGTCGAAAAACATGGACACGAATATAGCATTTTTTACTAAATTTGTGAGTTATATTAATAAGGAATATGAATATGTTCACATTCGGCTACAAAACTTCGTTCAGCAGCATTCTGAGGGCGTTGGCTTCCACCGGCATAGGTCTGGTCATGGTTTTTGACAACGAGGCTTCGGTGACGGTCGTGAAGGTCATCGCCGCTTTTCTTTGCGCTTCGGGGGTGGTCTCGCTGCTCTACGGAGTCATCCGGGGCAGGAAAGAGGGGGCGCTTCCGCTGATGACCGTGAACGCTGTCGTGGATGTCGCGCTCGGTCTCCTGCTGTACATGAACCCGGTCTGGGTGGCAGGCTTCATCGTCACATTGATCGGAATCGCGCTGATCCTGTTCGGAGGTCTCCAGCTTTTGGCTCTGGCCGGGACGCTCTCCCTGCTGGGGATCGGATTCCCGACATTGATCCTTTCCATCTGTGCCGTGATCGGTGGAGCGGTCCTGCTCTTCAACCCGTTCGGCGAGAGGATCATGAGCATCTGCGCCGGAGGCTTTCTGATTCTGTACGGTGTCTCCGAGCTGATCTCATCATGGCGGATCCGCAAGGCCAGGGAAGCCTATGAGATCCGTTTCGGCGCGACCGCGGAGCCGCAGCCTGATCAGGACACTGTCGAGACTCATGGTCTTGACGAAGCCAGGGAGGTGAGCTACACGAAGGTGGATGAACAAGAATAAGAGATGATCCCGCAGGAAACGGTACAGAAGATCCTTGACACCGCCCGGATCGAGGAGGTGATAGGCGACTTCGTGACTCTCCGGAGGCGCGGGGCCGACCTCTGGGCCTGCTGTCCGTTTCACGGCGAGAAGACCCCGTCGTTCCACGTCATCCCGTCGAAAGGCCAGTACTACTGTTTCGGCTGCCACAAGGGCGGTTCCGCTGTCGGATTCATCATGGACTACGAGCATCTGTCCTATGCGGAGGCCCTGCGGTACCTTGCCAAGAAGTACAACATCGAGGTGGTTGAGAAAGAGGAGACCGCGGAGGACATAGCGAACCGTCAGCGGAACGAAAGCCTTCTGCTGGTCTCTGAATATGCCGGAAAGTTCTTCAGGGAGCAGCTGCGCACCGATGAGGGGCGGGCCGTGGGCCTTGAATATTTCCATTCCCGGGGACTGGAGGACGCCACCATCGAGAAATACGGACTCGGTTGGGCTCCTTCGGGCCGTCACGCCCTCGCGGACGCTGCGAAAGCCGCCGGGTACAAGGATGAATATCTTCTTGAGACGGGACTGTGCGCTGCTTATGATTCTGACAGCAGACTGTGCGACAGGTTTTACGAGAGGGTGGTTTTTCCGATCCATTCCGTGAGCGGAAGGGTCATAGCCTTCGGAGCGAGGACATTGAAGTCCAAGGAAGCCGGAAAGCCTTATGCGAAATACGTCAACTCCAAGGAATCGGACATCTACGTCAAGAACAGGTCCCTCTACGGCATCTGGTTCGCCAAGAATGAGATGGCCCGCAGGGACAAGTGCTATCTGGTCGAGGGCTATCTGGATGTGCTCTCGATGCACCAGCTCGGAATCACCAATGTGGTGGCCTCCAGCGGCACGGCCCTGACCGAAGGCCAGATAGGTCTCATCAAGAGATTCACGCAGAATGTCACTATCATGTACGACGGGGACTCCGCCGGAGTGCATGCCGCGTTGAGGGGCATTGACATGTTCCTGCGCGAGGGGATGAACGTGAAGGTCGTGCTGATCCCGGACGGGGATGACCCGGATTCATATTCCAGAAAACACACTCTCCCGGAGGTCGAGGAGTTCCTTGCCGGGGCGGAGATGGATTTCGTGGATTTCAAGTCATCGCTGCTGATGAAGGACACGGCCCGGGATCCGCTGAAGCGGGCTGAGGTGATCAATGACATCGCCGACACGGTCGCCGAAATCCCTGATGCTGTCAAGAGGTCGGTCTATGTGGATTTCCTGAGTGACAAGTTCGAGATCCGCAGGGACATTCTGGACGAGAGGATCAGCTCCACCCGTTCCAGAAGGCTGATCGAGGAGAAGAAGGCCGCGGACCGTGAGCGGGAGAGGCGGCGGAACCAGGAGGCCCCGACAGGCCAGGCGGCCGGAACAGCGGCGTCTGAAACCGCCGAGGCGGCCGGAACCGCCGAAGCGTCACACCCCGTCCGGCGCACCGGGCTGGACGCTCTTGTCGAGAACCGCATCATGGCGACCGCCGAGCGCGACCTGCTGAACTTCATCCTCACCTACGGCACAACGAATCTGGAGTTCCAGAGTGATTCGGATTTCTACACAGGATCGGACGAGGATGTCCAGACGGTCTTCGATTTCATCAACCAGGCTCTGGAGGGGGACAGGTCGGGTTTTGTAAATGCAGTTTACAGGAAGACGTACGAAGCCTATTCGAAAAGCTATTACGAGGGTTACCGGCAGGAGGAGATTGTCAAGCGTCTTATGGACGGGGAGGACAGGGACGTGGCCTATGTGGCGTCCCAGCTCTCCACCGACGAGAGGTATGAGCTCTCGGTCAGGAATCTGCGCCAGTCGATGATGTCCAAAGGCTCATGGCTGACGCTCTATGTGCCGAAGGCTATCCTGGTCTTCCAGCAGTGCCGTCTGGAGAACAGGGACAGCGAGCTCAAGGACAGGCTCCGTGAGGCGCAGACAGCGTCCGGCGGCGATCTGGCCCTTGAGATAATGCAGGAGATGCTCAAGGTGCAGAAGGCCCTAAAGGCCGTGAAGGTAAGGTTGGGAAGAGAGAAATAATATTCATGGATATGGAAAAGAAATTCAAGAGAACACTTGTGACCTGTGCGTTGCCCTATGCCAACGGACCTGTTCACATCGGACATCTGGCCGGGGTATATGTGCCGGCGGACATCTATGTAAGGTACCTCAGGATGAGGGGGGAGGATGTGCTTTATGTCTGCGGGAGCGATGAGCACGGAGTCCCGATCACCATCAAGGCCCGCAAGGAGGGCTGCACTCCACAGGACATCGTGGACCGCTACCACAAGATCATCAAGGACTCGTTCACAGGCCTTGGAATAAACTTCGACATCTATGGACGCACCTCGTCCGAGGTTCACGGGAAGAACGCTTCAGAATTCTTCCGCAAGCTGTACGATGAGGGAAAGTTCATCACCAAGGAGTCCGAGCAGTACTATGATCCGGAGGCAGGGCAGTTCCTCGCCGACCGTTACATTGTGGGCACGTGTCCCAAGTGCGGAGCCGAGGGTGCCTACGGCGACCAGTGTGAGAAGTGCGGAAGCACTCTGAGTCCGGAGGAACTCATCAATCCGAAATCCAAACTCAGCGGCGCCGAGCCGGTCAAGAAGAAGACCACGCATTGGTATCTTCCTCTGGATCAGTACGAACCGTGGCTCCGAGAATGGATTCTTGATCAGCACAAGGAGTGGAGGAGCAATGTTTACGGCCAGTGCAAGAGCTGGATCGACGGAGGTTTGCAGCCGCGTGCCGTGAGCCGTGACCTTGACTGGGGCGTGCCTGTCCCTGTCGAGGGAGCCGAGGGCAAGGTCCTCTATGTCTGGTTCGACGCTCCGATCGGGTACATCTCCAACACTCAGGAACTTCTTCCGCAGTCGTGGGAGAGATGGTGGAAGAGCGGGGACACCCGTCTTGTCCACTTCATCGGCAAGGACAACATCGTGTTCCACTGCATAGTGTTCCCTTCGATGCTCAAGGCCTACGGCGACGGCTACATCCTGCCGGACAACGTGCCGGCGAACGAGTTCCTCAACCTTGAGGGTGACAAGATCTCCACGTCCCGCAACTGGGCCGTCTGGGCTCATGAGTATCTGGAGCAGTTCCCGGGCAAGCAGGATGTCATGAGGTACGTCCTCACGGCCAACGCGCCGGAAACCAAGGACAATGATTTCAGCTGGAAGGATTTCCAGACACGCAACAACAGTGAGCTGGTCGCCATATTCGGAAACTTTGTGAACCGAGCCGTCGTGCTGACCCATAAGTATTTCGAGGGTAAGGTTCCCGCTTGCGGAGAGCTTCAGGAAGTTGACAGGGCCGCCCTTGCGGAGATTCCCGCGCTCAAGGCTTCGCTTGAGAAGAACATCGAGGGTTATCATTTCCGCGAGGCTTTGAAGGATGCGATGTCGATCGCGCGTGTGGGCAACAAGTACATCTCCGACACGGAGCCTTGGAAGGTTGCCAAGACGGACATGGAGCGTTGCGCCACCATCCTGAATGTCAGCCTCCAGATCTGCGCCGGCCTTGCGATAGCATTCGAGCCTTTCACTCCGTTTGCGGCAGAGAGGCTCCGCAAGATGCTCGGGGTCGGACTTTGCGCCGGAACCGACCACAGAAAGGGCGAACAGACGACCGTCAACACCTACAAGGAAGGTGAGGGTGTGGCTCTCCACACCGTGTCATACGTCGCTCCGGAGCAGAAATGCCAAGGAATATGTCTCCGTTGGGATGACCTTGGCAATGAAAGCATTCTTCCTGCCGGACACGGGATCGGAGCCGCCGAGTTGTTGTTCGCCAAGATCGAGGACGACGCCATCGATGCCCAACTTGCCCGCCTTGACGCCATCCGCGCCGAGAGGGAGGCCGCCGAGAAGGCCGAGGCAGCTGAACAGGTGGCTCCCCAGAAGGAGGAATGTACTTTCGAGGACTTTGAGAGGATGGACATCCGCACGGCCACCGTGCTTGCCGCCGAACGTGTGCCGAAGACTGACAAGCTTCTGAAACTCAGCATTGACACAGGCATCGACAAGAGGACTATTGTTTCGGGAATCGCTGAATACTATTCTCCGGAGGACATGGTGGGCAAACAGATCTGCATTCTAGCAAACCTTCAGCCGAGGACGATCCGTGGCATAGAGTCCAGGGGAATGATCCTGATGGCGAAGCAGGGAGACGGCAGTATGAGGTTCGTCACTCCTGCGGAGGCTCTTGATAATGGTTCGATTGTAGGTTGACATATTCATAAGACATCATGAAAAGAATTTTTGCCTTTTTCGCCGCAGCCGCGCTTGTCATGGGCTGCGCCCAGAGTCCGTCCCTCACGAAGTCGGGACTTGACCCTAAGAATTTCGAGACGGAGCGCGATGGCGCCAGGACCGCCCTGTACACGCTGACCAACAAGTCGGGGATGGAAGTCTGCATCACCAATTTCGGCGGCAGGATCGTGTCCGTGATGGTTCCGGACAGGAACGGTGACTACAAGGATGTCGTCCTTGGCTTCGACAAGATCTCGGACTATTTCCCGGAGAACAACCAGACGGACTTCGGAGCCACCATCGGACGCTACGCCAACAGGATCAACGGTGGCAGGTTCACACTGGACGGCATTGAATACAGGCTCCCTCAGAACAACTATGGACATTGTCTGCACGGTGGACCGGACGGGTGGCAGTACAAGGTCTATGATGTCATCGAACACGATGCCTCACATCTCAGGCTGAAGGTTGACTCCCCTGACGGGGATGCGGACTTCCCGGGCAATGTGACGGCGTTCGTGACGTTCACCCTTACCGAGGACAATGCCATCGACATCAGGTACTCCGCCACGACGGACGCTCCGACTGTCATCAATCTGACCAACCACTCGTACTTCAATCTGTCCGGAGATCCGGCGAATCATCAGATCACGGCCGACTCGCTGTACATCAACGCTTCGTACTACACTCCGGTGGATTCCACATTCATGACCACCGGCGGGATCGCTTCCGTTGAGGGTACTCCGTTTGATTTCAGAAAGATGAAGCTGATCGGCGAAGACATCGACTCTGACGATGAGCAGGTGCGCAACGGCAAGGGCTTCGACCACAACTGGGTTCTCGACTCCAAAGGCGATGACACCGTACTTGCCGCCGAGGTCTATTGTCCTGCAACCGGCATCGTGCTTAGGGAATATACCGGAGAGCCGGGTGTCCAGATCTATGCCGGCAACTTCCTTGACGGCACGGTCACCGGCAAGAAAGGTGTGGTTTACGGCCACCGTACGGCCATCTGTCTTGAAACCCAGAAGTACCCCGACACCCCGAACAAGCCGGACTGGCCGTCAGCGGTCCTCCGCCCTGGAGAGACCTACACCAGCCACTGCGTCTTCACTTTCGGCGTGAGGTAGTCCTTATAATTTCCGGATGACGTTGAGTCCGTCGCGGATGGGGAGGAGGACTGACTCGACTCTCCGGTCGGAGACGACGAGGTCGTTGAAAGCCGCTATGCCTTGAGTCTGTTTGTCTTTCGGGACGGGATCCTGCCAGAGTTTCCCGTCCCAAAGCACGTCATCGGCAAGGATTAGGCCGCCGGGACGGACCAGGTCGAAGACCAGATTGTAATAGGTGACATATTCACGCTTGTTGGCATCCATATAGACCAGGTCGTAAGGCCCTTCCAACGAGGCGAGCGTTTCGCATGCATCCCCGATGTGGAGGGTGATCTTGTCCGACACCCCGGCCCTCGACCAGCCTTCACGCATCAGATCCTCCAGCTCATCGTTGATCTCAAGCGTGTCGATGTGACCGTTTTCCGGAAGACCATATGCCATGCAGGTGGCGGAGTAACCGGTAAAAGCCCCGATCTCAAGGATGCGCGCAGCCCGTGAAATCTCCACAAGCATTGTCAGCAGACGACCCTGAATCGCCCCCGAAAGCATCCGGGGATAGTTCGTGTGGATGTTCGTCTGCTTCTCGATCCAGTCCAGAGCCTCGCTCTGACGCGAGGAATGCTCTCGAAGATATTTGTCTGCCGGAGATTCCATTGTCTGTTGAATGTTGAATAGTTGTTTTTTTACCGGGATTTCGCACGCCAGCTCTCCAAGAATGCGCCCTTACTCCTACCATTCCCTGACCGGATCCAGGTACAGGGCGAATCCGTTGAGGACCGGACAGGCGAATGAGGCGGTGATGTTGAGGCGGATGCGAGAGGCGGTGGTCTTCGCAACCGGGATGATCCGCTTGTAGCCGATGGTGGTCTCGGAGGCGATTACCGACCATTGGCCGTCTTTGCCTGACGCTTCGACGGTGAAGGACTTGACCCTTTGACCTAAAGGGACATATTCCTGAAGCTGGATCAGGTTGAAGGTCCTTTCTCCCTTGAGATTGACGGTTATCGAAGCCCGGGTGAGGTCATCGGGCGCGGCCCAGAAGGAGTCATATTCATCATTCAGAATGTTTTGCGCCTTGAAGGAGCGGCCTCTGACGGCGGTGGCCTTCGCCTTCGCGCCTTCGGCGAGATTGTCTTCGAATATCCTGTCGAGGGCGGCGTGGAACTCCATCAGCCTCGTGGAGTCGGCGGCGTTGATGCGCCCGGTCGTGTCAGGCGGTACGTTCAGAAGCAGAAGAGAGTTGCGTCCGACGCTTTCGTAGTAGATTCTGAGAAGTTCGTCCACTGACTTTATCTTGTCGTTCTCGCTTTCCCTCCAGAACCACCCCGGACGGATGGAGACATCTGTCTCGGCCGGAATCCAATGTTTACCGAGAGCGTTGCCGCAGTTCAGTGTGTCCTGACAAGGCGCACCGGCTCCCGGAGTAAACCCTTCGGTGTCAAGCCTGCTCCAGCAAGTCCTGCCGGCAGACCCTCTCTCGTTGCCGACCCAGCGGCAGTCAGGGCCGATGTCGCTGAATATTACCGCGTTCGGCTGAAGCCGTCTGACCGTCCCGTTGAACAGTGGCCAGTCGTAGTCCTGCCTCTTTCCGTTCGGGCCTTCGCCGTTGGCTCCGTCGAACCACTGCTCGAAGACATCCCCGTAACTGCCTAGGGCGCTCTCCAGCGTCTTGACATAGATTTCATTGTACTCCGGGGTACCGTAAGTCGGGTCGTTTCTGTCCCACGGGGAGATGTAAACTCCGAATTTGAGACCGTCTTTGGCGCAGGCCTCCGACAGTTCTTTCAGCACGTCTCCTTTGCCATCTTTCCACGGACTTTTCGCCACGGTGTGTCCGCAGACAGGGTTCGGCCACAGGCAGAAGCCGTCGTGATGCTTTCCTGTGATGATTATCCCTTTGAATCCGGCGGCCTTGGCGATTGATGTCCATTGGTCGCAGTCAAGACTGGTCGGATTGAAGACATCCTCCGTCTCGGTTCCGAGTCCCCATTCCCTTCCCGTGAAGGTGTTAGGCCCGAAGTGAGCGAACATATTCATTTCCATCTTTTGCCATTCAAGTTGCCGGGCGGTCGGAGCAGGGCCGAAAGGTTCAGGAGGAGTAGGACCGAAAAGTTTGTGCGAGCCAGATGTCCCTCTTTCACAGGAAGCCATAGCGGCGATAACCGCGAATGTCGCTGTGAATTGAATTAATCGGTTCATAATAAAGTGGTTTTGTGGGTTACAGGAAGATCAGGGAGGATGTGCTTTCCGGGTTGAATATCCTCACCGCGGCGTTCCTTACGCCTTCGGCGGTGACGGCCTCGATCGCCTCGCGGTTCTGGCGGTCGGTGAAGATGGTGCCCAATGACATCAGGCTCTTCCCCATCGAGAGGCACTGCGACTCGCCGTTGTCGGAACTGATGGCGAGCTGGCCGAGGATCTGCTTTTTTGCGGCTTTGAGCCTGACGGAGGAATATTCCTCGTCCTGCATCTTCCGGATCACTTTCCAGACTGCGTCAAGACATTTGTTCAGATTGTTCCTCTCGCAGCCGAGGCTGATGGTCATTATGCCGGATTCGGTGTACTGCGAGTAGGATGTCTCGACACCGTAAACCCATCCGTTTTTCTCGCGCAGCAGACTGTTAAGCAGTGAGTTGGATGCCGGGCCACCGATAATGTTGCTCATCAGGATGGCAGCGAAGCGCCCCTCGTTGTCGTCAAGCGAAGGCGCGAGATTGCCGATTACGGCGTTGACCTCATGGTTTCTCTTCTCAACCTGCCTGTTGAAAGCAGGATGTGGGATGATCGGTGTGACAATGCGCTCTCCGCAGGTCACCGGCTCCTTTGCGAACACTTTTCCTGCAAGCCTGAGCACATTCTCCTCAAGCCTTTTCTCGTCAATGTCGGCCACTATCGCCAGAGCCATGTTCGTCGGCACGAAATGCTCTTTCGTGAACTGTCTCAATTCCTTGCCTGTGATTTTCCTGACGCTGGCCGCCGTACCGAGGATCGGGCGTCCGAGAGGGTGGCCCGCGAACAGGGCCTCCTCGAACTTGTCATAGACATCATCCGCGGGGGAGTCCTTGTAGGAGTTGATCTCGTCGATCACCACACCCTTTTCGATGGCGATCTCCTCTTCCGGAAATGTCGGGCATGTCGCCAGCTCAAGAAGCAGGGACGCCGCCTTGCCGAGATCCTCCTTGAGGACCGTGGAATGAATCACGATCTCCTCTTTGGTTGTGAACGCATTGAGTTCTCCGCCGAGTTTGTCAAGGTAGCTGCTTATGACCTTGGCGCTCTTCCGCTCTGTACCCTTGAACAGCGTGTGTTCGGTGAAATGAGCGATTCCGCTGTGGAAATCCCCTTCGTCCCTTGTCCCGCATTTGATTGTCAGTGAGCAGTATCCGACTGCGTTGCCGCTTCTCTTGACCGCATATCTCAACCCACAGTCCGCCTTGCCTGTGATCATTACTTTCTGAGTGATTTGATTGCCTTGATGTCGCCGGTGAGGAATCCCTTTCCGTTTCTTGCCGTGATTCTGTGCTTTTTGAAATAGTAAAGCTCGTGGTTGTCGGATCCTATGAGCATCTTGTAGCAGAAGGAACCGTTGACCGGTTCCGACGGAGCCACCACATAGCTTACGACCGTGTTGAACGTACCCTCCGCGAAGATCTCGTCCACCTCGTCCTCATCTTCCTTGATGAGGACGTCCTCGTCCATCGAACGCCTTGTCTGCTCATCCACTTGAGGAGCGAAGTCCTCTGACCAGAAGAATATTCTCTTGATTCTCAATTTTTTGGCATCTTTTGCCCCGAGGTTGGCATAGGCTTTCATCTCTGTGTCGGTGAGTCCTGCCGTGTGATCCTGGATGATTTTCAGGAATGCGGGAAGCAGGACGAACTCGCGTCCTGACGGGTCCTCGGTAGGGCGCAGCGGGAAGTTAACGACCTCGTACATGTCGCTGATGGACTTTTCGGCTCCCTGTCCGCCTTTGACAAGGGTGAGCATGTCGATGCCCGGTTCGGTCTCCCTGCGGAACTGTCCTTTGACAACCATCAGGAAATAAAAGTTGTCGCTTGTCTTTATGCTTTGGAATTCCTCGTTCGTGCAGAACTCGTAGGGCGAGACCGTCCACGTGGCGGCGACGCTCTCTTTCAGGGCCTCATCGAGCAGCTCGTCTCCTGTCAGGACAACCTTGGTTGTCTTTGAGGTGAAATCCTTCAGTTTCTCCTTTCTTGTGGTGATCTGGGCCTGACCTGAGGCGTCAGTGGCCAGCAGCAGTCCGGCGATGGCCAAGACTGATATTTGAAAAAATCTTCTCATGTTCAGTAATCGTTTGTTTTGCCGCACGACGCAAATGTACAAAATATTGCGTAAATTTGCCTTACAAAACTTGACTCGGACCACCACTCCCTAAGATTTGTGTGTTATGTCAGACTACATAGTGTCAGCAAGAAAATACCGTCCTGACTCCTTCGAGACCCTGATCGGACAGGACAACATCGCCCAGACCCTGAAGAACTCCATAATCAGGGGCAAACTGGCGCATGCCTATCTGTTCTGCGGACCGCGCGGAGTTGGGAAGACGACCACGGCGAGGATATTCGCCAAGGCCATCAACTGCACCAATCCTTCGCCTGAGATGGAGCCTTGCGGTGAGTGTGAGTCATGTCTGT
This sequence comes from Bacteroidaceae bacterium, assembly GCA_963642565.1. Lineage (GTDB taxonomy): Bacteria > Bacteroidota > Bacteroidia > Bacteroidales > UBA932 > Cryptobacteroides. The sequence goes on along the minus strand of CAVIGZ010000003.1, from coordinate 11,751 downwards.
CATTTCAGGAGGGACGGTCCTATTGCATCCATGAATTGGACGCCGCGTCCAACAACGGCGTTGATGACATCAAGAATCTGATGGATCAGGTCCAGATCCCGCCGCAGGTGGGGAAGTACAGCGTGTACATCATCGATGAGGTGCACATGCTTTCGACGGCCGCGTTCAACGCTTTCCTCAAGACGCTGGAGGAGCCGCCGGCACATGCCATATTCATTCTCGCCACGACCGAGAAGCATAAGATTCTTCCGACGATTCTTTCGCGTTGCCAGACCTATGACTTCAATAGGATCTCGGTGCAGGACATCGTAAGCAATCTGCGTATGATAGCCGGGAAGGAGGGGGTGAACATTGACGATGAGTCCCTGCATGTGATCGCCAGGAAGGCCGACGGGGCCATGCGTGACGCGCTCACGATCTTTGACCAGACGGTGGCGTTCTGCGGGACGGATGTGAGGTACGGAGAGGTCCTGAAGAATCTTGGCGTGCTTGACTATGACTATAGTTTCAATCTGGTTGACGCATTTCTGACCGGGGACTACGGCACCGCGCTTCTCAAGTTTGACGAGATTCTTTCCAAGGGGTTCAACGCATTGCATTTCTGCGCGGCGCTGAGCTCACACTTCAGGGATCTTATGGTGACGAAGAACGGCGGGCTCGGGGCCTTGCTGGAGTTGCCGGATTCGCTCAAGAGGAGGTATGAGGAGCAGGCTGCGCGGTGTTCGCTGAAATTCCTGTACGATGCGTTGGCCGTCACCTCGGCCTGTGAGGCGGGCTACAAGCAGGCGGTGAATCCTCGTCTTCACATCGAGTTCGCCTTGATGCGGCTCAGTTTCCTGATGAAGGCTCCCGAGGCTTCACGGCCGGTGGTTGAGGCAGAGAAGGTTTCAGTGGGGACGTCATCCTCCGGCAGCGGTTCGCCGGACTTCCGCGCTTCGCGTTCCATCCCGTCACCTGCGCCGCAGGTGACACCCGTTCACGAGGCCGCGGACGGCCACGGTCTGACAGAACCGCTGCCGGAGGATGACGTGCGGAAAGCTGAAACGACAGGTAGCGGTGGCTCGGCTGCGGAGAATGTCGGCTCGCAGACAGCCGCGGAGGAGAACCATGCTCCGAGGGCGAGAAGGAAGCCGGTGAAGACAGGAGCGTCCCTGTCGCTCAATTCGATAATGGAGGAGGAAGAAAACAGGAAGGTTGTCAAGGAGGCGGCCCCTGTGGATGATGTGATTCCGGAAGACAGTGCCGTTCTGGAGGCTTGGAAGTCCATTCCGGCTGACTATGCCTCAAGTCCGCGTCTTGCCAACACCCTTCAGAACGCCGAGGTCAGCGTCGAGGAGAAGGACGGCTGCAAGGAATTGACGTTCAAGGTCAGCAATGCCTCGCAGGAAAAATGGATCCGAGAGAACCGTCTGATGGTTCTGGAAGGGAACCTGCAAAAGAGGGCGGGCTCGTCCAGAATACGCCTTGAGGTCGGTGTCATTCCGGCGGAAGAGAAGGGTGTCCAGCCTTACACCGATCAGGAAAAGGCCGCCGCCCTGATGGGACAGAATGAGGAGGTCCAGAATCTGGTCAAGGATTTCGGGCTTGAGACAAAATAATACAAGGAGACAAGATGAAACTTCATTGCGAGAACCTCGTCAAGAAATACGGCATCAGAACCGTCGTGAAAGGCGTTTCGATGGAGATCAACCAGGGAGAGATCGTGGGATTCCTCGGCCCGAACGGAGCCGGAAAGACCACCAGCTTCTACATGATCACAGGGCAGATCGTCCCGAACGGGGGCCGTGTGTTCCTTGACGACGAGGACATCACCGAACTGCCGATGTACAAGCGTGCCCAGAAAGGCATAGGCTACCTCCCGCAGGAGGCCTCCGTGTTCCGCAAGATGTCCGTGGAGGACAACATCATGTCCGTTATGGAGATGTCCGACATGCCCAAGGCCGAGAGACAGGAGAGACTGGAGGATCTGATCAACGAGTTCAATCTCTCGAAGGTCCGCAAGAGTCTCGGGATCCAACTTTCCGGAGGAGAAAGGCGACGCTGCGAGATCGCCCGCGCCCTGGCCATCGATCCGAAGTTCATTCTGTTGGACGAGCCGTTCGCCGGAGTCGATCCGATCGCCGTGGAGGACATCCAGTTCATCATTGCGAAACTCAAGTACAAGGACATCGGAGTCATCATCACCGACCACAATGTGGGCGAGACCCTTGCGATCACTGACCGCGCCTACCTGCTCTACGAGGGTACAATCCTCCAGCAAGGCACGCCGGAATCCCTTGCGGCCGACGAGGATGTACGTACCAAGTACCTCGGCTCCGGCTTCATACTCAAGAAATCCGTTTCCGTCGAGCGTGCGAAAGCCGAACACGCCGCCCTTGAGGCAGCCCGCGCCGCCAAGGCCGGCGCTTCGTCAAACGAAAGCGTGTAAGGTGACTGATCGGATTACTGAATCGTCCATTCGGCTCCGTCCTTGGTGTCCTTGACGGTGATGCCGAGGGCTTTTAGATGGTCGCGGATGGCATCGCTGGCCGTCCAGTCTTTGGCCGCCTTGGCCTTTGCCCGCTCCTCCAGCACCATGTCCATCAGGCCGGAGACAATCTCCTGACCTTTGCCGGATTCGGCCGCGGCCTCGTCCTTGAGACCGAGAACCCCGAACACGATGTCGTCGAAAAGTTGAAGCAAAGTCTCAACGTCGCCTTTGTCGGGCTTCAGTTCTCCGGCCTTGGCCGAATTGATGAGCCTTACCGCGTCAAAGATGTGCGACAGTGCTATCGGCGTGTTGAGGTCATCGCAGAGCGCCTCATAGACGGCATTGAATATTCCTTTGACCTCCTCGGAAGCGGCAGGACATGTGTCAGGAGCCGTGGAGGTGATGAACTCGCCGTACTGCATGGCTTCCACGGGGTCTCCTTCCGTACCCTTCGCCGTGTCGTTGATCCCGGCGACCGAAGCCAGCGCGCGCAGATCCTTGGCGGCCTGCATCACCCTTTTGAGACCCTTTTCCGCCGCCTGCAAAGCCTCATTGCTGAAATCCAGCGTGCTGCGGTAGTGCGCCTGGAGGATGAAGAAGCGGACCGTCATCGGGGAATATGCCTGCGTGAGTTTTTCATGCCGTCCGCTGAAAAGCTCTGGCAGGGTGATGAAGTTGCCCAGGGACTTGCCCATCTTCTGGCCGTTGATGGTGATCATGTTGTTGTGCACCCAGTAGTGTACTCCCTGTGTGTGACGGCTGGCCACATTCTGGGCGATCTCGCATTCATGGTGAGGGAACATCAGGTCCATTCCTCCGCCGTGGATGTCGAACTCGTTGCCGAGGTATTTCTCCCCCATCACCGAACACTCCAGATGCCATCCCGGAAACCCCTCGCTCCAAGGACTCGGCCAGTGCATGATGTGCTCGGGCTCGGCCTTTTTCCAAAGCGCGAAGTCGTACGGAGCCTTCTTGTCGCCTTGACCGTCCAGATTCCTCGTTCCCTCCCTGGTGTCGTCCAGGGTGCGTCCTGAAAGGATTCCGTAGTGATGCTCGCTGTTGTATTTTTCGACATCAAAATAGACGGAACCGTTGGAAATGTAGGCGTAGCCCGCGTCAAGAATCTTCTTCACGGTCTCGATCTGCTCGATGATGTGTCCCGAGGCCCTTGGCTCGATTGAAGGCGGAGCCACGTTCAGCTGGCGCATCGCCTCATGGTAGCGGAACGTGTAGGTCTGCACGACCTCCATAGGCTCAAGCTGTTCCAGCCTGGCTTTCTTTGAGATCTTGTCCTCACCATCGTCAGCGTCGTGCTCAAGATGCCCCACATCAGTGATGTTGCGCACATAGCGTACCTTGTAACCCAGATGCCTGAGCAGTTTGAAAAGCACATCGTAGGTCACTCCCGGACGGGCATGTCCGAGGTGCGCCTCCCCGTAGACAGTCGGCCCGCAGACGTACATGCCCACGTGTCCCGGCTGGAGGGGCTTGAAAAGTTCCTTTTTGCGGGTAAGGGTATTTGTCAAAAATAAATCTCTCATATTCAATGAATATTATGTTGTTCCACTGAAAAGCCGGACTTCCGGTCAGGCTTTCTTTCCGGTCAATCTTTCATAGACGGTCCTGTAAGCCTCCCCGACATGCCCGTTGTCCTTGCGGAACCGGTCCTTGTCAAGCCGCTCGCCGGTGGAGATGTCCCAGAAGCGGGCGCTGTCCGGCGTGATGTCGTCGCTCATCACGAGCCGTCCGTCCGACAGATGCCCGAACTCTATCTTGAAGTCCACCAGCGTGATGCCGATCTCCTTGAACACCGGGGTCAGGATGCGGTTGACCTGTTTTGTCAATGAATATATCCGCTCAAGCTCCTCCTTGCTCACAAGTCCCAGTGCCACGGCGTGGTAGTCGTTGATGATCGGGTCGCAGAGGATGTCCGACTTGTAGCAGAGATCATAGACAGGCTCCTTCGGCACGATTCCTTCCTCCAGTCCGAGTCTCTGCGCCATCGATCCCGCGATCACATTCCGCACGATCACCTCCATCGGGATCACCTCCGATTTCCAGCAAAGCTGCTCCGTGTCGGAAAGCTGCTCGATGAAATGAGTCGGCACTCCGCCATTCTGCAGCAGCCGTGAAATCTCGCACGAAATCCCGTTGCAGTAAACTCCCTTGTCCTTGATCACAGCCTTCTTGATCTTGTTGAATGCCGTGATCTCATCCGTGAAATGAATGATCACCTTACCCGGATCATCCGTCTCAAAGATCTTGATGGACACCCCGTCGTGGATTATGTTCCTTTTTTCCATCTACCCTAAAAAATACCTGACGGCATTCTCGAACAGCGGCTGTTCAAGGTCTGCCTCGATGTTCTTCAGAAGATTCTTCTCGTACCTCTCGCTGTGTCCCATCTTGCCCAGAATCTGACCGTTGCGGCTGATGATCCCTTCAATGGCGTAGTACGACCCGTTAGGGTTGTAAGGCGACTCCATGGTAGGTTCGTCCGTCAGCGGATCGACGTACTGGAACGCCACCTGCCCGTTCGCGAACAGTTCCCTTGCCAACTCCTCGCTCACCACAAACTTGCCCTCGCCGTGGCTGACCGGGACGGCATATTCGTCACCGACCGCCATTCCTTTGAGCCAAGGGGAGTTGGTGGAAGCCACACGTGTCGAGACCATCTGCGAGATGTGCCTGTTGATGTCGTTGCGGAACAGGGTCGGCGAGTCTTTCGTCACCTTGCCGGGCTCCCCGTAAGGCAGCAGTCCGGACTTCACAAGCGCCTGGAAACCGTTGCATATTCCCAGAATCAGACCGCCACGGGAGAGGAGGCCCTCGATGGCTTTGGCGATGTCTTTGTTGTTCAGGACGCTGGCGATGAACTTGCCGCTTCCGTCAGGCTCGTCACCGGCAGAGAAACCGCCGCTGAGCATCAGGATCTGGCACTCGTCGATGTTCTTTTTCATCTCGGCGATCGACTCGAACACATCCTTGTCCGAAAGGTTGCGGAACACAGATGTGCGGATTTCCGCTCCGGCCTTGCGGAACGCCTTGGCGGAGTCATAGTCGCAGTTCGTGCCGGGGAAGACAGGAAGGTATGCGGTCACCTTGTCAACCTTCGGCCCGTGATATTCAAGATCCGCCTTCTTTGCCTTGAACGGCTTCACGCCCTCCATCCCCTTAGGCAGCAGCCTCTTGAAGTCTGGCTTGCTGACTGCCGGATAGACCTTCTCAAAGAGAGAGGCGTTGAAATCCATCATCTCGAAGATGGACAGTTTCGTCCCGTTCACGCGCACGTTGCCGTCCTCGCCGGATGTTACCGTACCGATCTCAATGGCGTTCTCGAAGTCAAGCGCCCCTCCGTCGGTCTCCACCACGATCGAACCGTAGTTCAAGTTGAACAGATCGTCCTCCGAAAGGTTCACGTCGAATCCGAAAGCGTTGCCGAAGCTCATCTTGCAGAGCGCCTCGGCCACTCCGCCGAATCCCACGGCCCAACCGGACACGATCGTTCCGTCATCTATCTTTTTCTGAATGTTATTCCAGTTCCTCTTGAGCTGCCCGGTGTCAGGCATCCTGTCGGCAAGCGGCGTGTGCTTTACCAGATAGAGACGGTCTCCCTCCCATTTGAGTTCCGGTGAGATCACCTTGTCGGCCTTCACCGGAGTGATGCCGAAAGCGATAAGGGTCGGCGGAACGTGGATGGTCCCGTTCTCGGTCTCGAAGGAACCGCTCATCGAATCCTTGCCTCCGATGGAAGCCAGGCCGAGTTCCTTCTGCATCTTCAGCGCGCCGAGCAGAGCCGCCGCCGGCTTTCCCCAGACCTTTGGGTCGGAGGTCATCCTCTCGAAATATTCCTGGCAGGAGAACCTCATCGTCTCCCAATGGCCCCCCGCCGCCACAACCTTGCTGCAAGCCTCTATGAAAGAATATGCCGCACCGTGGTACGGACTCCATTCGCAGAGGTCCGGGTTGAAGCCGAACGCCATCATGCTGGCGGTGTCTGTGTAGCCGCCTACCGGAAGTTTCTGGACGGAGACCTGCGTCTCGGTCGTCTGGAGTTCCCCTCCGAACGGCATCAGCACTGTCGAACGTCCTATGGTCGAGTCGAACATCTCGACGAGGCCCTTCTGGCAGGTCACGTTCGGATCCTGCAGGTTGGCGAACATCCTTTCCTTCAAGTTTTTGCCCGGAATGTCACGGAAGAACGGATCCCTGTCCTCGACCGCTCCGACCGTGACTTTTGACCAGTGCCTGGCTCCGGCGCTGTCGATGAAGGCCCTGCTGAGATCCACAACCGCCTTGCCCCCGTAGAACATCCTCATCCTGGCCGTGTCCGTGACCTCGGCGACGTGTGTCACCTCTATGTTCTCGCTGTGGCAGAGAGTCTTGAACTCTTCCTCGTCCTTGGATTCCACAACGACGGCCATACGCTCCTGTGACTCGCTGATGGCAAGCTCGGTGGCGTTCATCCCGCTGTATTTGACCGGGACACGGTCAAGGTAGATGTCCAGTCCGTCGGCAAGCTCGCCGATGGCGACGCTCACTCCGCCCGCTCCGAAGTCATTCGATTTCTTTATCAGTCTTGTGACCTCCGGCCTTCTGAAAAGCCTCTCCAGCTTCCTTTCTTCCGGAGCGTTACCTTTCTGGACCTCGCTACCGCAGGTCTCAAGGGACTCCTCCGTGTGTTCCTTTGAAGAGCCGGTGGCCCCTCCGATGCCGTCGCGTCCGGTGCGTCCGCCGATCATCAGCACGACATCCCCTGCCTTCGGGCTTTCCCTTCTCACATCCTCCGCCTTCACGGCTCCCACCACGGCTCCCACCTCCATCCTCTTGGCGGTGTAGCCCTCGTGGTAGATCTCCCGGACGTGGGTTGTCGCCAGACCGATCTGGTTGCCGTAGGATGAATATCCCTGGGCGGCTTTCCGGGTGATGACCTTCTGCGGCAGCTTGCCCGGAAGTGTTTCGCCGACAGGCTTGTAGATGTCTCCGGCTCCGGTGACGCGCATCGCCTGATAGACGTAGGAACGTCCGGAGAGCGGGTCTCTTATGGCTCCGCCGAGACAGGTGGCCGCTCCGCCGAACGGCTCGATCTCCGTAGGATGGTTGTGAGTCTCGTTCTTGAACATCAGCAGCCACCGTTCAGTCTTCCCATCGACATCCACATCAATGAAAACGCTGCATGCGTTGTTCTCCTCGCTGACCTCCATGTCCTCCAGCAGTCCGTTCTTTCGGAGGTATCTCGCCCCGATCGTGGCCATGTCCATCAGGTTCAGCCCCTTATTCTCACGGCCTGTCTCCTTTCGCATCCTCATGTACAGGCTGATCGCGCCGTCGATGTCCTCCTTGATGAAGGAATCCTCCACGTCGATGCTTTCCAGTTCCGTCGTGAAGGTGGTGTGGCGGCAATGGTCGCTCCAGTAGGTGTCCAGAATCCTGAGTTCGGTCTCGTTCGGATCCCTGCCCTCATCGGTGAAGTACCGTACCACCTCTGCGAGGTCATCGGCGTTCATCGCCAGCCCCATCTTTTTGCAATATTCCTTCAGATCGTCACCTCTCATCTTCCGGAATCCCTCCAGAACCGGAACCGGCCTGACCGCGGCGTGTTCCGTGTCAGCCAGTCTGCCCAGGTCTTTCGTGCGGGACTCCACCGGATTTATGTAGTAGCGGCGGATCTTTTCAAGGGTCTCTTCGGAAGCGTCGGAATCGACGATCAGAAGTTTGGAACTCTTGATGCTTATCTGTGCCGACGGCTCGATCAGATGCACGCAGTCCACCGCCGAAGCCGCCCTCTGGTCGAACTGACCCGGAAGGTACTCCACGGCGATGTACTTCGCTCCGCTGAGGTCGATGCTGTCAGTGACGGAATCGGTCACGATCTCTCCGAAGACGCTGTAGCGGCTCTTTTCCAGAAGTTCGGGCGTGAATCCGAAAAGGTCATAGACGTTAAGCAGCCGGAGCGTTTTCAACTCCAGCTGCAGGTTCTCGTTGAGTTCCACAAGAAGACTCTTCGCCTCCACTTGGAACTCCGGGTGTTTCTCCACGAAAATGCGGTAATCGGCCATCTTTGCAAGTTCTGTTTTAGACTGTCACAAAGTTAGCCTTTTCACCTCACATTTACAAAGATTATCGTAGGGTGAAGCCGTCTTTTTCACCGGCTATTTGCCCTCGGCCGCCTCGACGGCCTTGAAGTAGCGGTAGGAATTGACCTTGAGCTCACCGGCTGCCGGTTCGTCAAGCACGACGGTGCCGTTCTCGTGGAGCTGCAGGGCGGAGAGAGTGACATAGTGGCTGACACAACCCTCAACAGCCTCTCTCACCACTCTCGCCTTCTTGCTTCCGAAAGCGAGGATGAGGACCTCCTTCGCTCCGCAGACCGTTGCGACACCCACTGACATCGCGCGCTTTGGCACGAGGTTGACGTCACCGCCGAAGAAACGGGAGTTGACCTCGATGGTGTCCTGGGTCAGAGTCACTACCCTTGTCCTTGAGCTGATGGAAGAGAACGGCTCGTTGAAGGCCAGATGACCGTCCTCGCCGACTCCTCCGAGGAACAGGTCGATTCCGCCGGCCAGGGCGATCGCCTTTTCGTAGTCCTCGCACTCCTTGTCAAGGTCGGCGGCGTTGCCGTTGAGGATGTGTATGTTGCCGGCGGGAATGTCGATCTTGTCGAACAGGTTGCGGTGCATGAAGCTGTGGTAGCTTTCAGGATGGTTTTCCGGGATTCCGACATATTCATCCATGTTGAATGTGATGACATTCTTGAAAGAGACCTCTCCGGCGGCGCACATTCTGGCGAGTTCGGCGTAGGTGTCCAGCGGTGTGGAACCGGTCGGAAGTCCAAGCACAAAAGGTTTGTCCGTCTTTTCAGCCTTTGCCTTGATGGCCGCGGCGATGTGGCGGGCGGCCCAGAGGGAACCCTCTTTCTTCGTGTCTCTGATGATTACTTTCATGATGATATTCTTTTTATGATTATTTCAATCTCAGGAACACCTCTATGGCCTGATACTCTGCCATCCCCAGTTCGTTGTAAAGCCGTGCGGTGTTCTGTGTGCGTTCTTCGGCCCTCTGCCAGAACTCTCTCGGGTCATCCCCGGGGAACGGGACTATGTCTTTCTGGGAAAGGTGGCGGAAGATGGCATGGCGCTTCTCGATGAGTTCGTCAGGACTGAGCGGTACCGCCATGTCCACTCTCCAGAGTTCCCACTCCATCCAGGCTCCTCTGTAGAGCCAGATCGTGGTGTTGTCCAGCCAGTCGTTGCCTTCCTCCTTGAGCTGTTCGATGGCCTCAAGCGCGGCTTCTGTGCATACTCTGTGCGTTCCGTGAGGGTCAGCAAGATCACCGGCCATGTAGATCTGGTCAGGATGCAGTTTGACGATCAGATCCTTGATGATGTCGAGATCTTTCTGTGTGCGCGGAAGTTTCGCGACTCCGCCGGACTCGTAGAACGGCAGGTTGAGGAAATGGACGTTGGTCTTGTCGTTGAGGCCGAAACTCCTGTCGGCCCCGCGGGCCTCGCTGCGTCGGATCGCGGCCTTTATCGCGAGAAGCTCCTTAGGTTCAGGCTCGCCCGGCTTCTTGGAGTCGATGATCCTCTTGACCTCGTCGAACCTGTCCCCGAAGCCAAGCTGGAACGCCGCGTCCATGTGCTGAAGCACCACGTCGTCGTGGACGGCAAGGTCTCCGGAGGTCTCGTAGGCGACGTGGACATCATGTCCCTGATGGACGAGGCGGATGAACGTGCCTCCCATCGAGATGACATCATCGTCCGGATGAGGGGAGAAGATGAGGACTTTCTTAGGGAACGGGGTTGACTTGACGGGCCTGGTGGTGTCATCGGCGTTCGGCTTTCCGCCCGGCCATCCGGAGATGGTGTGCTGAAAGTCGTTGAAGACATCTATGTTGATCTTGTCAAACGGCCCGTAGAGTTCGATCAGATCCCCGAGATAATTCTCGAGATAGTCCTGCTGGGTGAGTTTGAGAATAGGCTTGTGAACTTTCTGGCAGATCCACACGACAGCCTTGCGGATGAGATTCGGAGTCCATTCGCAAGGACCCACCATCCAAGGAGCGACTGATCTGGTCAGCAGGGATGAGGACATCTCGTCGGTGTAGAAGGAGATGTTGTCGTGTCTCTGGAGCCAGGATGCCGGGCAGGAAGGGTCGATGTCTCCCTCGACGATTTTTCTGACTATCGCCGCCTTGTCCTCTCCCCATGCCATGAGGATGATCCTGCGCGCGCTCATCATCGTTCCGATGCCCATAGTGATGGCTGTCTTAGGCGTGTCGGCCATGTTGCCGTTGAAATTGCGGGCCTGTCTCTTTCTTGACTGGTAGGAAAGCGGAACCGTGCGGGTCTGACTTCTTTCGGAGGAACCGGCCTCGTTGAAGCCGACCTGTCCTCCCTCGCCGACACCGATCACCAGAAGGTCAAGACCTCTCGCGGTCTTCTCGAATTCGGCGCAATAGTCCGAGACCTGCTCTTTAGGGATCGAGCCGTCGGGAATATGAATGTTCTCCTCCCTGACATCAACCTGATCCAGAAATTCGGCGTGAAGCCTGTGGTTGCGGCTTTGGATGGAATTTCTGTCGCAAGGATAATACTCGTCAATCGAGAACACCTCGACGTTGGCGAACGATACGTTGCCTTCCTTGAATTGCCTTGTGAGGTTGGCATAGAGGGACACGGGGGTCTTTCCTGTGGTCAGGCCGAGTTTGAACGCGCGGGGAAGAGAGGCCTTCGCATGATCCTTGATGGCCTTGACGATGATGTCCGCCACGCGGTCGCTTCCGATGGCCGCGTCATCGGAAATCTCGGTGGTGATCTTCTCATAGGAATGGAGAATGCTCTTCGGCAGGTTCTCCTCGATCAGTCCACCGTCCTTTGGTAAAGAAAAGTGTTTCATTTTGTTGAGCTTAAAATTTCGTTGGTGTGATATGTTTCGTTGTCCGTTCCGGACCAAAAGCTCTATGTCGTCTCCGCATGCCGGCCGGGTGCGGATCCCGTGTCTGAAGTCACGGCCCTTATGTGGCTGCAGACTCAGGGCCGTGCAAAGATAATCAGTTTTCCCGAAAGATGTACTTCCGCGGCGGTCTGATTTTGAAGAAAAAACATTGTGACACCTTTCGGAGAAAAAAGTCCAATTTAATTTTGTCAATTCAGGATAAAGTTCTATTTTTGCAGTCCAGTTGCGGAAAGGCGCGACGCATCATTGAGATATGGTGTAATGGTAGCACTACAGATTCTGGCTCTGTCAGTGAGGGTTCGAATCCTTCTATCTCAACA
>CAVIGZ010000002.1:0-70913 GCA_963642565.1 Bacteroidaceae bacterium | reverse complement strand
CTCGAAAAATAAAAGACAAATCTGACGCAGTTTATTTTTTTTCATGTTTCTTACAGGAGAAGCAGGTGTCGGGACAGGAATTACATCAGATGATCTTCTCCAGAACTTTCCTTTCTGTGGGGAAGAAGCCGAGAATGTGGCTGATGAGAAGCTCCCGTGATTCTTCGGGAGTACAGTCGGCGCTGATTTCTGCCGGCCCATTGTCGATGAATTTCGCCCAGAACGGATTTTCTGACTGATGACTTTCCACTGAAAATCCGAAAAGCGCGTCAGGGGTGGTGATGGAACTTCGTTGCCAACCGTGATATTCAAGGTTTGGCCCTCTATATACCCTTCTGAAATCGCCTGTGACAGTCCATGTACCCATGTCAAGGAATTGCATCACGGTGTCCATGACGTTCTTTTTGACAGACGGCCGGAGCAGCGGCTTAGAGTCTCTGCCCAATGTCCTGATTTGAAAATCCGTCACTTGTCCTCCGCATATGCGTCTAAGATCCGTCATCTCCAGAGAGCCGTTTTCTTTGATCGCCCGCAGCGCCGTAGGGGAGAGATACTTCAGAAGTTTTTCTCCGTTTGTCTTGGCGGGGTACTTCTCACCGAGCGCGACTCTGTACTTGGGATTGGCTCTTCGCCAGTTCATCAGATGACGGTACCATTCCACAGTGGCGAATGCCGCCTTGCGGGAAAGGAACTTCCCGTAGGCGATGTCTCCTTCGCGGACGGTGTCTATTTTCCAGTCCCAGGGTCCGAGTTCATCTGAGGTGTAGAACCAATAGCCCGGGTCTGTGTTTTCCTCAATGGACCATCCTGGAATGCCGCATCTGAAAAAAGGAATGATCCCGAAATCCCGAATCATTCCAATCATGCTTTCTGCCGAATTTATGATCATGGCTGTCTGTCTATATCGTCGCAAACTTACATAAAAATCTGTGATTTTCTGTTATATTGTGGACGAGAGCAAGAGAAAGGCAGACAACTGCGCAAGGAGGTTGAACCTGAGGAGCGTACTGTTTGGAATCATCTTTTCTTACGGACAGGAATATAGAAATCATCTTCCGTCAGTCCGCACAAGGAGGCTATCTGCCTGCAATAGTCCAAACGGAATGTACGGTGGTCACGGGTGTCTGAACCGAACGTGAATTTCACCCCGGCTTTTTTGGCCATCAGAATGAACTCGGCATGCGGAGTACGCGCCAGATCATTTATCTCCAGGCTTTTCCGCCGGGAGGTCGGGATGTCTCCTCAGCAGTACGCAAAGTTGAATCCAAAAGTATGAATATTATGAGAATTGATCACGCTGCATTGTATTGCAAAGATCTGGAAGGCATGAAAAACTTCTTTGAGAAGTACTTCCAAGGTGTGTCCAACAGTCTTTATCACAACCCTCGGACCGGTCTTCGGACGTATATCCTGACATTTCCCGACGGCGGTTCGCGGCTTGAAATCATGACCCGTCCAGAAGTGGAAGAGGACAATGAAAGCCGGTACCGTGCAGGGTTCATCCATCTGTCTTTCTCCGTTGGAAGCAAAGAGGCCGTCGATGCGCTCACGGCCAGGCTCGATGCCGATGGCTATCGGACTCTCAGCGGTCCGCGCACGACGGGCGACGGCTATTACGAGAGCGGCGTGAGGGGATTCGAGGGAATTCTGCTTGAAATCACCGAATAAAACATTGCCCCTTGCTATGACCTTCCCTGTGACAGGGATTATTCTGTCCTTTCAAGAAAATGTGGTGGTTTTCAATGAGCTTAAGGATAAACGGCTGCACCGTTCATCTATATTCGCTTGCGTGTATTCTACACCCAACGGTACAGGTGTAATGAACTACTTTTATAGTTCAACAGAAATCGGGGAAGCAGATAGGATTTCTGGTCAGTAAGCCTTAACTTTGCGTTTTGTCGGGTGCGAAAGTGCGGACAGAGCGTTTCTTGAAAGTAGAAATCGGACTGAGTTATGGAAATTGAAGAAAGAAAAACGTTGAGGAAGAAGGTGTTGGACTTCCTGGAAGCTAACGGAATAGCTTATGAACTTTATGAGCATCCGGAGTTATGCACTGTAGCGGATGGACTTCAATATTGGAAGGATATCCACGGAGACGTGATTCATTGCAAGAACCTTTTTCTGCGTAATCACAAGGGGAACAGGCACTATCTGGTCAGTATGGATTGCCATAAAGAGTTCGACATACACGGATTGGAGCATAAACTTCACGAGGGCAAATTGTCATTCGCCTCGCCGGAGCGAATGATGCGTTGCCTCGGTGTGCATCCGGGATCGGTATGCGCTTTCGGTCTCCTCAACGACATGAACCTTACTGATGCGGACCCGAAGGAACTTTTCGAAAACGGTCACCGCGTGAAATATTATCTGGACGATGACCTTCTCAAGGCGGAGAAAGTGAGCTTCCATCCTTGTGAAAATACCGCCAGCGTCGTGATAAGCAAGGATGACCTTCTCAAATTTCTTTCTATCTGGGGCGGCGAATCGGAATGGATTTCTATTGCATGATATATTGTAATAAAAAAAGGAAGGGTGGCTGATCAGTCTTTCGACTTTTCAGTCACCCCCCCTATTTCAGAGCCACTCATCAGGCTCGAACTGACGACCTGCGCGTTACGAATGCGCTGCTCTACCGACTGAGCTAAAGTGGCCTGCTGCATTCCTCGTGGAAATGGACTGCAAATATAATCAAAATTTTTGAAGTTTTTCACTTTCCTGCCTTCCGACAGATAAAATTAAGGAACTTCTTGCGAATATTTCGGGAAGTGTGGCTAAATTTGTGGCATGTATTCAGACATCATCATCATCGGAGGCGGTGCGGCCGGACTCATGGCAGCCTACGGCGCCACCAAGGCACTTCCGCCGGGCAGTTCCGCACGCATTACGGTTCTGGAGAAGATGCCGCGGCCCGGCAGGAAGATCCTGTTCACGGGAAAAGGACGATGCAACTTCACCAACCTCAAGGATTGGAACGAGTTTTCCCGACATGTCCGCACAAACCCTAATTTCGTGAAGCCGGCGTTCTACAACCTCACTCCGGAGAACATAATGGATTTTTTTGAGAGCAACGGTCTTGAGACCGTCGTAGAGAGAGGAGACCGGGCGTTTCCGTATTCACACAGAGCGTCGGATGTGCTGGACACCCTCGTGGAGGTGGTTCGGCGTCACGGGGTGACGCTGCTGACCGACAGCGAGGTGACGGACATTCTCCCCGGCTTTTCGATCCGGTGCGCCGACGGCGAGACATTCGAGTGCTCCAGACTGATCGTCGCGACAGGAGGACTCTCCTATCCGGGAACAGGCTCCACCGGTGACGGCTATAAATGGGGCAAGTTCTTCGGCCACAGCATCGTTCCTTGTTTTCCGTCCCTGACCGCCCTCGTGCCGAAAGGGTACAAGATCATCGACCGTCCGGAGACGGATCTGAAGGGGCATGTCCACAGGGAGACTCCGATGACGGGAAGCGGCGAGTCCTTGAAAGGCGCCAAGCTGAAGAATGTCAACCTGACAGTGACCTTTGACGGGTCGAAATCGGAGACCGAGTTCGGGGACGTGGATTTCACGGACGGCGGAATCGAGGGCCCGATCGGGTTTCAGGTCAGCCGCAAGTGCGTGAAGGCCCTGATGAACGGAAGCAAGGTGTCCTTCTCGCTCGACCTCAAACCGGGCGTGCCGGCGGAGGAATTGAGCGCGCGGATCAAGACCTTGTGGGAGGGGATCAAGAACGATCCCCGCACCCGCCAGTGGAAGGACGGACGCGGGCTCAACGGCAAGGAAATGTACCGGATCCTGCTCGGGAAACTGATGCCGTGGGAACTGATTCCAGGGTTTCAAGCGTGGAATCCGGACATCCTGAAGGTAGATCTGAAGAAGTCCGAATATGCTCCCGGACGCTCCGGCAGACAAAACAGCCGTTTCGGCCGCCAGCCGAGACGCTACTACGACATCGATCTTGACCTGCTGGCCAGGACCCTGAAAGACTGGCGGTTCGAGATCATCGGTTTCGTCGGCTATGAGCGCTGCGTCATCACAGCCGGAGGGATCTCCACGGACGAGGTGACGCCGAAGACGATGGAGTCCCGCGTCAAACCCGGCCTCTACCTCTGCGGCGAGGTTCTTGACATGGATTGCGACACCGGCGGCTACAACCTCCAGTGCGCCTTCTCCACAGGCTTCCTCGCCGGCGAATCAGCTGCAAAGTCTTTGAATATGTCAGGGCAGTAGAAGATCCCGCGTCTCACCACGGCTAATAGACCCCTGATCCGAGCATCTCGCCGTCGGCGGAGTACCAGGCGGCGAACTGACCGTCCGAGACGCCGCGCTGCGGGGAATCGAAGATGATGAACATGCCTGCGGGTCTCTTGACGAGGAACGCGTCCTGAAGCGGCTGGCGGTAACGGATGCGGACCCGGATGCGGCGGATCTCTCCATCGGTCATCCCAAGGTCGGTTCTGATCCAGTGAACGTCTCCGGGTGCGATCCGGATGCAGCTTCGCGAGAGCCCCTTGTGCGCGTGTCCCTCGCCGACATAGATGATGTTCCGGGCTATGTCCGTGGCGATCACGAAGATGGAGTCCTTATGACCTCCGATGTTCAGCCCCTTCCTCTGGCCGATCGTGTAGAACTGCGCCCCGTCGTGCCGTCCGACAATCTTTCCGAACGGGTTTTCCTTGTATCTGGTCTTCCTGACGTGCTTTTTCCCGGCCCTGTAGGTCTCCGTCTCAAACATGATGTCGTCGTACCTGACCGGTTCGGACAGTCTCACCAGGCACTCGTCGCTTAGTGCGGCGATCTTTTCCGCATCGAACTCATTCCTGCGCGGAGCGGTCACTTCGGATACCCTCCTGTTGTTGAACTGCCTGCCGCCGGAATCCTCGGAGGAATATTCAGTGATCATCATCGGCTCTCCCGGAACCTTGAGAAGCGAGGCGAGGGTGTCATGGATGAAGCGGTAGTGTCCGCTTCGGGTGTAGTAGGCGTCATAGACCTCCACCACATCGCCTTCCGATGGCTTGAGTTTCTGCTGAAGGAATGTCGGGAGATCCACCTTCCCGACGAAACATATTCCCTGGGAATCTTTCTTGTCCGCTGACGGAAGGTCCGCCTGGCGGGCGATCTCACGGACTTCCGGTTTTGTCAGATGCCCGATCGGGAAGAGAGCCTTGCCGAGCTGCTCCTGGGTGAGCTGGCATAGAAAATAGCTTTGATCCTTGTTCGGATCCACTCCTTCCAGAATCCTCCACTGCGGCCGGCCGTCAATCGAAAATTGCTCACCATTGTCATTAAGAAGAGGTGCTCTGCGGCAATAGTGTCCTGTGGCGACCATGTCCGCACCGAGTTTTCCGGCGGCCTTGAGGAAAGCGTCGAACTTGATCTCGCGGTTGCACAGCACGTCCGGGTTCGGAGTCCGGCCGGCGGAATATTCATTGAACATGTAGTCCACCACGCGCCGGCGGTACTCCTTGGAGAGATCCACGAAATAGAACGGGATGCCGATCTTCCGCGCGACCATCTCCGCCACGAAGCGGTCCTCCTCCCATTCGCAGTCGCCGTGCAGCGTCGCGTCCGCGTCATGCCAGTTCTGCATGAACATGGCGAACACATCATAGCCCTGCCGCTTCAGCAGCAGAGCGGCGACGCTGGAGTCAACTCCTCCTGAAAGACCGACACAGATTTTCATAAATAACTACTTCTCTCGCGCTCCAGGTGACTTTTTCATCATCACTGAAGAGGTACAAATTTACTCAAATGCGTGAATATGCACAATTTTTGCTAACTTTGAGAAGCTGTTTTGATTTGTTTGTTTGAAGGGTTGAGAGTGAAAAACTTCAGGTTCGACCGCTTCTTCCAAGGAAGATAGCGGTGCTATCTGACTGAAGAATCGGGAAGAAGATGAAGATTTTTCACCTCAAAGAACATTTCAAACAAATCAAAACAGCTTCTGAGAACGCTGTGCTATAAAAATCACTGAATATGAAGACAGTGAAACTGGACATAAACTACACTGAATATTCCTCCATCGACGAGATGCCCCCTCAGGACATTGAACTTGTCAAGGCGGCCGTCGAGGCGCGGAAAGGATCCTATGCGCCGTATTCAAAATTCAACGTCGGAGCGGCCGTCCGTCTGGAGGACGGCACGATCGTGAAAGGATCCAATCAGGAGAACGCCGCCTATCCGTCAGGACTCTGCGCCGAGAGGACAGCGATGTTCGCCGCCAGTGCAGGCCATCCGGGGAAGGCCATGATCTCGCTGGCGATTGCCGGAGGCTTCGACGGCACGGTCAGCGACACTCCCTGCTCGCCTTGCGGAGCCTGCCGTCAGGTGATGGCCGAGTACCAGACTCTGGCGGGCCGCCCGATGAGCGTGATCATGTTCGGAACGGGGAAAACCTGGAAATTCGACAAAGTTGACGACATCCTGCCGTTCATTTTTGACAGTTTCAATGAAAAGTAGTATATTTGCGTCCAGGGAAAGTCGTACACGACCAGCTCCCTCTGAATTCCCCCAGGGCCGGAAGGCAGCAAGGGTAGGAGGTCGTAGCGGTGCGATGTGCTAAGCTTTCCCTTTTTTCATTCCTTTTTGTTAAACGTGGCCCCCGTTTCGTGGCGCGTATGGAAATCAATCGGAGTCACACACGCGCATCTTGGCGTACTTCAGCAGCAGGAGTTTCTCGCCGTAGCGGTCGAAGGAGATCCTGGCCTTGAGGTCGGGGACGGAGCCTGTGATCTCAAGGATCTCGCCGAAGCCGAAGCGGTTGTGCTCGATCCGCTGGCCGACCTTGAAATCGGTCATCGGGGCGGGGGAGAAGTCGGCGTCGGAGATCTTGGGCGGCAGGGGACGGTTCCGCAGAGCCTCTGCCTTTGAGATCGCGCTGACAGGTCTCGGAGCCGGCTGTCGGGATTCGAATCTCACGCGGCCGGAAGATCCGTAGCGGTTGCCCATTCCGTGTTTGTCGGCGATCTCGCCTCTGACCCTGTTTGCCGGATCAGGAGTGCCGGAGGATCGTCCCGTCCATTTTCCGGAACTGTTCCCACCAGAGCCGAATCCGCGGGATCCGAACCCGCCGAATCCTCCGAAGTCAGGAGTGTCACCATCTGCGAAGTTGTCGTTCCTCAGCGGATTGGAGACATATTCATCGTCAATCTCCCTGAGGAAGCGGCTCGGGGAGTTGGACTCGTGCTTGCCGTTGCGCATCCTCGTGCTGGCGAATGAAAGGCAGACAGCTTTCTTGGCACGGGTCATCGCTACGTAGAACAGGCGGCGCTCCTCCTCGATGTCGGCAGGTGATGCCAGCATTCCGCCGGACGGGAACAGGTTCTCCTCCATCCCGGCCACGAAGACGTAAGGGAACTCCAGACCCTTGGCCGAATGCACGGTCATCAGGGCGATCTTGTTGTTCGTGTCCTCCTCATCCTCCAAATCCACGTTGGACAGCAGGGAGATGTTCTCCAGAAATGCCCCGAGGGTGAAAACAGGGTAATCGACCTCGTCCCCTTCCTCGGCCTGCCCCTCTGCGATGAGATCGTGGAGGTAGCTGTCCCTCTGTTCCTCAATGAAATGGGTGACGCTGTTGATGAGTTCCTCGATGTTGGAAGCCCTTGACTGAGCCTCAATTGACGGATCGTTCTTGAAGAACGCGTACAGTCCGCAGGCGTTGGAGATGCCAAGCGCCAGTTCGTCGGCATCGGCTGAGGCTTCCCTTGCGGCGAAGCCGTCGATCATCTCGCAGAACGAGCGGATCTTCGCCACGGCGGCGGGCTTGAGGCCGTAGTCGGCGAACTTCTCTGAATATGCCGCCCTGAACAACGAGCATTTAAGGTCGAAGGCCATAGCCGCCAACGCGTTGAGCGAGGTGTCCCCGATCCCGCGGGCCGGAGTGTTCACGATCCGTTTGAAGGATTCGTCGTCGTTGATGTTCACGACCAGCTTGAGATAGGCCATCATGTCCTTGACCTCGGCCCTGTCGAAGAATGAGTTGCCGGAGTAGATCATGTAAGGCAGGTTTCTTTTTCTGAGCGCCTCCTCCAAGGCTCTGGACTGGGAATTTGTCCTGTAAAGAATCGCAAAATCCTGATACTTGGCATGATCGGACCGCATCCTGTCAACAATCTCCGAGGCGATGTTGATTGCCTCGTCCTGCTCCGACCAGCTTTTCAGGAGCCGGATCTTCTCGCCATCCTCCCCGACGGCCACACAGGTTTTCGGGATTCTGTTCTCATTCTTGGCTATCAATGAGTTGGCGGCGTTCACGATGTTTGCCGTCGAACGGTAGTTCCTCTCCAGACGGAAAACCTGGCACTCCGGGTAGTCCTT
This sequence comes from Bacteroidaceae bacterium, assembly GCA_963642565.1. Classification (GTDB taxonomy): domain Bacteria; phylum Bacteroidota; class Bacteroidia; order Bacteroidales; family UBA932; genus Cryptobacteroides. Next base: position 62,597 of record CAVIGZ010000002.1, on the reverse strand, counting down.
CCTGAAATTGAGGATGTTCTCGATCTTCGCCCCCCGGAAAGCGTAGATGGACTGGGAGTCGTCTCCGACCACGCAAAGATTGCGATGCTTCTCCGTGAGTTTCCTCAAAATCAGGTACTGGGCGAAGTTCGTGTCCTGGTACTCGTCCACGAGGATGTAGTCGAAGCGTGATGCGACCGCCTCCCTGGCCTCGGGGAAATCCCGAAGCAGTATGTTCATGTTCAGTAATATGTCATCGAAGTCCATCACTCCGGAGTTCCTGCACTTCTCGGCGTAGCGGGAGTAGATGTCGCAGATTCTCGGCTTGCGGGCGTGGGTGTCGTTGATGATCGCCTGCCGGTTGGCGCGGTAGGCGGCCGCGGTTATGAGGTTGTTCTTCGCCATCGAGATCCTTGCCAGAACGTCCTTTGGCTTGTAGATCTTGTCGTCAAGTCCCAGTTCCTTGACGCATGCCTTTATTCCGCTCACCGAATCGCTCGTGTCGTAGATGGTGAACGAGGCGGGGTAGCCCATAAGGGCGGCATATTCCCTGAGGAATCTTATGAATATGGAATGGAAGGTTCCCATGAAGAGCCGTCTGGCCTTCCGCTCGCCGACCATCACGGCGATCCTCTCCTTCATCTCCGTAGCCGCTTTCTTGGTGAATGTAAGGGCCATGATCCGCGCGGGGTCACACCCTCTCTCCATGATGCAGGCTATCCTGCTCGTCAACACCCTAGTCTTGCCCGATCCCGCACCAGCCACTATAAGCACCGGTCCGTCCACACTTCCGACCGCCTTCTTCTGCTCGGCGTTCAGCCCTTCAAAAATAGCGCTTTCATTCTTTTCCATATCGGGTACGAAAATACGGAAAATTTCCCAAATAAAATGAGTATATTTGCAGGTTGTAAAAAATATGGTTGTATTACAATCAACAGTAATTATATGTCAAACATCATCGATTTGAAAAAGGGTCTGAACATTCCGATCAGCGGAGCGGCGGCCCTAGAAGCAAAGAAGACGATCGTGCCTGACGTGGTTGCCATCAAACCGACGGATTTCAAGGGATTCTCCCCGAGACTCCTCGTGAAGGAAGGTGACAAGGTTCTGGCAGGATCCCCTGTTTTGGCAGACAAGCAGAACCAGGACATCCTCCTGACCTCTCCGGTAAGCGGAACGGTTCAGGGAATCGTCAGGGGAGAGAAGAGAAAGCTTCTTGCTGTGCTCGTGAAACCTGACGGAGCCGATGAGGCGGTCGATTTCGGAGCGAAGGATCCTTCCGGCCTGAACGCCGGTGAGGTGAAGGAAGTTCTCCTTAAGAGCGGTCTGTGGCCATCCATCATTCAGAGGCCTTATGGGATCATCGCCGATCCGGCTTTGAAACCTAAGGCTGTTTTCGTGTCCGCATTCTCCACGGCTCCTCTCGCGGCTGACTGCGAGTTCGCCTTCAAGGATGAGGCCGCCGCCATCCAGGCCGGCGTCACGGCCGTCTCCAAGATCGCCAAGGTCCATGTCTGCGTGAACAGCGAGGCCTCCATTTTTGCGAGGCTTACTGACGCCACTGTCCACATGATCAACGGCAGTAAGCATCCGGCCGGCAATGTGGGCGTGCAGATCAGCCACATCTCTCCTATTCAGAAGGGCGAGACTGTCTGGACTCTTGACCTGCTCGCTCTCGCGGCGATCGGAAGACTGCTCAAGACCGGCAGACTGGATCTGACCCGCAAGGTGGCGGTGACAGGTCCGGCAGCCAAGGATCCTTCTTACATCGAGACGCTTCCGGGAATGCCTGTCAAGGCTCTCAAGGGCTTCTGTGACACTGACAAGGAGATCCGTTTCATCAGCGGAGACGTTCTTTCCGGCGAGAATGTCGGAGAGGATGGCTACCTCGGATTCTTCGACAATCAGGTCACTCTGCTTAGGGAAGGCCGTGAAAGGGAAGTCCTCGGATGGGCGAAACCTTTTAGGTTCAATCAGTTCAGCTCGTCGATGACATACTTCTCCTGGCTCCTGCCGAAGAAGAAGTACAACATGGACACCAACACCCACGGCGGCGTGCGCGCGTTCGTGGTTTCAGATGTATATTCAAAGGTACTCCCTATGGATCTTTTCCCTGTCTATCTGATCAAGGCCTGCCTTGCCGGAGACATCGAGAAGATGGAGCAGTTCGGAATCTATGAGGTCCTTCCTGAGGACTTCGCCCTGTGCGAGTTCGTGGATCCTTCAAAGAACGACATCCAGGCTATCATCAGCAAGGGGATCGACCTCATGATAAAGGAAATGGCTTAAAGGACTATCGCTATGGAAGAAAACACAGTAAAACCAGGCCTTTTCGAGAAAGGCGGAAAGTTGGGGTGGCTGCATTCTACATGGGATGCCTTTGACACCTTCCTCCGTGTTCCCGCCACCGTGACCGCCAGAGGCGCTCATGTCAGGGATGCGGTTGACATCAAGAGAATAATGATCATAGTTGTGCTTGCGGTCGTTCCGGCAGCCCTGTTCGGAATGTGGAACGTCGGCTTCCAGCACAACCACGCAATTGAGAATCTTACGGGAACCGGTGACCTTCCGGGATTCTGGGACCAGTTCTTCTGGGGATTCCTCAAGGTTCTCCCTCTCTATCTCGTCTCCTACATCGTAGGTCTCGGAATCGAATTCGCCTCGGCTCAGATCAAGGGCGAGGAGGTCAACGAGGGCTACTTAGTGTCGGGTATGCTCATTCCGCTGATCGTCCCGGTGGACGTTCCGCTCTGGATGCTCGCCATCGCCGTGGCCTTCGCGGTCATCTTCGGCAAGGAAGTGTTCGGCGGCACCGGAATGAATTTCCTGAACCCGGCCCTGCTTTGCCGCGCGTTCCTGTTCTTCTCCTACCCGAGCTCGATGTCCGGATCGGAGGTGTGGGTGGCGCGCCGCTGCGGAGCGGACGCCATCTCGGGAGCCACTCCTCTGTCCTACCTGACTGACGGCCAGGGCGCTCTTGAGTCAATCAACAACGCCGGCTTCAATTTTTGGAACATGTTCGCCGGAACCATCCCCGGCTCAGTGGGCGAGACATCCGTGATCGCAATCCTCATCGGCGCCGTCATCCTCATCTGGACCGGCGTCGCAAGCTGGAAGATCATGGTCTCATCGGTCGCCGGAGCCCTTGTCATAGGCTGGCTTGGCAACATCGGCGGAGCGACTGACGTTCCGGCATACTACCAGCTCGTCATGGGCGGTTTCGCCTTCGGTACCGTATTCATGGCCACCGACCCTGTCACCTCGGCGCAGACCGAGACAGGCAAGTGGATCTATGGATTCCTGGTCGGAGCCCTGTGCGTCATCGTCAGGCTGTTCAACCCGGGCTACGCCGAGGGCATGATGCTGGCGATTCTCCTGATGAACACATTCGCTCCTCTGATCGACCATCTGGTGGTTTCAAGAGCCGTGAAGAAAAGGGCAAAAAAGGTCTCAATCGCTTAATTGTCAATGAATATGAATACTAACGGTAACGCATATACGATAATCTACACGACAGTGGTCGTGGCTCTGGTCGCGGCGATCCTCGCCTTCGCGTCCCTTGCCCTTGCCCCGAAGCAGGACGAGAACGTCAAGGCGGACACCATCAGCCAGATGCTTGCTGCCGCCAAGTTCTTTGAAAAGAGCGAATTGGAGGCAATGGGCAACAGCAGGGTGCTTGAGGAATATGTCAAGTGCGTCAAGTCCTCCGTCATCATCGGGGCTGACGGCCGCCAGACCGGCTCTCTCAACAAGGAGAAGAGCGAGATCTACACCACCGGCCAGCTCAAGGCGCAGAACAAGTACATCAAGGACGGTAAGACCGACAAGATAGCCCTTCCTGTCTTCATCTTCGAGAAGGACGGAGAGACTGTCACTGTCGTGCCTTGCTACGGAGCGGGTCTTTGGGGACCGATCTGGGGATATATCGCCCTTAACGGCGACCTGACCATCCGCGGAACCTATTTCGACCATGCGAGCGAGACTCCTGGACTTGGTGCCAAGATCAAGGACGATCCTAAGTTCCGGGCGGAGTTCGAGGGCAAGTCGGTTGACTTCACCGCAGTGGGCAAGAACGGGGTCAAGGTGCCTTTCGAGGTTGTCAAGGGCGGAGTTCCGGCCGGACAGAAGAACGCTGTTGACGCCATCACCGGTGCGACCATCACCAGCAAGGCTCTCGGAGAGGCCATAGGAATATGGCTGAACGCCTACGAGCCGTACCTGGCCTCGGCAGGGCAGGCGGCAGAAACCTCCGCGCAGGAGAGTGACGAGTCCGCAAACGCAGAATAATGAGGAGGAAATGATATGAACGCAAAACTTAAGGAAACATTGTTGAATCCGATTTTCAAGGGCAATCCTGTGACTGTCCTTATTCTCGGAATATGCTCCTCATTGGCCGTCACCGTGCAGCTCAAGGGAGCCTTCGTGATGGGACTTTCGGTGATGATCGTCACCGGCCTCTCCAGTTTCGTGGTCTCGATGATGAGGAACTCAATCCCTAACAGGGTGAGGATCATCATCCAGCTGGTTGTGGTGTCGCTTATGGTCATCCTTGTGGACCAGTTCCTCAAGGCCTATTCGTACAGCATCGAGACGCAGCTTTCGGTGTATGTCGGCCTGATCATCACGAACTGCATCGTCATGGGACGCATCGAGGCCTTCGGTCTGTGCAACAAGCCGCTGCCGTCGCTCATTGACGGTCTGGCGAACGGAGCTGGCTATGCGCTGATTCTCATAGTGCTGGCCTTCTTCCGCGAGCTTCTCGGCTCAGGCACCCTCTTCGGCGCGCGGATCATCCCTGAGAGCTTCTACGCCGCCGGCTACGTCAACAACGGTCTTGTTATCCTCCCTCCGATGGCGCTGATTCTCATCGGCTGCATCGTGTGGATCCAGAGGAGCATCCAGAAGGACCTTCAGGAAAAATAACATCTGACACACAGGAATTATGGAATATCTTAGCTTATTCGTAAAGTCAATATTCGTTGACAATATGATTTTCGCTTACTTCCTCGGTATGTGCTCATACCTGGCGGTATCGAAAAATGTGAAGACGGCTTCCGGTCTTGGTGTGGCTGTCGTGTTCGTGCTTCTGGTGACTCTGCCGATCAACTACCTGCTGAACCAGTACATCCTCAATCCGGGGGCTATGAAATGGATCAGCCCGTCGTTGGCGGACGTTGACCTCAGCTTCCTGAGCTTCATCACTTTCATTGCGGTCATCGCCGCCATCACACAGCTTGTGGAGATGATCGTGGAGAAGTTCGCCCCGGCGCTATATTCCGAATTGGGAATATTCCTGCCGCTGATCGCCGTGAACTGCGCCATCCTCGGCGGTTCGCTCTTCATGCAGCAGCGTGACTTCGTGAACCTAGGGGAGGCGACCGTGTACTCTCTCGGCTCCGGGCTCGGATGGTTCATCGCGATCGTCACCCTCGCCGCCATCAGGGAGAAAATGGCATATTCAAAGGTTCCTGCGGGACTCAGGGGCATCGGTATCACATTCATCACCGTAGGTCTTATGGCTATGGCCTTCATGACCTTCATGGGATTGACAATATAATGTAAGGAGGCGGTAAACATGTTTACAACAATAATCTCATCAATAATCACAATTGTACTTGTGACGGTGATTCTGGTGGTGCTGCTTCTTTATGTGAAGATCAAGCTCACACCGGAGGGAACTGTCAAGATAGACATCAATGACGGCAAGAAGGTTCTGGATGTCCCTCAGGGCAGTGACCTTCTGCACACCCTTGCCGACCAGAAGATCTTCCTTCCTTCCGCCTGCGGAGGAAAGGCGAACTGCGGCCAGTGCAAGGTTCAGGTGCTTGAGGGCGGCGGAACCATCCTTCCTACCGAGACGGGCTTCTTCAGCCGCAGGCAGATCAAGGAAGGCTACAGGCTCGGATGCCAGGTGAAGATCAAGGAGAACATCAAGATCCAGGTTCCGGAGTCAACCCTCAGCGTCAAGAAACTTGAGTGCGAGGTCATCTCCAACAGGAACGTGGCGACCTTCATCAAGGAATTCACCGTGAAACTTCCTGAGGGCGTGCATCTTGACTTCAAGTCCGGAGAGTACATCCAGATCGACATTCCTGCCTATGACCTTGATTTCTCGACCATCGATGTCGATGACATCTACAAGGCGGACTGGGAGAAGTACGGATTCTTCGGCATCAAGGCGAAGAACGATGTGCCTACGATCAGGGCCTACTCAATGGCCTCTTATCCTGCCGAGGGCGACATCATCAAGCTGAACGTCCGCATCGCGACTCCTCCGTTTGACAGGAGCCAGCCTAAGGGAGTGTTCAAAATGCTGCCTGTTCCTCCGGGAGTCGGATCATCCTACGTCTTCACCCGCAAGCCGGGAGACAAGGTCTGGATCTCCGGTCCGTTCGGAGAGTTCCTTCTCCCTCAGAACGATCCTGATTCCCAGGAATATATCTTCGTGGGCGGTGGCGCCGGAATGGCTCCTCTCCGCAGTCACATCATGCACCTCTTCAAGACTCTCAAGACAAAACGTGAGGTTCACTACTTCTACGGCGCGCGCAGCCTTGTCGAGGCGTTCTACCTTGAGGACTACGCCGAGATCGAGAAGAAGTTCCCTAACTTCCACTTCCATCTGGCTCTTGACCGTCCGGATCCTGCGGCTGACGCGGCAGGTGTCAAGTACACGGCAGGGTTCGTTCACAACGTGATGTACGAGACCTATCTCAAGGACCACGAGACTCCGGAGGACATCAAGTACTTCATGTGCGGCCCGCCTATGATGGTAGCTTCCGTCAACAAGCTGCTTGACAGTCTGGGAGTGCAGCCTGAGAGCATTCTGTACGACAACTTCTCGTAATCGGGAGTTGTACCACCCGATGGGAGTTGGCTGAAAAGTCAACTCCTTATTTTTTGTGTCCTGTCATTTATGAATATGTTTGTAAAGATTGTTAAATTTGCCGTATGATTGACAGGAAAGTACAGATGATGGATGCCGGAATGGTGCTGTTCACGAGCGGGAAGCCGTTCGGGACAGTGCTGGGAGGCATAAAGATGGAGATGTCCAAACTCGGTGATGTCAGAAAGTCCAATGAGATCTCCGCGGACGGGATTCCGGACTCGACCGGGACGTGTGACCTGTTTGTTGACTGGTCCACGCCTCTGCGCTGGCGCGCCGTCTCGTGCAGGCTGGAAGATGCCGGTCCTGCCGGAACCGGTGCCGACGGCGAGGAGATACGGCGCTATGCACTCTGTCTCAAAGAGGGAAACAAGAACCGGAAAGGCAAGGTGGCAGTCGTCATTCTTATCGCCGCAATGTTCATCATTCGGGGAGTATATGGTGTGGACGGGATTCCTGGAATATTCACCGTTCTGGCCGGTGTCGCTCTTGCCGCCGGCGTGGTGATTTATGGTCTGCGCCCGAGCGTCAAGGCTCAAAAGGCGGTGAGAACTCTTCTTGAGACAGCGCTTGACGCGAAGTGATTTTTCTCCTCTCCGGAGACTCTTTCCGGGAGAATTTGGCGTTTTGGGATGGATTTCCGGCTGAAATAAACGAAAATAATATAAAAAATCGTTTCAAACAGTTGCTTTCCTTAAAAGAATTTGTATATTTGACGTGAAGTTTTTCATAGTTTAAGTTTAGGTTAAGTAGCGGGGCGATCGCAGTGATTGCGATTGCCCCGTGAATTTTGTGAAAGAAACAGAAATTTATGTTTTTTACAGGAATCTATTTTTGTTTCTTTTCATTATTTACGTTTTGTAGCCATACTTTTGCAGACGGACCGCAACGGTGCGGGCCGTTAATTCTTTTTAACCATGAAGACTTCTGTCAGAATCCTCCAGAAGGTCGCCGCGACCGGAATGATGGCTTTGGCCGTCGCGGTTATCTCTTGCAACAAGGTCCCTTCTGAAGACGCCCGGGGGATGTTGTGTTGGAACTTTTCTTCCAGAGCCCTTACCAGATCCACGGTTGATCTCCCTGACACGGATGCGTTCATCCTTACTGTGAGGAACTCCGCCGGGGAAGTACTTTATGAGGGAGCCTACGGTAATTCTCCGGAATCGATGCTTGTCAATCCTGGAAACTACACGGTAAAGGCTGTCTCCAGGACGTTCGGGGAACCGGAGTTCTCCGCGCCTCAATTCGGTGACGAACAGGTTGTCGTAGTGCGGTCAGGGACGATCACCAGGACGCACCTCAACTGCTCCCAGCTCAACTCCGGGTTGCGGTTGAGGTTGGGGACCGATTTCAAATCCGCTTACCCGAACGGATCAGTCTCAGTTTCTTCCGCTGACGGGGGATTGGAGTACAGCCAGTCTGAGAACAGGATCGGCTATTTCAAGACGGGGAATGTCTCTGTTGCGCTGAATGACGGTGTCTCCTCAAAAGCCTTGATGACACGCTTTCTTGAAGCAAGCGAGATTCTGACTTTGGGAATATCCTGTCCTTCCGTGGACCCTTCCGATCCCGGAGGATCAAGCGGCCTGTCCATCAGTGTCGATACAAGCCGTGTCTGGAACAGTTACGACTATGAGGTCGGCTCCGGTCAGGGCGCGGATCCGGGAGTGAGCCAGGCCACAGCCTTCGGTGTGGGACAGGCAAAAGAGCATGTCGGGGAAAAAGGAGTCTGGGTATGCGGTTTCATCGTGGGAGGCGATCTGTCTTCGTCCAAGGAGGGGATCTCGTTCAAGGCACCGTTCTCTTCCATGACCTGCATTGCGATCGCCCCGCGTTCCTGCGTGACCTCCAAGAGTTCGTGCATGTCCGTAAAACTTCCCAAGGGAAACATCCGGGCGGCCATTAATCTGGCCGACCATCCGGAATTTATCGGCCGCAAGATCTATCTCAAAGGAGACATCATCGCAGCCTATTACGGCATTCCCGGCGTTGAGAATGTCACGGAATATGTCTTGAAATAATTTTTTGAAGGTTTCTTCAATCAAATAATAATCATCACTTATGAGAATCAATTCAGGCAGGGCGGCCGTGGCCGTCGTGTTGGCGACTCTTTGCTCCGCTGCCGGGCATTCACAGGGCAGGACTGCTCCCCGGTTGTGGGAGATCGGTCTTGGCGGAACTGTCATGAGCGTCACAAGGATCACAATGTCGGATTTCCGTCAGACACAGGGCGGAGACTACATCTTCAATCTGGACGAGAAGATGCTTTACGGAGGGATCGAACTCCACTCGGCCATGGAACTTGGCAGGAGGTGGTACGCTGACTTGCAGGGGACCTTGGGTTTGGCAAGATACCGTGCAGCCGGAGGCATGAGGCAGGGATATTCATTGATGGTCAGTCCGGGGATTCAGTTCCGTCCGTTCCTGCGGAGCGAGTGGATCCAACCTTACATCCGGCTCGGACTCGGCCTCTACCACAAGAATTTCCCCACGTCTTACTTCGGGAAGTTTGCCGGAGATGTAACAAATGAGGCTTTCTGGAAGGCCGAGGATGCATGGAACAGAGGCTACACATTTGATTCGGACACATTTTTCCCGGTTTCGGTCGGGATAGGGATCATCGGTTGGATGAACGAACGGGTCGGAGTGCATGTTCAAGGACAGTACAACCGTTCGTTCGGAACGGACGGAGTGAATTTCGCCCAGGCTTCCGCCGGTATTGTGTTGAAGTTTGGCGGCGCTGACAGAAGCAAGGCTTCCGCCGGATGCGGCATTTCATCGTGGAATTATCGTAACCAACAATAAATCATATTCATCCATGAAACTTAGATTCAGATTATTGATCGCAGCCCTCGCCGGGGTGTCGGTGCTGGCTGCCTGCAACTCCCTTGAGGTGACAATGCCTGTCGGACCGCAAGGCGAGCGGGGACTCCCGGGAGAAAACGGGCTGTCGGCCTACGAGGTGTGGGTCAAAGCTGTACAGGACAAGACAATTGACTATTCCGGTCCTGTGGACATCGCCCACTACTTTCTTTACTTGAAAGGGAAGGATGGGCGTGACGGCAAGGATGGTGCGGATGGAAAGTCCGCTTACGAGTTGTGGAAGGAATATGTCGCATCAGGTGTCGAGGATCCCCATAATCCGGATTCTCTTTGGGACAAATCCAAAATTTCGATGGCTGACTTCTATAGGTTCCTGACCGGAAACAATGGAGTCGATGGCTTGAGTGCCTATGAGTTATGGAAGGACTATGTCGTCTCTACAATAGCCTCCGGTGGAGTTGTGTCCGATCAGAACGGGAATATTGTGACCTTATCTGATCTTTCAATCCTCAGGTTCTTCCAATATCTTACCGGTCAATCCGGCTCGAAAGGAGACAATGGCATTCCCGGAGTTCCGGGCAAGGATGGACAAGATGGTAAGGATGGTGTTGACGGAAAAGACGGGGAAGACGGAAAAGATGGAGTTGATGGTAAGGATGGCAAGGATGGAATTGACGGTAGGGACGGATCGGCCGGAAAGTCCGCCTACGAGTTGTGGGTTGCCGATGTGACTTCTCCGACCGGCCTTGAGGATCCGAGGAATCCGGGATCGAAGTGGGATCCGGACAGGACATCCATCGCTGATTTTTATGACTATCTCCGTGGAGCTGACGGGACCGACGGGACCGACGGTACCGACGGCAATGACGGAGTTGACGGCAAAGACGGTATCGATGGCAAAGATGGCAAAGATGGTAAAGATGGCAAAGATGGTAAAGATGGTAGAGACGGCAAAGACGGGAAGGACGGTTCTTCGGGGAAATCCGCTTATGAGTTATGGAAGGAGTTGGTGCTCAGTGCGTCCGGCCTGGACAATCCGGGTAACGGAGTTTATGATGTCACTGAATTCCCTAAATGGCCGACGACGGCTGTTTCCATAGAGGACTTTTTCAGGTACCTTAGAGGAGGGGACGGTAACGACGGGGAATCTGTCGTGTCCTCGCTCGCGGCGGACTCCCTGTATGTGGAGGAGGCTGACTGGAGCAAGTATAATGTCGTTCCGGTCAGGGCACTTGCGAAAGTGAAGGAAGATGGTGCGGTCAGGGACACCACCTATGAATATGTCAACCCTTACACGGGTGGCTGCACTTTGCTTGTCACAGGTCCGGGGCCTGTGGCGATCCCCGACTGCAAGGTTGTGTTCAAGGATCAGTCCGGAAACTCCTACACCAGGACCTCGGATGCATCCGGCTACATCTATCTGCTCCGTGAGGAACTGCCGGATTGGTCGGGGGACTCGCCGAGTGTATCGGACCTTTCGGCGAGAACACGTCCGGAAAGCTTTGAATTCGGCGGGAAGACCATTGATGATGCCTCCAGGATCGCGGCCACCTGCGGAATCCCTTACAAGGTGGATGTCTTGGTCAATATGACCGGGGCGGAATGGTCCGCAAATAAGGTTTACGCTTATTATGAGACCATCAGAAGTGTGGAGGGAACAGAGGAGAAGTCGTGGGGAGGCCATGAATTTCCGGACGGCTCCGGTGAAACCGGGCTGGGCTATTTCTTCTACAGAAGCAAGTGTGACATGTCCGGGTACAGAAAACTTGATTTCTACGGGTCATCTCCTGCCCTCGACGATGTCGCTGTGGGTGATCATTTTCTGACATTTAATGGTTCTTTGGCCGAGTCGAACTGGGAAAGGTCGGTAGGTACAGTGCCGAGTACGCAGACCAAGAACGTGGTTTTTGGTGACGGGGCCTCGCCGACCACGGTGGATATACACTATCTTCCGACGACTGAAACCAGCAGTGGCTGCTATCATCGTGGACATCTGCCGGATTATGGCTTGAAAAAGGTCTCCGCCTCAAAGACCATCATTCCTGAGTATTGCTTGATCGGAGGCCTTGATGTGACAGGCCTGAAGGGAGGAACCGGGGATAAACAGTACACAAGCTATAATGACAAACTGGTTCTTGGAGACGATGGCACGACAAAAATCCCCGTAAACCGGACAAACTACGAACTGCTCCTCGGTAAGACATCATTCAGCTTCTCGTTTGATTACTCCTCTTTCGGACATGTCTATCTGAAGAAAGCCTACTACGATGCCGGCACCGGCACCTACCGTTTCAAAAGGTATGGCACGTTCCTGGAATATCTGACCGGCCAGAGTGTCACCGACAGTGATGCCTATGTCATGAGTCTGCGCAACAGCGGCTATCTGGATGGTTCCAGGATAAACACCTCTGTGTACATTCACCTGGCCGTGTCCGGCGGTGGCATAAGCACGACGGAATTCAGCTCGTTCCTGATCCGGAATGTCTATGACGGGTTTAAACTTGAGTTTTCCCCTTTTACCTTCCATGACGCGTACTATGGCTCCGTGTCCGGCACGTTCAGTTATGATGTGTCATCCCCTTACACGGCCTCCTGCACGATCAACGGCAGGAAGTACACATTCCAGGCGATCAAGGATGCCGTAAGCGCGCCGCTGCCGTAAGGCGTATTACTTCAGATAGTCGTCGAAGTAGTCCGTGACCTTGTCCATGAGGTGTGTTCTCCATGCTCCGAAGACATTGTGTTCGGAGCATGGGTAAGGGAAGTAGTCCAGCCGGACATTCCTCTCAATGCACTTTTGGGCGAAACTCAGGCTATGCTCCCAGACCACGGTGTTGTCAAGAGCTCCCTGGCAGATGAGCAGTTTCCCTTTGAGGTTGTCCACCTTGCCGATGAGGCTTGTCCGGGAGAATCCCTCCGGATTGGTGTCCTCGGTTTCCATGTAACGCTCTCCGTACATGACTTCGTACCATTTCCAGTCTATCACCGGTCCGCCGGCGACACCCACCTTGAATGTCTCCGGGTAGGTGGTCATCAGGGAGATTGTCATGAATCCGCCGTAACTCCAGCCGTGGACTCCGATCCTGTCGGAATCCACGAACGGAAGGGATTTCAACATGCCTATGCCCACCATCTGGTCGGCCATCTCGTTCTGCCCGCAGCATCGGTGTATGGCTTTCTCATATTCGGCTCCTCTGTTCTGCGTCCCCCGGTTGTCCTGGACATAGACGATGTAGCCTTTCTGGGACATCAGCATCTCCCACATGCGCACCTGACCGAGCCATGTGTTCTGAACCATCTGGGAGTGAGGGCCTCCATAGACGTAGAGGACCACAGGGTATTTCTTCGCGGGATCGAAATCAGCGGGCAGAAACAGCCTGTACCAGTTGTCGTACCTGCCGTCGGCGCTTTTGACGGTCCCGAAGAGAACCTCTCCGGTCTTATAGCCCTTGAGGGGGTCTTCGGCGGTGATGAGATTGCGGATCAGCTTTCCGTCGGCGGTCCTGATGTCGGTGACGCGCGGAACGTTGAAGCTGCTGTAGTTGTCGATGTACTTGGTGCAGTCCTCGTTGAGGCTGACCGTGTGCCATCCTTCCTCGGTTGTCAGCCTGGCCGGTTTCCCGATCTTCGCCTTGGCGACGGTGCCTGTCCGGGTCTTGGGTGTCCAGACCTCGATCCTGAACAGATGGTTCTCGACAGGGGAGACCTCCGCCGAAGTGTAATAGACGAACCGCCCGTCATTGTCAAGGTACTCCACATCCGCGTCCACAGCCGTCAGCCGCCTTACGGTTCCCAGGGTGTCACACAGGTAGAGGTTGCGGAAGCCGTCCCGGTTGTCCGTCCTGTAGATGAATGAATATGTCCCCTTGAGGAACCGCACCGGATCCAGAGGCTCCACGTAGCGTGAGTCATCCTCGGTGAGGACAGTGCGTGCGAACGTGCCGTCGGCGGCTCTGTACATGTTGAGCCTCAGATGCTTCTGCGTGCGGTCAAGAACCTGGATGAAGATGTTCCTGCTGTCCGGCGACCAGCTGATGTTCGTAAGGTAGCGGTCACTGCCATAGTCATTGACATCGCACCACACCGTCTTTCCGGACGCGACATCGTGGATCCCGAGCCGCACGTTCTCGCTGTCCATGCCGTTCATCGGGTACTTGATGTTCTTGAGCGAACCTGTGCGGGTGGTGATGTCCAGAAGAGGAAAGTCTGAGACCCCCGATTCGTCCTTTCTGTAGAAAGCCAGTCTGGAGCCGTCCGGAGACCAGAAGATTCCACCGTTGATTCCGAACTCGTTGCGGCTGACGGTCTGTCCGTAGGTGATGTCCGGGTTCTCGCTTTCCGCCACGGGGACGGGGGACTTGTCGAAGATGTAAAGATCCTTGCCGACAGTGTAGGCGAAAGTTCCGGCGGAACTCCGTGTGATGTTCTCCGCATTTTCAGGGAAACCGTCCGGAAGCCGCGTGGCGGAATATTCGGAAACCTCACCGGTGCGAAGGTTCTCCTGCATCCACTTGCCCTCCCTGTGGAAGATGAAGGTCTCGTTGTCTTTCCAGGAGGCCGCGACGCTTGCCGGACGGACATTCCTGCCGAGTACGGCCTCTTCCATGCTGAGGAGTTTCCCCTCCCGGTTCGCCGGGTGTGTCGTGACGACACCGGTCTGGGCGCTGAGGGCGAGCGGCGCCGCCAGCGCGATGATTGTGATTGCTCTTTTCATTATTCCCTTGTCGGTGTTGATGTTGAGACGACCCTGTCCACGACGTATTTCTGCATTCCGCGCCATGGAAGGATTCCGAGATATTCCTTGTAGTGCAGCTCTACTGACTTTCCGCTGCATCTCATCAGCTCGTTCGCCACTTCCTCGTCCTCGACGGAGAAGTCGAATATGTAGGATTCCACGGCCGCGCCCCCGGAACCCTTTCCGGAACCCCGGAATCCGGCCTGGATCAGTTTGCCCTCGTAGGTCTTCCAGACATAGCCTTTGTAGATGAACTGGTTGAGCTCGCCGGCCTTCACTCCGTCACCGAAGACGAAATAGAACCTGAAGTAGATGAATCCGGCCAGAACCAGAGCCAGAATGACTCCGGTCCATGTGAATATTTTCCCCTTTGTTGTCATAGCCGGTTATTTTATTTCGTTTCCGGTAAGATCCCAGCCTGTGACCGTGGCGACGTAAGGGATCACGGTGTGGGCTATCTTGAGATGTCCGTTGTAGTTTGGATGGCCGTCCGCCCCCATGTCCTCCACATTGTTGTGGACCGACTGGGAGAGAGTCATTATGTGGATGTTCCTGAGTCCGCAGCTGTCAAGCACCTTGCGGATGTACACGGCCATGAGGTAGTCGTGTTTCGGGGCCATGCAGAGGACAGGGTGGTCTTCCCCGCAGTTGTCCTTGATTTCTTTCAGCAGGGTTATGTAGTTTTTCACAAACGCTCTTTCGGAGGGCTGCATCCCGGTCGAGAAGTCGTTGGTCCCAAGGTAGATGACGGTGACGTCCGGCTTGAGCGGGGAGGCTTCCGCGTTCCACTTCACGTCCTTTTCCTTGTCGAAGGTCTGGAGGTACCTCTCCGGCATGAAATAACCTTTGACATTGCCGTTGTAGTTACGGGCGATTCCCATCCCGGAGTGGGCGAGGACGATCTGGTCCGCGTCAAAGTACCTTGCGACGGCGCAGGCGTAGGTCAGATTCTGATTCTCGGTCTCAGGCTTGAAATGTTCCTTGTCGGAGGCCTCCGTGCCGTAGCCGCAGGTGTAGGAGTCGCCTATATATTCAATGATCCTTTCCTTCGGCGCGTCGGCCTGGAGGAATCCGCCGTCGGTGATGAACTCGCTGATGGTCGTGGTGCCCTGCTCACCTTCGGTGCGTTTCTGGAGAATCACCTGATGCGGGGCTTTGGCGGCCTTCCTGTCCTTGCCGAAGCGAGCCTTTAGTTCCTCGGCGCTGAAGACTGCGATGGTCGTGTCGGTCCCATGCACGGCTATCACCTTGTCCGGCGTGTTGGCCATCGAGCCGTCAATCCAGACGTTGTAGTAATTCTTCTTCGTATCGGACACCCTGAGACTCAGGAAGCTGCCTTGAAATCTCACTTTTGCGTAAACTCCGGTCCAGTCGAATGAGACGTTCCCGTCCTTTACCTCGGTCCTGCCGATGTAGGTGATTTTGGGATCCGATGCCTTGATGGAGGTCTCCGCCGTCTTCGGAGCGGCGTACATGGCAACCGCACATAAGACGGACGCCGTCATGAGAGTTATTCTTTCAACGTTCATGTTTTTTAAGCTTTGATCTCCACAAATTTAATGAATATGGCATGAGTCCCAAAATATTCAGGATCTTTTCTTATACATGCCGGGGGTACCTGCGGATACGAAAAAAAGGAACGTCCTCCTTTCGGGAGCGGTTCCTTTTGTTCATTAGGCACCGTTTCCGGCACCCTTGTACTGGGTAGGAGAATCGAACTCCTATTGCAAGATTGAGAATCTTGAGTACTAACCGTTATACGAACCCAGCGTTTCGGTTTTGGGATTGCAAAGATAGGCAAAAATCCTTAACCTCCAAAACAATCTCGAAAAAATTGATGATTCTTCTGTCCCGGATGTCCTGTCGGGGTTGTCATGGCAGTGACCGGGGGAGGTATTATGAAAGAGGATGGCCGAAAAACTTTCTTGCCATCCTCTTCTATCGTTTCCGCAGAGATTACTTCTGGCGGCTCTTGTACCTCTGGTAGAATTTGTCGACGCGACCGGCGGTGTCAACGAGCTTGACTTTGCCTGTGTAGAACGGATGTGAGGTGTTGGAGATTTCGACCTTCACGACCGGATACTCAACGCCGTCAACCACGATGGTCTCTTTGGTCTCGGCGCATGAGCGGGTGACGAACACGGTGTCGTTCGACATATCCTTGAAAGCTACAAGGCGGTAGTTTTCGGGATGAAGTCCTTTTTTCATGTCTTTATTGTTTTTAAATGTGTTTTTACTTCTCGCAAACAGTCTGCAAAGGTAAGTCTTTTTTTGAAGATGCACAAGCATATTCATGAGAATTGTTCGTTCCGGGACTGCTATCGGTAAAATGATGGGTGAATGTCACGGATTTTTCCTAAATTTACGGACAAAGCCAAAACGCTAAGGAGAAATTATGGAAACACATGTCGTGATCATGGCGGGAGGAATCGGCAGCAGGCTGTGGCCGGTCAGCACTCCTGAAAAGCCCAAGCAGTTCATCGACCTGCTCGGAATAGGAAAGACTTTGATTCAGCTTACCGTGGACAGGTTCACTCCGGTCTGCGACCTGAAGAATTTCTGGGTGGTGACGTCGGAGAGGTATGTGCCCGTTGTCCGCGAGCAGCTGCCGGACATCCCGGCAGGACAGATTCTGGCCGAGCCTGAGCCTCGCAACACCGCCCCGTGCATCGCCTACGCATGCTGGAAGATCTCGGCCGGGCATCCGGACGCAAACATCGTGGTGACTCCGGCGGACGCGCTGATAATCAATGAGCAGAAGCTTTCGAACATAATCCGCAAGGCCTTGAATTTCACGGCCGAGGGTGGCCGGATAGTGACTGTCGGCATAGAACCGTCCCGTCCGGAGACCGGCTACGGCTACATCTCCGCCGAGGAAAAACGCTCCGACGAGATCGTCAAGGTGCGGGAGTTCAAGGAAAAGCCTGATCTGGCGACCGCCAGGGAGTATCTTGCCGCGGGTACCTATTTCTGGAACGCCGGAATCTTTGTCTGGAGCGCAAGGACAATCATCGCCCAGATGCGCGTCCACGCTCCCGGGATCGCTGGAGTCATGGACCGCATCGCCGCCTCGTTCGGCAAAGAAGGGGAGGGCGCGGCCGTCAGGGAACTGTTCCCTACATGTGAGAAGATCTCCATCGACTATGCAGTCATGGAGAAATCGGACGAGATCTACGTGATTCCCTGCGACTTGGGCTGGTCGGATCTTGGCAGTTTCAGTTCCATTAAGGAGCATGTTCCCGTTTCTGCGGACTGCCATGTCCCCGAGTCCGAGGTCTGCCGTGCCGCTGACAAGGTGATCGGCGGGGACGTGCGCCTTTTCGACTGCAAAGGCTGCATCGTGCATGCGGAGGATGCCGGAACCGTCGTGGTCAAGGGTCTTGAGAACTACATCGTGGCCGTCAAGGGAGACAATGTCCTTGTCTGCCCTCTTGCCGACGAGCAGAATATCAAGGAATATTCCGCCCCGAAGGGAAAATAGAGAATGTAAGTTTCGCATGTGCGAAACACCTTATTTCCCATCACGAAAGTGACGGAGCAGGTCCCTCCCCCGAGGGGAGGGATTCAGGGAGAGGGTAACGTGAACTGATTTTTTCATGGCAATGCCCTTTGAACGTGAGATAAGGTATTTTGTCACAGGCACTTTATTACAAGCGAAAGTTAAGTAGAGAATATTCATGCGATGAGGTATGTCTTTATCGTGCAGGGGGAGGGACGCGGGCATCTGACCCAGGCGATCTCGATGGAAAGGCTGCTCCGTGAGAACGGTCATGAGATTGCCGCGGTGCTGGTCGGCAAAAGTCCGGCGCGCCGTCTGCCGTCTTTTTTTGAGGAGACGATCCATGCTCCGGTGGAGATGTTCGAAAGTTTCAACTTTGTGCCGTCATCCTCAAACCGCAAGGCAAGCGCACTCAAGACAGGACTTTACAACATCCTGCACTTCGCCGGGTTCTTGCCGTCGATCCGTTTCATATCCCGCAGACTGAGGGATACGAAGCCTGATGTCGTAGTCAATTTCTATGACATCCTCGGTACGCTGGGTTACCGGTTCAGCCGTCTGAAAGCCCCGATGGTCTGTCTCGGACACCAGTTCCTCTATCTCCACAGGGACTTCAGATTCCCTCCGGCGGGATATTCGGACCGCCACGCCCTGAACCTTTTCACGAATATGGTAGCCCACGGGGCCGCCAAGGTCCTTGCCCTGAGCTTCCGGTCCATGCCGGATGACCCGGGGCGCAGGATAAGGGTCGTCCCTCCTCTTCTTCGCCCCGAGGTGCTTCGTCTCCGCAGCGCTTCCGGAGATGATGATCCGTCGGTCCGCGACGGGGGCTATGTCCACGGCTACATGCTGAACGCCGGATTCTCCCGGGATGTTCTGGATTGGCATGTCGCCCACCCCGAGATTCCTCTGAGTTTTTTCTGGGACAAGGCTGACGAGGCTCCAGTGAAGGTCGTGGATGAGACGCTTTCCTTCTACTATCTGGATGACAGCGAATTCCTCCGTCAGATGGCCGGTTGCCACGCCTACGCTTCCACTGCGGGTTTCGAGTCTGTCTGCGAGGCCATGTACCTTGGAAAGCCTCTGCTGATGGTGCCGTCCCATGTGGAGCAGAAATGCAACGCCTACGATGCCACTGAAGGCTACCGTATGGCTTTGCGCCGGACAGGAGACGGTCTTGCGGAAAGTTGTCCGCGTCCTGCGGTCTCATCGGACAGGTTCGACCTTGACCTCCTGCTGCATTTCGCCGACAATGAGTTCGTGGCTGATGAATCGTTTCCCGATTGGGCCAGATCGGCGGATTCCGTGTTCCTGAAGGAATTGACTTTTTCTCCTTAATAGCGTGACTGCCGCACCGATGTCCTCGGCAATTTCCTGAGCATAAACGGCAAGTGGGAAGTCACGATTGTCCCGGACTGGACGGCGGATGACTACAGCGAGAGATTTGTCGGGGAAGGAATTTTCTAAAATTTTTCATGAAAACATTTGGAGATTTCGTCCGAATGACCTACCTTTGCAATCCCAATCAGGAAAGCCTTTCCTGAAAAGGTTGGAAAGATTCGTTAGCTCAGTTGGTAGAGCACAACACTTTTAATGTTGGGGTCTCGGGTTCGAGCCCCGAACGGATCACAAAGGAGTTTCGCTTCTTTCCGGAGCAAAGGCCTTTTGGCCGCCGCTCGAAACATAATGCTTTGCTAGCTCAGTTGGTAGAGCAACTGACTCTTAATCAGTGGGTCTAGGGTTCGAGTCCCTAGCAGAGCACAAAAGAGGGAACTAAAAAAGTTTTAGTTCCCTCTTTTTGTTCTTATTCCTGATTTGGCGGGGCGGCCATTCCGGATCAAGTCCGCCATTCCATGTGACAAAAACCAGAAATCCCTTTCCTGACGATACATTACAGTTTTTCCAGAACGCAGTCGCCCGGAGCCTTGATGTTTCCGTCGAGGATGATCTCGCCGACGGAACCGTAGCGGATGAAGCCGGTGCGGGGGTTCTTGATGGACGGGACGTGACCCTTGACGGTGGCCCGGACGGAGGAATATTCAAAGGCAAGGTCGGCGTCGGCTCCCATCGTGCAGTCCTCAAGGACAAGGTCGTCGCAGTAGCACAGAGGCTGCGTCTCGGTGATGTGGCAGCGCACGAGGCGTAGGTTTTTAGAGTACCAGGCAAGATATTCGCCGTTGATGACGGAGTCGATGACGGTGACGTTCTCCGCCTCCCAGAAGGAATCCTTCGAGTTCAGGACGCAGCCGCGGATCTCCACGTTTCCGGCGTACTGGAAACTGTAGTTGCCGTTCAGTCTGACGTTGGTCAGCTTTACGTTCTCGCAGTGCATGAACACATAGTCCGCCCTGTCGATGACGCAGTTCTCGACATCGATGTTCCTGCAGTCCCAGAAAGTCTCTGTTCCGCCCGGAATCTGGACGTTCCTGAGCTTGATCCCGTCCATCCTGCGGAAAGTCTTCGGAGCGTCGATGATAGTGTCGTAGATCTCGCAGTTTTTTGAGTACCAAAGCCCTGAACGCGCGCCTACCGTCAGAAGGCTGTCCTTGATGACGAACCCGTCACATTCCCAGAAAGGGTACTTCCCTTCGAATTGGCAGTGGACGGCGGTGATGTCGCCGGTCTCTTTCAAAGCCGACTCTCCGGCGTGTATCTTGACATTCTCAAGATAAAGGTTGTGTCTGCGATACAGCGGTCTCTCCCCGCCGAACTCCTGATTGACAATCTTTTCCATATTCTCAAGTGATCTTTAGTTTCATCCATTTCTCGCCGCGCAGCCGCCAGTAGAACAGCAGGCCGCGGACATTCAGTTCGATACACATGGCTATCCAATAACCGGTGAGCCCCAGCCTCGGTGTCAAAATCAGTGCCAGTCCGATGCGTACCACCCACATGCTTCCGAAGTTCATCACGCTCGGCACGAGGGTGTCGCCTCCTCCGACGCAGGAACCGTAGCCTGCGATCGAGAAAGCGTACAGCGTCTCGGCGAACGCCTCGATTTTCAACACCTTGGCACCCAGCGCTATGACATCCGGGTCTGAACTCAGAAGCGTCATCAGGTCTGTGGCGAAGATGAACATCAATGCTCCTAACAGCGTCATGATCCCGGCTGCCATCATCATCGTGATCTGCGAGAACCGTTTGGCCACATCCTTGCGTTTCGCCCCCAGACTCTGTCCGACGAGCGTGGTGGCGGCCTCCTCGATTCCGTAGCCCGGCATGTAGCAGAAGCTTTCGGCGATGATCGCCAGCGAGTTGGCGGCTATGGAGATCGGCCCGAGAGGTGCCACGATGACAGTGCTCATGATGTGCGAACCCCTCATGATGATGTTCTGGAGCCACATCGGCGCGGTGATGCCCCAGGCGTTGCGGACTGTCTTGCGCTGCGGGACGAACGTACCTTTCTCTCCCTTGATGCTCAATTCCTTGGAACGCCGGAGGATGTACCAGACAACGAATGCGGAGGTTACTACTTCGGAAGCGCCTGTCCCCAGCGCGGCTCCTGCCACTCCCATGTCGCAGATGTAAATGAATATGTAGTTGAACACCACGTCCAGAACACACATCCCGGTGAACATCAGGCTCGGAATCTTCATGTTGCCGCTGGCCTGAAGCATGGCGCTCGCCGCCCAGCCGACCGCCCCTATCGGAATGAACGCTGAATATATCCGGAAATATTCCGATGCGTCCCCGTTGATCTCCGGAGTTCCTCCGAGCCAGCGGGGGAGCGGACCGCTGATTCCGATGCCGATCGCGGCGAGAATCACTCCGATGAGCAAGACCGTGGTGAGTCCCTGTCTCATCACGGCCCTCGCTCCCTTGAAATCCTGCGCTCCGCAAAGGTGAGCCACCTGGACGGAGAATCCGGAGCAGGTCCCGGACGTGAATCCGCCCATTATCCAGGTCGTTGTGGCGATCAATCCTATCGAGGCTGACTGGTTTGCCCCGAGATGCCCGACCATTCCGGCATCGATGTACTGCATCAGCACGGACGAGACCTGTGCGGCTATCGCCGGCAGACTCAGCAGAACCGTAAGCCGGATCTGCTGTCCGATGGTCATAGGGATTCCGTTCCTGACCATCCCGAGGAGTATGTCCTTGCGTCCCGAAGCCATAATTCCGCCGCAAAGTTATCACAAAGAAATGAAATCCGGAACTGTCGCGCACTTGACGCTCCGGAAATCTTGAGTTCATCAAAGGCTTGCCCGCCCTCATCAATCCATGTTACCTCTCATGCCCGCCATTCCTTGTGTTTTACGAAACGTTTTCATGCCAATCGGCCGCAGAGCGCCGCCGAGAAATGAATATGCAGAAAAACCCATCGGCCGCGCCAAGAGTTTAGCATATTCATTTCTCGGATGTCGATTATTTTGTGTAGGTTTGCAACATGAAAGTTGCGATTGTCGGGGCCGGAGCTGCCGGGTGTTTCTGCGCCGTTGAGTTGAAACGGAGGATGCCTTCCGCTTCGGTGGAGGTGTTTGAGGCGGGACCCAAGGCTCTTGCCAAGGTGGCGGTCACCGGAGGAGGGAGGTGCAACCTCACTAATTCCTTTGAGGGAATATCTTCGTTGTCAGCAGTTTATCCTCGTGGTGATAAGCTTATGAAGCGTCTGTTCCGCACCTTTGATCAGCATAGCGTCTGGCAATGGTTTGAGAACGAAGGGGTCAAGCTGGTTCTTCAAGATGATGGCTGCGTTTTTCCCGCATCGCAGGACGCGATGGAGATTGTGAATGCCCTGCTTGCCGGAATGCGTCAGACGGGAGTCACGCTCCACGCTCGGCATAAAGTCACTGGAATATTCCCTCTCCCGGAAGGCGGTTACACTCTTTCTGTCGCCGTGCCTGTGGTTCGGCAAGGCTTACCAACCATCGGGGTGACGAAAGGCTTGGAATATTCAGCCGACATCGTGGTCGTCACCACCGGCGGCAGCCCGAAACTTTCCGGCCTCGGAATGCTGGAAGGACTTGGTCTTGAGATTGTTCCTCCGGTTCCATCCCTGTTCACTTTCAATCTCCCCGGCAGCCCTGTCCGCGAGTTGATGGGAGTTGTGGTCGAGAATGCCGCCGCATCTTTGGCAGGTACGAAATTCAAGGCCGTCGGCCCGCTTCTCATCACCCACTGGGGAATGAGCGGCCCAGCCATCCTGAAACTTTCCTCCTACGCCGCGCGCTACCTTGCTGAGAATGAATATTCCGCCACTCTCTCCGTTAATTGGTTAGGCTCCATTGGCGAGCAGGATGTCCGGGGCAGGATCGCTTCGCTTTCAGACGGGAACTCTCAGAAACTGATTCTCAACACCCATCCGTCCGAATTGCCGTCAAGACTTTGGATGTACCTTGTCTCCAGATGTGGAATCCGGGATGATGCGCATTGGGCCGAACTGGGTTCCAAAGGCATGAATCGCCTTGTGAACACGCTGGTCAATGACGGGTACCGGATCCGGGGCAAGAGCCGTTTCAAGGAGGAGTTCGTCACCTGCGGCGGTGTGGCCCTGTCCAACATCGATCCCGGCACCCTTGAGTGCAGGTCCTGTCCAGGCCTCTATTTCGCCGGCGAGGTCCTCGATGTGGACGCCATAACCGGCGGCTTCAATCTCCAAGCCGCCTGGACAATGGGCTACACCGTCGCCCGCTCGGTCTCCCTCCGCTGATTCGCGCGAAAAAGTCAGGCATGACGATGACAACAACTGACAAACCAAAGCCGGTCGGGAACACTCCTGGCCGGCTTTGGTCAACTTCTTGTTAAAGAATCGTTTGCGGGACTGCTAATCAGGGTACTCCGCGAAATCGGATTTTGCGGCTCCGCAGACAGGGCATTTCCAGTCTTTCGGGATGTCTTTGAATGAGGTTCCGGGCTTTATGCCACCGTCCGGGTCGCCTTCGGCCGGGTCATAGATCCAGCCGCAGCGCAGGCATTCGTACTTTTGGGAGTCACTTGCCATAACTTTTAGTTTTAGTGAAACTTGGCCGATGCGCCACCGCGGCGCACCGGCACCTTGACACTGCAATAACTATTCCATCAATTTCTTGTACTTGAACCTCTTAGGCTCTGTGTTGCCAAGACGGGCCTTGCGGTTCTCCTCGTACTCGGCGTAGTTGCCCTCGAAGAACACCACGTTGGAGTCACCCTCGTAGGCGAGGATGTGGGTGGCGATCCTGTCCAGGAACCAGCGGTCGTGGCTGATCACGACCGCACATCCGGCGAAGTTCTCAAGACCGTCCTCCAGGGCGCGGATAGTGTTGACATCCACATCGTTGGTCGGCTCGTCAAGAAGCAGCACGTTGCCCTCGTCCTTGAGGGTGAGCGCGAGGTGGAGCCTGTTGCGCTCGCCGCCTGAGAGTACCCCGCAAAGCTTCTCCTGGTCGGAGCCGCTGAAATTGAACCTTGAGACCCAGGCCCTGGCGTTGATGTCCTTGTTCCCGAGCCTCACCCATTCGGAATTCCCGGCGATGGTCTCGAACACAGTCTTGTCAGGGTCTATGCTTCTGTGCTGCTGGTCAACGTAGGAGATCTTCACGGTCTCTCCGATGTCGATCGATCCGGTGTCCGGTTTCTCTATGCCCATGATGAGCCTGAAGAGGGTGGTCTTGCCGGCTCCGTTTGGGCCGATCACCCCGACGATTCCTGCCGGCGGAAGGGCGAACGAAAGATGCTCGAAGAGAATCTTGTCCCCGTAGGCCTTGGACACGTCCTTGAACTCGATGACCTTGTTCCCGAGCCTCGGGCCGTTCGGAATGTAGATCTCCAGATTGGCCTCCTTCTCCTTCATGTCGGCGGCGGCCAGTTTCTCGTAGGCGCCAAGACGGGCCTTCTGCTTTGCCTGGCGAGCCTTGGGAGCCATGCGCACCCATTCGAGCTCGTGCTGGAGGGTCTTCCGCCTCTTGCTCTCCTGCTTCTCCTCCATCTCAAGCCTCTTGGTCTTCTGCTCCAGCCAGGAGCTGTAGTTGCCCTTCCACGGAATTCCCTCGCCTCTGTCAAGCTCAAGGATCCAGCCGGCCACGTTGTCAAGGAAGTAACGGTCGTGGGTCACGGCTATGACAGTGCCTTTGTACTGCCTCAGATGCGCCTCAAGCCATTGGATGCTCTCGGTGTCAAGGTGGTTGGTCGGCTCGTCGAGGAGCAGCACATCCGGCTCGCGCAGCAGCAGACGGCAAAGCGCCACACGTCTGCGCTCTCCGCCGGAAAGCGTCGAGACTTTGGCGTCCGCCGGAGGGCAGTTCAGGGCGTCCATCGCCCTTTCGAGCTTCGCGTCGATCTCCCAGCCTCCAAGATGCTCGATCTTCTCGGACAGTTCGCCCTGCCGCGCGATCAGCGCGTTCATCTGATCGTCGTCCATCGGTTCCATGAACTTGAGAGAGATCTCGTTGTATTCATTGAGCACATCCATCACCTCCTGCACACCCTCCTGCACGACCTCGATGACGGTCTTGTCCGGATCCATCTGTGGCTCCTGCTCAAGGTAGCCCACTGAATAGCCCGGTGCCCAGACCACCTCGCCGCGGTAGGATTTCTCCACACCGGCGATGATCTTCATCAGGGTTGACTTGCCGGAGCCGTTAAGACCGATGATGCCGATCTTCGCTCCATAGAAGAATGAAAGGTAGATGTCCTTCAGAATAACCTTGTTGTTGTGCGGGAGAACCTTTCCCACACCGTTCATCGAGAAAATTATCTTTTCGTCCGCCATTTTGAGGTAGATGTTTTAAATTGTTGTCCGTGAATATGTCAACTCCCGGGGGGGGGCTTGAGACATTCGCCTCCTGTACCGCACCCTCCGATGCCTGCGCGTCAGTAACTTCCGCCTCCGATGAATCCGCGCAGCAGCGATGTCGCCGGAATCTCCTTGTCGGAGACAGGCACGAAGTAGTGCAGGAATTTAAGCAGCCTGTGCGCCTCGCCGTACTCCGGACAGTTCTTCGGGACGGTCGCGAGGATCCTTTCGGCGTGTGTGCGCAGTACCGCGAACTCCACCAGATAGGCCGAATTGAACAGCACATCCGCACTCTCCTGAAAAGGATAGATCCACTTCACCTCCGCTCTGCGCACGTTCGGCCAGTTTGCGATCGACTCCCTGGCCGAAAACGCTCCCTTGAGGTAATCCCTGACGATCCTTCTCAGCAGACGGTTGTCGCTCGTCGGAATGCAGTTGTGGCAGTCCAGCGAGATGGATGTGATGGTGTTTATGAATATCCTGAACTTTACCCTGTCCGGGACCTTGTCCGTCAGGCGGGGGTTCAAGGCGTGCAGACCTTCGACCAGCAGCACGGACCTTTCGCCCAGCCTGAGATTCTTGCCGTTGAACTCGCGGCGGCCGGTAACGAAGTTGTATTCAGGGACTTCCACCTCCTCTCCGTCAAGCAGTTTGACGAGGTCTTTCTGGAGATATTCATGGTCCACGGTGTCGAAGTTGTCGAAGTCGTAGGAGCCGTCCGGCAACTTCGGCGTCTCGATGCGGTTGACGAAGTAGTCATCGGTCGAGAATGAGATGGGATGTAGCCCGCAGGCCTTCAGCTGGACGCTGAGCCTTTTGCAGACTGTGCTTTTTCCGCTGCTGCTCGGTCCGGTGATCAGGACCAGCCTGACCGGATTCTCCGGATCATTGTGCCTTCTCTCGATCTCCTCGGCGATCTGGACGATCTTCTTTTCCTGCAAAGCCTCCGAGATCTGTATGAGGTCCGAAGCGTTGCCTTTCAGGATTGACTCGTTGACATCCCCGACATTGGCAAGCCCCATGATCCAGTTCCACCTGTGAGTCTCCGCAAACACCTCGAATGTCTTTGGCTGCTCGTCGAGCGGTGCCAGATCCTCGGGATGGTGGCGGTCAGGAACGCGCAGCAATATTCCTCCGTGACAGAGCCGCACCCCGAAAGTCCTGAGGTAGCCGGTGCTTGGAACGAGTTCGTCATAGTAGTAGTCAGTCACATCGCCGAGCGAGTAGCAGGTGATGTAAACCTCGCCGCACGTCTGAAGCAGCTTAACCTTGTCCAGGTCGCCGGACTCTTTGAATATCCTGATGGCCTCCTCGATCTGGATTTCCTTGCGCTTGAACGGAATGTCTTCTCCGACAAGCTCTCTCATCCTGCCGCCGACCGCCTCCACGTCGGTTTCCGTAAGTGGAGAGCCGTCATTCTTGCGGACCGAGCAGAAAAAACCTTTTGAGATGGGCCTGCGGATGGTCATCCGGCTTCCGGGAAAGAGATCCCTCGTGGCCTTGTAGAGCAGGAGGCAGAGCGAGCGGCTGTAGAAGTTGCGCCCGATGTAGGTGCGGTAGTCCAGAAACTCCACGTCCTTGTTGCGGAAGACTCTGAACCTCAATCCTTCCGCCACGTTGTTCACATTCGCGGCAAGTATGTCGTAGGGTTTGTCGAACTCGAACCGGGGAGCGATGTCCAGCAGGGGAGTCCCTTCGGGAAACTCCTTGAATGTTCCGGTGTTTTTGCAGAATATTCTTACCATAAACAAAAATTGATGCACCTATGCGGGCAAAGGTACGAACAAAAAACATCATCGGCAAAGCCGTCGCGGCGGATTCACGGGAATATTCCCGTGGGGGGGGCGGGAAACCTGACATATTCGGAGAACAATGTCATCGGTTGCGTGGAAAAAATGTTAACTTTGCAGACTTTGAAAATCTTAATAGGCGCAATAATGAAAAATGCAATCGTTTTCGCAGCGGCTGCCACGCTGCTTTCAACCGGAGCCTTCGCACAGGACAACCTGAAGAGGGTGAATGACGTGATCGAGCCTCTTCCGGCAGGGAGTGTGACATTCAACGGCTACTTTGCCGATGACATTCAGAACTCCATAGACCATTGGGTCAACGGGGTGATGCCTTACGACAAGGTCATCGACTATTTCATCAAAGGCCGTCCTCAGTTCGCCCTCGGCGAGATGCCGGGCAAGTGCATCCGCACGAATTCCCTCCTTTACCGCTACAACGGGGACCCTGAACTGAAGAAATTGACCAAAAATCTGGTTTACAAACTCATGGCCACGGAGAAAAGCAACGGAAGCATCAGCTGCACTCCTGTTGACGAACAGCCCGGCGACCGTGACGGAGACATCTGGGAGAGGAAATATGTCATGCTCGGCCTTCTTCAGTACTACACTGATGTGGAGCAGGATCCCAGAGTCCTCTCGGCGCTTGAGAAAGAGGCCCGGAGCGTGATCGATCAGGTCGGACCTGCTCCGAAGAAGGGCATCACCGATCTTGGATGGAGTTCTACGAAGATCGAATCATCGTCGATTCTCGAACCTATGGTGAAACTCTACTTCATCACCGGCAAGAAGGAGTATCTCGACTTTGCGGAATATATCGTCACAACCGGAGCGTCAAAGGGCGGCAACATCTTCCGGCAGGTTTACGAAGGCACTCACCTCTGCGAGGTAGGCAAGCCGTACCCGAAAGCCTACGAGATGACATCCGTCTGGGAAGGACTTGCTGAATATTACCGCGCGACCGGCGACCCGAGGTGGAAGGTCTGCCTCGACAACTTCTTCAACGATGTGAAAGACAATGAGATCACGATCATCGGCAATGCCGGGTCGGATGTCTATTGGCCAAGGCTGAACGGGGAGGGCTGGAGCAACACCGCCGTGGAGCAGACCAATCCGGACATCAGGAGGATGATGGAGACCTGCGTCGGCGTGACCTGGATGAAATACTGCTCGCAGTACCTTCGCCTTACCGGAGACCCTACGGCTGTTGACTACATCGAGAAATACGCCTACAACGGTCTTCTTGGCGCCATGCAGCCGAACGGGAAGAGTTTCAGCTATGTGAATCTGCTGAACGGAGCGAAGGTGACCAACAGCGGCTGGGGGACCAACATAGGCGGCCAGCCTGTGACCTGCTGCAATCTCAGCGGCCCGTGCGGCCTGTCATACCTTCCGTACATCGCGGCGATGCAGTCCAAGGAAGGCCCGGTCATCAACCTCTACAACGCCGGAACCGTGACCGCCAGGACAGCCAAGGGCAGGGAGGTGAAGATAGGAATCGTCACCGAATATCCCCGCGCGAACGAGGTGAGGATCTCCGTTGATCCCGTCGCCGGAGAAAAATTCACCGTGAGACTGCACATTCCTTCATGGAGCGAGAACACTTATGTTTCGGTCAACGGCAGGGCAGTGGGCGGTGTGGTCGCCGGCAGTTATCTTTCCCTTGACCGCAACTGGAAGGCCGGCGACCGCATCTACATCATCTTCGACATGAAGGCCAGGCTCATCAATGCTCCCCAGAACGGCCGCAATCCGGAAGGCAAGTACTTCCAGGCCGTACAGTGGGGACCGCTGGTCCTTGCCCGTGACGAGAACCTCGACCCTGACTACAACAAGCCTGTCCGGATCGTGGCCGACGCCAGCGGCGAGGTCAAAGTCAAAGTTGTCGATCCTGAACGTCCGGGGACCAGAATGCAGTTCCTTGTCCCTACCACCGAGGGTGACATCAAGATGGTTGACTACTCTTCGGTTGACTGCTGGAAGGGCAGGCACATCCAGACATGGCTCCCTACCTTGAGGAAGTAAACTTCAACATATGGCCTGATAGAAACGGCGCAAAGTTTCTTCAGGACAGTCCGGTCATCTGTAATATTCAGGGAAATGCGTCAGGTCTTTGATCGAGCCGTCCCGGAGGCGGATGTAGGAGTCAAGCCTGCGCTCTCCCTCGTGTAGTACAATTACCCTGCAGCCGTTCAACCCGAGGTTATTGTAGACAGTCGCCGCACCGCTGTACCGTCCGTAGGCCAGCATGATGCCGTAGTAGCCGACCGAGCAGTCATTGTCGTGGTCGTGTCCGCAGAAGACTGCCATCACGTCCCCGCATTCAAGCATCTTGCAGAAAAGACCGGAATTAAGGCGCGGACAGCAGACCTGTTCCCGGTGCGTGCCGTGGGACTTGAAATCCAGGCTCTCCCTGAATGCGTAGGAATATTCCGGCAAAGGAATATGCATGAACGCGACCGAGGGGAGCGGCTTCTTTCCGTGTTCCGCCGTGATCGACGCGCTGGCCTTGCCGTACCATTCGACCTGGTCGGAATGGACATAGTCGTAGTCATAACTCTTAACCTCTTTCTTAGAGAACGGGGACTCGCTTCCGGTGTCGAAGCACCAGATGACGGAGGCCGTAGTGTCCGCCGAGTGCGACTTCACCTCAAGGAAGCAGTTCCCCTCTCCGTGAAGCCCCGGAGTGTCTGATGTCACGCAAAGCCTGCGTGACATCGCCTCCTTCAACAGAGCCTCGTTCGGCTGGTCGAATTCCTTGTCGTGGTTGCCGAACACGATTCCGTAGGGGATTCCGAACTTGTCAAGGGTGTCAAGAAGAGTCCTGTAACTCTCAAGAGCCGGCTTGGCGTAGACCTGATCGCCGGTCAGCATTATCAGGTCAGGCTTCTCGGCGATGACGGCGTTACGGATGTTCTCCCAGACAAGCGGAGTTGTTTCGTTTGACGGAATCAGATGGGTGTCGGTGAACTGCAGAATCTTGAATTCTCCGTCTCCGCTGAATCTCAACACCGGCTTCACCGGTTTCCTTGCGGCCGCCGTCAGGCAGACGGCAGCCGCAAGGAAAAATGACACGAGTTTTTTAATTGTCATCGGTTTATTTATTTACAGTTGTTCCAATCACTTTTACCGGCCCTGAAAGTCCGGCGGGAAGCAGCGGCTCATCCGGCGTGAAGAAGTCCATCTGGGTGTAGGTGATCTTCCCGGTGACGCCAGGCTGTACATCCCCGACAAGGCGGTTGTGCCACATGTTGATGACCTTGACTTCGAGGGTGTTGTCGCCGTTCCTCACAGCCTTGGTGATGTCAACCTTGAACGGTGCGTTCCAGTACACTCCCAGATTCTTTCCGTTAACGGTCACTTCCGCAAGGTCTTTCACGTCACCCAGATCCAGAATGATGGAATCCTTGCCTCGGATTTCCTTCTTCTTTAACTTGAATGTGTTTGAATATGTCACCGCTCCTGAGAAATACTTGATTCCCGGATCGGAGCTTTCGGTCAAGGATGCGAGCCGGTTGAAGGTTGCGGTTTCCGGAGCGCCGCGCCCTTGCTGGAACTTGAGAGACCACGGGGTGCTTATCTCCGCTATGGTCTCTGTGCCTGTCTCCGGAAGTTCAACTTCTGCCATGTCCGTGTCCTCGATGAAAAGGACAAAGACTGATTGATGCTGCGTCAGATTCAAGTTGACGTTTGTTCTGCCGTCCGCAATCTCGTAGCTGACAGGGGACGTGGAAGCGTCCTCGGCATGCCAGACCACAGGTCTCTTACCGATTGTCCTGAATGAGGCCGTGATGTTTTTAGTGTCCTTGGAAAGATTTGTAACCCAGTAGATTTCACCGTCAGGCAGTGCTCTGTGGACGTACTTCACATCCTTGCCGTTTCCGGAAACGATGCTGAAATCCGGTTGGAGACGGATGGATGAAAGAACTTCCGCGGCGTCAACTCCGGTTGTGACGTTCTTGCGCCCCGAGTCCCAGATGTCGTTCACAAGAGCCTTGAACTCCGCCTCTGTGCCGGTGTTGCTGGCGAGTTTCTGAGGTTTGGCTCCGCAGATCATGACTCCGGCATCGGCGAACTCCTTGAGCTTGCGCAGGATGTCAACAGACATGTGCTTCACGTTGGCGTCGAGCATCAGTACACGGTACTTCATACCGCTCGGAACGCTGAGGATGCCGTCCTCCGCCTTGACCAGATCCCTGATGACCGAAGGACTGAAATAATCGTAGTTGTAGCCGGACGGGATGGCGGGAACTTTCTTGAGCAGGATTCCTGTGGCATTGTTGTCCTCGCCGTAGTAGTAGGCGACATCGGCCACGAAACGTCCCTGCTGGAGCAGATAGCAGCTGCGTGACAGGTAGTCCGTCCATGCCCTGGCCTGGTCTGCCCAGGTCTGGTGACGGTCGAACCACTGCCCGTATTTACCCAGACCGATTCCGGGGATCTTGTCGTCCACAGGCTGGTGGGGGGAAGTATGGATCACGAACCGGTTCAGTCCTGCGGCCATTGCCGCATCGGCTGTCGGCTTGAGCACGGCAGGAGAGAAGACCCATGCTCCGTCCCTGTAGCCGTCTGAGGTGAAAGACTCCGCCGCGGCGATGTTCTGTCCGTAAATGTGAGCTACGGAAGCGGACTCACGCACGTCCGCCTCAAAGCGCGGATTGAATATGTTGCCCTTCTTGTAGTCCATCCAGAACGCCGACATCGGAACTTCCGCGTACCGCTTGCAGTCCATTCCGTCGGACAGGTTGGCGCGGTAGTTCTCATGGCTCTCCGTGTAGCGCTTCATCCCGTATGGCTTGAGGATTCCGTTCTGAAGATCGTAGTGATATTCAGTGATCATGTCTCCGATCGCCCTTCTCCAGTCGAAGAGGAACCGTTCTGTCTCTTCGGTGCTGTTCAGGACCATTCCTGTCAGAGCCGGCATCCATCTGAGAAGATCATAACCTATGCGGGTCCTGAACTCCCCGAACATATTCCCGGTCCATGTCTGCGCTCCGGCCTCGTAGCTGTCGGTGAGGAGATATTCGATGCCGCCCCTGCCGAGTTTTCCGCCGGTCGCATCGACGTAGGTCTGAAGGTAATTGTTGAAATATTCAGTGATGGCCTTCGGGTCGAGTTTGTCCACTTCAAGTCCCGTGGCTTCCGGAGAGGCCGGGTGATTGGTCTTTCCGGTCAGGCTGTAGCCGAAACGGAATATTCTCCAGTTGCCTTCCGGAGCGTTCCAGTTGAGGACGCCGTCCTTGACGTAAGGAGTCAGATCCACAACGTCATCCAGTCTGGCCGCCTCGGTGCTGTGAGGCGTGTCCTCCATCCAGAGCAGACGGTAGAAACCGTTGCCTGCCTTGTCTCCGGCAAGCTGGATTCTGGTGACTGTGGAGAGTTGGAACTGTGAGATTCCGAAGACAGCGTCCTTTTTGCCTCCGTTGTCCCGTAGATTGAGCCTGAAGTATCTGGCAGTCGTGGCCGGAATAGCGTAGGTTCTTTGCGCGGTCGCCTGATAGGAAAGCGGGATGGCCTTGAAGCTGACACCGTCATCGCTGTAAAGCAGCTCTTTTGCGTGTGAGTACTGCCCCGCGTCCTTTCGGAGTTCCGAGATGACCACGGACTTGACGGTCTGGGGTTCGGCGAACTCGTACTGGATCCAGCACTCACCGTCCTTGTCAGCGGTGAGGTCCAGATAGTCACCGACACTGTCGCCGGTTATGCGGTCAAGGATCTTATCCCCTCCGGCCTTGCATCCGCTGGTCGTTATTGTGGGGTTGAGACTCTTGAGATTGATGTCATTCCCGTTAAGCCTCACTCCGACGACGGCGATGTCCTTGTAGAACCTTTTATTGAGGAACACCTGCGAGATTCCGTCGAAAGATTCACGGAAGTCCTGGAACGGACCGGTCACGGAGAAGCCTTCCGGAAGTTTGATGACAAGAGGTTTGCCGCCCTCCGCTTCGATCTGTCTCCAGACAAGTTTCTTCATCGCGTCCTCGTCCTTGACCCAAGGGCCGCCGGTCTCGCTCCATCCCGGCGAACTGGCGATGGTCATCTCCATGTCCAGGCTGTCGGCAAGATCGATGGCGTATTTGAACGCGTCCTTCCATTCAGGAGTCATGTAGATGAGCCTTTCCCCGACAATCTGAGGGGTTTCCAGTCCGGCGTCGAAGTTGTGAAAACCTACGATTCCTGTCTTTTGCATCCACAAAAGGTCTTTCCTGATGCCGTCCTTGGTGATGTTTCCGTTCATCCAGTGCCACCACACCCTCGGTCTGGCCGATTTCGGAGGATTCTGGAACTGTTTGTAGAGATCTTGTCCGATCTCAGGGCAATTTGCGGCCACATTCCCGTTACTATGCGCAAATGCCGCGACCGACAATGTCAGCGCGGCGACCGCGGCAGCAATATTCCGTGATGCTCCAATCATAGATACTGTTGTTGTTGAATTGATGAATATCATTAAGTTCCTGTAATCCGCCTTGAGTGGGCCCTGTCAGGCGAGCAGCTCCTTGACGATCGTGGAGATCAACCTTCCGTCCGCCTGTCCCGCCAGTCTCTTTGTGGCCGCTCCCATGACCTTGCCCATGTCTTTCGGGCCGGCCGCTCCGACCTCGGCGACAATCCCTTTAAGAATGTTCCTTACCTCATCCTCGGAAAGCGCCTTCGGCAGGTAAGCCTCCATCACCTTCATTTCGGTGAGTTCCTTTTCCGCAAGTTCCGGACGGTTCCCCTGTGTGTAGAGTTCCGCTGACTCCTTGCGCTGCTTCACAAGCTTCTGAATGATTTTCAGCACGTCGGCGTCCGAGAGTTCGTGTTCCGCTCCGGATGTCTTCGCGAGAAGAATCTCGGACTTGATGCCTCTTGTGGCGTTGAGACGGGACTCGTCGTGAGCCTTCATCGCCTCCATTATGTCCTTCTGGATCTGTTGTTCGAGTGTCATGGTAAATGTGTTTTAAAGTTCTTTCTACAAAATTACACATTTTGCTGTCAATTAAGAAACCTTAAAAAATAACTTGGTAATCTTCTTGGCAAAACACTCTTCAATTCCTAAATTTGACGAAAATTGGATTTTATGAGACAGATAAGCACAGAAAAAGCTCCGGCGGCGATAGGCCCGTACAGCCAGGCCGTCGAACACGCCGGTTTCATCTTCGTTTCCGGCCAGCTTCCGATCGACCCTGCCACCGGCGCATTCCCGGAAGGGGGAGTGGAAGCCCAGACCAGACAGTCCATGACCAACCTGAAGGCCATCCTTGAACAGGCCGGCTCCGACCTTGGCAAAGTCTTGAAGACCACCGTCTTTCTCGCCGACATGAATGATTTCGCCGCCATGAACGGAGTCTATTCCGAGTTCTTCAAGGCCCCGTACCCGGCCCGCTGCGCCTTCGCCGTCAAGACCCTCCCGAAAGGAGCTCTCGTCGAGATCGAGTGCATCGCCGCAGTTTCATGCTACTCCGGCGCATAGCCGACCTTGTCATCCGGAGTGATCTTCCTCAACACGCGGCAAGGATTTCCGGCGGCTATCACGCCTGACGGGATGTCATGAGTGACGACACTCCCGGCTCCGATGATGGTGTCATCACCTATGGCGACTCCCGGCACCACTGTGACATTTCCGCAGAGCCACACCCTGTTGCCTATGCTGATTGGCTTGGGTATCAATCCGCCGGCGGCGCGCTCTTCGGCATCAGTAGTGTGATTGCCGGAGAAAAGTCCGACGTTGGGACCTATCAGCGTGTTGTTGCCGATGCGAACCTGTCCGCAGTCGAG
Organism: Bacteroidaceae bacterium; assembly: GCA_963642565.1. Taxonomy (GTDB): domain Bacteria; phylum Bacteroidota; class Bacteroidia; order Bacteroidales; family UBA932; genus Cryptobacteroides. The sequence goes on along the minus strand of CAVIGZ010000002.1, from coordinate 27,422 downwards.
TATGACACAGCCGAAATTGATGTACACGTCATCGCCAATGGTGATGTTCTTGCCGAATTCGCAGCGGAAGTCCGGCTCTATCCACACATTCCGGCCCACCGACTTGAACAGTCGGAGCATGATGCCCTTCCGTTTTTCCACTTCGTCGTCATCGGAGAGGTTGAACTCACGGAACAGTCTCTTTGCCTCCACCCTACGGTTGAACAGGTCCCGGTCGAAGTCATTGTAGATTTCGCTGTTCTGCATCTTTTCCCACTCAGTCTTTCCCATTCTGTTTTTGCTCTAATGAGAGTCTTTTTTTGATCCTTATGCGGCCTTCCCGTCCTCTTTTGAAAAAAGCAAGTTCCGGGAACGACTCCTGATTTTCTTTCAAAGATCGCAAATCCGCGTCACTTTCACAAATCATGTTCCGGCCCCGTACCTTCGCCCGGGTCCGCTGCCGGATGAATGTCCTGAACAGTCCGGTTGACCTCGCTGTATCATAATTCCGCATCCTTGTACCGGACGCGGAAAGCAGCCCGAACTAAAAATATTCTTAAAACACCTAAAAAAAATAGGAGATATGGTTTTTATTTGTATATTTGCAACCGTAAGATAATTATGCGCACAATATCTTGAAACAATTCGAGCAATGAAACAGAGACTGACTGCAAAAGAGGAAGTTGTGATGAACATCATCTGGGCAAAGGGTGAGGTGTTCATCCGTGACATCGTCGCGGCTCTTCCCGACCCAAAGCCGAACTACAACACTGTGGCCACGCAGGTCAAATTCCTTGAGGAAAAGGGATTTGTCAAGCGCCGTCCTATGGCGAACTCTTTCCAGTACAGTCCCGCGCTCACGGAACGTGACTATCACGGGACTACCGTCGGGGACGTTGTCTCCCGCTACTACAACAACTCCTACATCAGCCTTGTCTCCCAGTTCGTGGAGGAGGACAAGATGGATGTGGAGGACTTGAAAAAACTTATTTCGCAAATCGAAAGCAAAAGGAAATGATCGCTTACCTGATGACGAGCGGGTTGCTGCTTTCCGTGTTCCACGCATTCTTCATGCTGTTTATGCGGAAGACCACCTTCTTCACCTTCAACCGCTTCGCCTTGCTGGCGGGCAGTCTGCTATGTCTTGCGCTGCCGCTCGTCCGGTGGGATTTCAGCGGAACCGCGGTCTCGAACGTCATCCCGTCCCTGACCTTGCCGCAGGCAGTGGTCAGCGCGGATGGCGGCGGAACTCCGGCTGCGGCGGTCAAAGGAATATCCTGGCTCGAAGCCATTTGCGGAATATACCTCCTCGGAGCCTTCACGGTCTTGATTATGAATATATTGTCCATAATCCGGACCTGCCGTATGATAGCCTCCGGCGAGCATATTCGGAAAGATGGTTTCAAGGTGACGATTGTGGACGCTCAGGTCGCTTCATTCAGCTTCCTTGGCCACATCGTGATCAGCCGGGAGGACTTCAGCGAGAATCCTGTGATCCTGACACACGAAGAGAGTCACGTTCGGAAGAACCATTCTGCGGACGTGCTGCTGTTCTCGGTCATCACGGTTCTGCATTGGTTCAATCCGCTCGTCTGGCTCGCCCGGACCGAACTCAAGATGCTTCACGAATATGAAGCCGATGAGTCGGTGATCAATCAAGGAGTCAACGCCGCAGATTACCAGCTGCTTCTTGTCAGAAAGGCTGTCGGAGAGCACCACTTTCGTCTTGCGAATGGTTTCAACCACACAAAACTTTCAAATCGTATAACCATGATGATGTCAGAAAAGACTAACGGATGGATCAGGCTGGCGTATGTCGCCTGTGTGCCATTGCTTGCCTGCATGCTATGCTTCTGCACTTCCAATAAGCGGACCACGGAAAGCCCGGAACCTATTGAGGAAGCCGTGGACGCTGAATCACAAGACCTTAACGAAGTCACGGTGGTTGGTTTCAATTCCGACACCAAAGCCGCGGAGGAGGATGAGGCTGTTCCATTCCCGCAGGTGGAGGTCAAGCCTATGTTCCAAGGCGGCGATGCCAATAATTTTTCCAGATGGCTCAACGAGCGCTTGATTTATCCGCAGGATGCCAAGGATGCCGGCATACAAGGACGGGTCGTGCTTCAGTTCACCGTCAACAAGGTCGGCAAGTTGGAGAACATCAGAGTTTTGAGAGGATGCTGTCAATCGCTTGACGAGGAGGCTCTGCGTGTCGTCAAGTCGTCGCCGCAGTGGAAGCCGGGGATGATGGACGGGAAGGCTGTGTCCGTCACCTACACATTCCCGGTAGTGTTCAGACTCAAATGATGAAACCCATTTTAAGCTTATTGATAGTGACCGGTCTGCTTGCGCCGTTGCGGTTCGCATCGGCGCAGGTGACTGATCCGCAGTCCGAAAGGTCGCAGGCACTCAAGGAGGCACGGTATCTCAAGAGCATATTCAGGACCGATGAAGCCATAGAGAGGCTGTCAGCATTCGTCACTCCCGACAGTTTTGACGAGGAGATCCTGTCAGAGCTTGCCGAATGTCACTTTCAGAACGGGGATTACGAGTCCGCGGCCGGGACATATTTCCTGCTGACCTCCAAGTTTCCGCAGAACATCCTCTACAAAGTCAGGCAGATGCAGACTTTCTACCGTATGAAGGCGTTCGCCCAAAGCGCCGAGGCCGGGAAGGCGGTGCTGCGACTGGACACGATTCCTGCGATCGCAGCATTGGTAGGAGACTCGTTCAATCAAGCCGATATGCCGGACTCGGCATTGACATACTATCAGCTGTCATTATCTCGAAAGCCATTGAATGAGAGCGTAGTAAGCAAAGCGTCAAGGATTCTCCTCTCAAGGCGTGACTACGACGGAGCTATCGCGATGGCCGACGAATATCTTGCCTTGGATCCCGACAACTTCACCGTCGCCCCGATCAAGGGTCTGGCCCATTATTCCAAGAATGAATATGTCCCTGCGATTGAAGTGTTCGAGCATCAGGAAAAACTCGGCAATGACACTTATCCGGTCCATTATTATCTCGGCCAATGCTATTGGCACACCGAGGTCATGTATCGCGCTCAGGAAGAACTCCTTGCCGCCTGGCAGATTGATTCCGCCGATGTGAATCTGGCATATTCGATAGCGGCGGTCTATGCCGACAGCCACCGCCCTTTTGAAAAGGATGTGAAACCGTGGCTCGACAAGGCGATGGAGATGCTTCAGCCTGATCCGGCGATGATGTCCAGGCTTCACCAGCAGTACGGTCTTGGCGAATACCTCAAGACCAATTGGGACAAGGCTATCGCTCACTACAAGGATGCATACCGCTACAATCCAAGTTTCATCTCGGCTCTTTCCACCATCGCCTACTGCTACGAGCAGAAAAAAGACTACAAGACCGCCATCGAATGGTACGAAAAGTATCTGGGTGTCGCCCGTCCAGGCTCCCGGGGCTACAACTTCGCCACCCAAAGCGTCAAGTACCTCAAAGGCGAACTCTTTATGGAGGAGAAGTAAGTCATCATACTTAAGAAACAGCTTCTTATTCGTACCGGATGGCTTCGATCGGGTCGAGGTTGGAGGCTTTGCGGGCCGGGTACCAGCCGAAGAAGATGCCGATTATGGTGCAGACGAGGAATGAGACGATGATGCTCCACGACTGGATGAGAATCGGGTAGGAGAGCACGACCTTGACTATGTACGAGGCGACCACGCCCAGGATCACGCCCAGAAGACCGCCCGTGATGCTTATGAGGGTGGCCTCAATCAGGAACTGGGCGAGGATGTCGCGGCCTTTGGCGCCGATGCTCATCCGCAGGCCGATCTCCTTGGTCCTTTCCGTAACGGACACATACATTATGTTCATGATTCCGATGCCGCCGACAAGAAGGGATATTCCCGCGACCGCCGCCAGCAGGGTGGACATCATGTCGCTGGTGCTTGTCATCATCGAGGAGAGTTCCTGCTGCGAGCGGATGTTGAAATCGTCGTCGTCGCTCTCCTTGAGCTTATGGTTGCGGCGCAGCACGTCGGAAATCTCATCGATCGCCTTGTCTGTGTATTCCTCGCTCAGTGCCGAGCAGACTATCTCCTGAAGGTAGGTTATCGCCAGGATCCGCTTCATCACCGTGGTGTAGGGGGTTATGATCAGGTTGTCCTGATCCATTCCCATGCTGTTGTAGCCCTTGCTCTCCAGCACTCCGACGATGCGGAACGGAATGCTGCCGAAGCGGATGACCTTGCCGACCGGGTTCTCGCCGCCTGTGAACAGCTGGTCGATGACGGTTTTCCCGACAAGGCAGACCTTGGCCGCCGTCTTTATGTCCTGCTCGGAGAATATGTCGCCGTCCTGCACCTTGTAGCCTCTGATGTCGAGAAATTCCTCGTTGACTCCATAGACGGAGGTAGGGGTGTTGTTGGCCCCATAGACGGCCTGCCCGGAGGAGTTGACGGAAGGGGAGGCGAGCGAGATGTGGGCGCATTCCTTGCGGATGTCCTCGAAGTCCTTGACCTTGAGCGTCTGCATGTCGTCGGCGCTGAGGCGTACCCCACCTCTCATGTCCTCTCCGGGATGGATCATTATCATGTTGGATCCCATCTCGCTGATCTCGGCCTGGATGCTCTTCTTGGAGCCTTGGCCGATGGCGAGCATCGTGATGACCGAGCCTACACCGATGATGATGCCGAGCATCGTCAGGAATCCTCTGAACTTGTTGTTGCCCAATGCTTTCAGGGCTATTCTGAATAGATTGGCGAAATTCATTGCAAAAATATTTTATGAATATCCAGCCTCACCGCGACGGCGAGGCTATCTTTGAATATGTCAGCGGTCGTTCTCTACCGGCAGTTTCGCAAGGGCCTCGGCGGCGTCAAGAATATGCTCGTTCCGCACGTCGCTCGTCACACGGCCGTCCCGCAGGGTGATGGTCCTTGTGCTGTAGTTCACGATCTCAGGATTATGGGTCACGAAGATTATCGTGCGCCCTTCCGAATGGAGTTTCTGGAACAGGACCAGAACTTCGAAACTGGTTCGGGTGTCCAGATTGCCGGTCGCCTCGTCGGCGAGGATCACGGCGGGATCGTTCACGAGAGCCCTCGCGATGGCCACCCTCTGCATCTGTCCTCCGGACATCTGGTTGCTCTTGTGCTCCAGCCTGTCGCCAAGACCTACCGCCTTCAGAGCCTCCACCGACCGGTCGAACCTCTCTTTCTTGGAATATTTCGGATTGTACATCAGCGGCAGCTCCACATTCTCGACGGCGGTGGTCTTCGCCAGAAGGTTGTAGTTCTGGAACACGAAACCTATCTTGCGGTTGCGCAGCGTGGCGCGCTCGTTCTTGTCCATCGTCCTGACCGGAACCCCGTCGAGGTAATATTCCCCGGAGGTCGGAGTGTCAAGGCATCCGAGGATGTTCAGAAGCGTGGATTTTCCGGAGCCCGACGTGCCGACGATCGTGACGAACTCACCCTCCGAGATGGAGAAGGACACGCCCTTCAGCGCATGGACAGTCTCGTCGCCCACTATGAAGTTGCGGCGGATGTCCTCAAGTTTGATGACCTCTTTCATGTCACTGTTTCTTTTTGTCTTCTCTCGGGCCCGGAGCGAACGGACTCCTTTCTGCGGAGGCGGCCTTTTTCGGGGTCTCGGCCGAAAGTCCGGTGACGACCACGTCCCCGTCATTCAAGCCGCTGACAATCCCTGTCTTGTCGCCGCTTGTGTGGTCTGTGTCCACAGCCTTTGGCGAGATGGAGTTCCCGTTCTTGACCCAGACCGTCTTCTCTGCCCCGTCCGCTGTCCCGTCCACGGTTATCCCGATTCCGTCAAGCATCTCAGGGTCAGGGTTGAACCGCAGAGCCTTTGTCGGCACGGCAAGCACATCCTTCTCCTCCAGAGTGTTGATCGTGACGTTGGCGGTGAGCCCCGGCTTCAGTTTCAGATCCGGGTTCGGTGCTGTGATCACAACCTCGTAAGTCACGACGTTTGAAGTCGTGGTTGCCTCCAGTCTGACCTGCCGGACGGTTCCGTTGAAGACATCGTCAGGGTAGGCGTCCACCGTGAAGGTCACGTTCTGTCCATCCTTGACCTGACCGATGTCGGCCTCGTCCACGTCGGCAATGACCTGCATGTCGGCCAGATCCTTGGCGATGGTGAACAGGGTAGGGGTCTCGAATCCGGCCGCCACGGTCTGTCCTTCCTCCACGGCCCTGCTGATGACAACCCCGTCTATTGGAGATGTGATCGTGGCGTAGCTCAGGTTCCGCTTCACCTTCGTGAAGGATGCCTGCGCCTGATTGTAGGCGTTCCTGGCGGTCTCGTACTGGTAGAAGGACGAGTCATATTCGGAATCGCTGACCAGCTCCTTGTCGTGCAGAGTCTTGATGCGGCCATATTCCTTTTCCCTGTACTCGTATTCCGTCTTGGAGGCGGAAAGCTGCGCCTGCGAGGAGACCAGCTCGGCCTGAAGGTTCACCTTGTCCATCTCGGCGATGACCTGACCGGCCTTCACTATGTCGTTGTAGTCGGCGTAGAGTCTGTCGATGATTCCGGACACCTGCGTGCCGACCTCCACCTTTGTGACAGGCTCGACCGTTCCTGTGGCGGTGACAGAATTGGAGATGTCGATCCTCTCCGTTCTTGCGGTCTCAAGAGTGACGGTCTGCCTTCCGGTCGGGCGGAAGATCAGCCAAAGCGCCGCGGCGGCGCAGATTGCCGCCAGACAGATCCATAAAGTCTTAGTCTTCATATTCATTGATTTTATAATTACCTTGGTAGATGTCGAGTAAGGCGTTGTTCATCAATGCCGTGTATTTTGATTGAAGGAGCTGGAAGCGGGCGTTCAGAAGATTGTTCCGAGCGGTCACCAGCTCGACGGTGTTCTTCATTCCGACGTTGAACTGCTCGGCCGTGAGTTCGTAGCTCTGCTCCGCGTAACGGGCCTGTTCTTTTGCGGAAGTGTATTTGGACTGAGCCGAGACAGCCTCAAGATAGGTGTCTTCAACTTCTTTCAGCAGAGCTTTCTCCACGCTCATCCGCTCAAGCCTGCTGTTGTCAGCCTCGATCCTCGCCTTGTTGACCGCCGTCCTGGCTTTCCTGCCCTGAAGGATCGGGACCTGAAGGCTCAGGCCGATGCTTTCGTTGAAGTTCTTCTCCAGCTGGCTTCCGAAAGAGCCGCCCCCTCCGGAGACATTCGTCGTGCCGAGGCTTGCGGTAGCGGAAAGGGTTGGGGAGTACGCCGACTTCGCCTGACTGACGCCAAGGTCGGCCGCCTGGACGTTCAGCCCGGCCTTCTCTATCTCCGGCATCGATTCAATGGCGTTTGCATAGATCTCCTCCTTGCCCGGAAGCAGCCTCAGGACTCCGGTCTCGTCGTCGGACGGCTCCTCCAGCTCGATCCCGTCGCTGACTCCGAGTTCCAGAAGCTGTTTGAGCTGCAGTTTGTAATTGTCCGATGTGGCTTTCGCCGATGTGATCTGATAGAGGTCGCTTGCATGCTGGCTTTCCAGCTGGGCGACATCGACCTTGCTGAGTTCTCCGGCGTTCTTGAGTTCCACAGCCCTGTCCAGCTGCGCCTTTGAGGCCTCTGCCGTGCTTTCGCTGACTTTGACAGCCTCGATGGCGTAGAGGCACTGCATGTAGGCCTTGACGATGGAGATCACTACATCATTCGTGTTCTCCAGTACGGACAGCGAATCGACGGAGTTCTGCAGGCGGCTCTGCTTCAACGCCGTGCGAAGGCTTCCGCCGCTGTAGAGCGTCATCCCTGCGTTCAGCCCGTAGTTCCCTGACCAGCTTGTGGACTTGGACGTGCTGTAAACATCAGATCCCACGACCGTGCTGTTCCCGCTTTCGGAGAAAGGTCTGTTGGTGATCCCTTGACTGGCCGAGGCGTTGAGCGAGGGGAACATGGCGGACTTCGCCTGATAGGTGTCCTCAAGTCCGGACCGATGTGCGTTCCTGCTCTGGCGCAGGGCTATGTTGTTCTCCACCGCATAGTCTATGCAATCCTGCAAAGTCCATTTCTTCGCCTGCGCTCCGGCGGACGGAGAGAGGACCGTCAGGGCCGCGATAATGATGATAACGTCTCTTTTCATGTTCATCGAATGATCAAAATCCGGCTGCGAAACTAACCCTCCGGCGGATCATGCTCAATTCAAATCGACGAACACCCGCATTTCATCGACGAAAATGCCTATATTTGTATTCCGGCCCTGGAGCGGAAACATGCTTCCGCTGGTCAATGGCTGGTGATTTGCCGGCAACGCCGCCGGTTGTACACGAAACAGTAGTCAATGTATATGAAAATGAAAATTTCAAATCTCATCAAGAAGGCAGTCATCGCAGCGGCCTTGGCTTCAACCGCCGCATCTTTCGCCAACGGAGAGTCCCGTTCTGACTGGCAGGCTCATTGGATCACCCATTCTTGGGTGCAGAGCACAACCAACACCTGGATTTCCTACCGCAAGGAAGTCAATGTGACCAAAATTCCGGACAGGCTCGTCGCCAGGATCGCCGTGGACACAAAGTACTGGATGTGGATCAACGGTGAGCTGGTTGTCTTCGAGGGCGGACTGAAACGCGGACCTTCCCCGAACGGGACATATTACGACAAGGTGGACATCGCGCCATTCCTCAAGGAAGGCAACAACACTATCGCCATCCTGCTCTGGCATTTCGGAAAACAGGGCTTCAGCCACAACAGCAGCGGACAGGCCGCGCTGATCTTCGAGGCGGTCTCCCCGGAGCTGAGGATCCTTTCGGACAAGTCATGGCTTTGCATCCCGAATCCGGCCTACGGCAGTACGGATGAGCCGCACCCGAACTACCGCCTCCCGGAAAGCAACATCCGCTTCGATGCTCGCAAGGAGCAGCAGGGGTGGAATATGCCGGGGTTCGATGTCCGGGGCAGGATGCACGCCGCCGACAATGTGGACGAGATCGTGTGGCCCGCGATGGGAGAGCTTGTCGAGCGTCCGATCCCGATGTGGAAGGACTACGGGCTTAAGGAATATGTCTCCGTCCGCCAGTCCGGCGACACCCTCTATTGCAAGCTGCCTTACAACGCCCAGGTCACACCTTACCTTAAGGTGGAGGCCAAGGGGGGAGAGATGGTCGGAATCATGACCGACAACTACCGCGGCGGCAGCGCGAACAATGTGCGGGCCGAGTACATCGCCAGGAGCGGGGTTCAGGAATATGAAAGCCTCGGCTGGATGAACGGCCACGAGGTCTGGTACATCGTGCCTTCCGGAGTCAAGGTCATTGACCTCAAGTACCGCGAGACAGGCTACGACTCCGAGTTCTCCGGCTCGTTCGAGTGTGAGGACCCGTTCCTCAACGAACTTTGGAAACGTTCCGCCAGAACGCTTTACATCACCATGCGCGACACCTACATGGATTGTCCCGACCGTGAGCGCGCCCAGTGGTGGGGCGACGAGGTAAATGAGCTGGGAGAGGCTTTCTATGCTCTTTCCCCGTCCGGACAGCTGCTGGCCCGCAAGGGAATCCTTGAGCTGGTGAACTGGCAGGAGACCGACGGTACCGTCTATTCACCTGTGCCGGCCGGGAACCGTGTGATAGAGCTTCCGTTGCAGATGCTTGCTTCGGTTGGATGGTACGGCTTCCACACTCAGTACTGGTTCAGCGGCGACAGCAGTTTTGTGGCCGAGGTCTATCCGAAAGTCGAGCGTTATCTGCTTGGAAACGGTCTCTGGACATTCAAGGAGGATGGTCTTCTGAATGTCCGTCCGGGCGATTGGAACTGGGGAGACTGGGGTGATGACATAGACTTGGAGGTCCTCACAAACTGCTGGTACTACCTTGCCCTTAAGTCTCAAAAGGAATTTGCCCGCATCCTGGGCAGACAGAAGGATGTGGAGACGCTCGGTGCTTTGATGAAAAGGATCTCCGACAGTTTTGACGTCCGGTACTGGACCGGCACATCCTACAGGAATCCGGACTACAAGAAACAGACTGACGACCGCGCCCAGGCTATGGCCATTGTCTCCGGCCTCGCCTCGCCGGACAAGTACCCGGCCTTGTTCGAGACACTTGAAAAAGAGTACCACGCCAGTCCTTACATGGAGAAGTATGTCCTTGAGGCTCTCTTCAAGATGGGACATGCCGACTTCGCCATCGAGAGGATGAAATCCCGTTACGCCAAGATGATGGGTTACGACTACACGACCTTGTTCGAGGGATGGGGGATCGGCAGCGAAGGTTTCGGCGGCGGCACGATAAACCATGCCTGGAGCGGTGGTCCTCTGACGATTCTGAGCCAGAAACTCTGCGGAATCGAGCCGACGGCCCCAGGCTTCAGGACTTTCGAGGTCAAGCCTCAGATGGGTTCCTTGAAGACCGCTTCCGCCGCTCTTGAGACCCGCTACGGAATGATCCGTGTCTCTCTCGGCAGGAAGTCCGCCAAGTCCCGTGTCGCCTCGCTCACGATTGAGGTTCCGGAAGGAACCGCAGCCACCGTCACGGCGTCTGACGGAAAGCCGAAGACTGTCGGCGCCGGAAAATATTCATTGAAAATAAAAGTTGACTGATGTCAGTTCGTCGTTTGATAGTCAGTGCGGCCGCATTCATGCTGCTTGCATCCGGCCTGCTTCCCGCCCGGGAGACATGGAGGGCGCGTTGGATCGGAAAGCAGGAGTGCCGCAGCGAGGCCAATACATGGCTCGCGTTCAAAAAGAAGGTGAACATTCCGGAAGTTCCGAGTGAGATGGTGGCCAGAATCGCCGCTGACTCGAAGTATTGGCTTTGGATAAACGATTCGCTTGCTGTTTTTGAGGGAGGACTGAAGCGCGGGCCTTCCCCGGGTGACACCTACTATGACGAGATAGACATCGCTCCGTTTCTTCGGGAGGGGGAGAACTGCATTTCGGTTCTGGTCTGGTATTTCGGGCGCAATGGTTTCAGCCACGCTGACAGCGGTGTGGCAGGTCTGCTTTTCGAGGCTCGGGTTCCGGGGCTGGAGATCCTGTCGGACAAGTCCTGGGAAGCCACAGTCTATCATCCTTACGGGAGCGCCGGAGAACCAGAGGCCAATTACAGGCTTCCGGAGAGCAATCTGCGTTTCGACGCGAGGCGGGACATCGTCGATTGGAGAAGTCCGTCGGCACCTCGTCTTGGCGGGGCGATGGAACTCCCTGTCATTGTCGGGGAACCTCCTTTCGGGAAACTTGTCAAAAGACCGATCCCCATGTGGAAGTGCGGCGGATTGAAGGATTATCCTCAGGTCCGCCGCTCCGGCGACACTCTTCTCTGTTCACTGCCGTACAATGCCCAGATCACTCCGTACCTGAAGGTCAAAGCGGCGGCGGGCAGGACAATCAGGATGCAGACCGACCACTACAAGGTCGCCTTGGCCAAAACGCAATGCCTGTGGGCTGAATATGTCACCAGAGATGGAGTTCAGGAATATGAGAGCCTCGGCTGGCTTAACGGGGACAAGATGCTCTACATTGTGCCTTCCGATGTGGAAGTGCTTGACGTCAAGTACCGTGAGACCGGTTATGACACTGAAATCACAGGCTCTTTCGAGTGCGATGATCCTTTCCTCAATGAATATTGGAGAAAAGCTGTCCGCACCCTTTACGTCTGCATGCGCGACACCTACATGGATTGTCCGGACAGGGAGAGGGCCCAATGGTGGGGCGATGAGGTGAACGAGTTGGGAATGGCTTTCTATTCATTGTCCCCGTCCGCCTGGAAGTTGGCGGAAAAGGGAATATATGAGCTGATGAACTGGCAACGCATCGATGGAGTGCTGTCTTCTCCGGTTCCGGCGATGAACTACTCGGCGGAACTCCCGTCGCAGATGCTGGCCGCTCTTGGCTGGTACGGATTCTATGCTCAATATTTCTATTCGGACAATGATGCTTTCGTTCCGATAGTCTATGAGAGGATGAAAAAGTACCTGCATCAGGTCTGGCAGCTGGATGGGAATGGCATTCCGGTTTACCGGGAAGGGGACTGGGATTGGCCGGATGCAGATTCTCCGGTGGACAAATATGCCTTGATGCCTTGTCTGTATTACCTTGCCTTGAAATCGGAGCTTGAGTTTGCCGGAATGCTTGGCCGGACGGATGATGCGGCGATGATAGAATCTGTCATGGCCCGTCTGAAAGATTCCTATAACAGGTTGTACTGGACAGGTAACGGCTATCGCAGTCCATCCTACAAGGACCGCACCGATGACAGACCGCAGGCTATGGCTGTCCTTTCGGGAATCGCCTCCGAAGAGAAGTATCCGGTCATAGCGGAAATCCTGAGGACTACGGACATGGCGTCCACCTACATGGAGAAATACATGGTCGAGGCTCTTTTTGTCATGGGAAAGTCGTCCGACGCCCTTGACAGGATGAAACGGAGGATGTCGACGATCATGGACGACAGAAGCTCGACGCTCTACGAGCATTGGAACTGGACGAATTCCAGCAACCACGCATGGTCCGGAGCCAACATTATCCTGCTCGGCCAGAAGGTCTGCGGTGTCGCCCCTCAGACTCCCGGCTTCAGGACATTCTCCGTCCGGCCGCAGATGGGATGGCTCAGGCGCGCCGCCACGTCGTTTGACACGAAATACGGCACAATAAAAGTCTCCCTGACACGCAAATCCTCCAAGTCCGGAACGGCCAGGCTTACGATAGATGTCCCGTCAGGAACAGAGGCTCAGGTGACGCTTCCGAATTCCAAAACAGCGGTTCTGACATCCGGTCGGCATACCCTGAACGTCAAGGCTGACTTGTGATCGGCCAAGCCGGTGATATTGAAGATCTGTAATTCAAAATATTAGATTCTATGACACTGAAAACTATTTTGACGGTGGCGGCCGTCTCTTTTGCGGCCATTCTGCCGGTTTCAGCCAAGGATGTGACCTACAAGGTTGTCTCGCCTGACGGACATCTGTCCGCGACTGTTGTTGTCGGGAAGACGGTATCATATTCGGTGGCTCGTGACGCTGTCACCTTGATTGACCGTTCCGAAATTTCCATGACACTGTCCGACGGCGTCGTGTTCGGAGAGAATGACAAGGTCCGCAAGGTCCGCAAGGCCGGTGTTGACGAGACGCTTCCGACCGTGGCTTACAAGAAGGCGCAGGTCCGCGACAACTACAATGAGATCTCGCTCATGTTCAAGGAATTCACTCTGAATTTCCGTGCCTATGACGAGGGGGTGGCCTACCGTTTCACAAGTTCGCTGAAGAATGACTCCAAGGTTCTGGCGGAGAAGGCTCAGTTCAATTTCGCCAAGGATTGGGACGCCTATGTGCCTTATGTCTGCCAGCACACCGAAACTCTTGAGAGCCAGTACTGGAATTCGTTTGAGAACACCTACTCCGTTCATCCTCTGTCCCGATGGAATAAGGATCGTCTGGCGTTTCTTCCGATAGCTGTGTCAGCGGAGGGAGGGATGAAAGTCCTGGTCACCGAATCCGACCTCATGGACTATCCCGGGATGTACCTCTACAACGAGGGTGAAGGCACAACTCTTACCGGCCGTTTTGCACCGTACCCCAAGACCGTCGAGCAGGGCGGACACAACATGCTTCAGGGTATTGTCAAGGAGCGTGAGGAACATCTCGCCGGATGTTCCGCCGGGGAGTCTTTCCCTTGGAGGATCATCATGGTCTCGACGGATGACGCCGACCTGGCTGTGAACGACATGGTCTGGAAACTCGCCACCCCGCAGGATCCCGCGCAGGATTTCAGCTGGGTGAAGCCCGGCAAGGTGGCGTGGGACTGGTGGAACGACTGGAATCTCTACGGAGTAGATTTCCGCGCCGGGATCAACAATGACACCTACAAGTACTACATCGACTTCGCTCAGACTCATGGCATTGAATATGTCATCCTCGACGAGGGCTGGGCCGTCAACAAGAAGGCTGACCTGATGCAGGTCGTTCCGGAAATCGACCTTCCGATGCTTTGTGAATATGCCAGGGCGCATAATGTCGGTCTGATCCTCTGGGCCGGCTACTATGCGTTCGACCGCGACATGGAGAACGTCTGCCGCCACTATTCCGAGATGGGTGTCAAGGGTTTCAAGGTTGATTTCATGGACCGTGACGACCAGTACATGGTTGACTTCTTCAGACGTGCGGCGCGGACCGCGGCGAAATACGGTCTTCTGATCGATTTCCACGGAGCCTACAAGCCGGTCGGTCTCAACAGAACTTACCCTAACGTCATCAATTACGAGGGCGTGCATGGTCTGGAGCAGATGAAATGGAGCGGTTCCGCGGTCGATCAGGTGACCTACGATGTCACGGTTCCGTTCATCAGAATGGCGGCAGGCCCGATGGACTACACCCAGGGTGCGATGCGCAACGCCACCAGGGACAACTACCGTCCCGTAAACTCCGAGGCGATGAGCCAGGGCACGCGCTGCCACCAGCTCGCCGAATATGTTGTCTTCGACTCTCCGCTGAACATGCTGTGTGACTCTCCGTCCAACTATATGGCCGAACCTGAATGCACGGAGTACATAGCAGAGTGTCCGACGGTCTGGGACGAGAGTGTGGCCGTGAACGGAGTCCTCGGCCGTTTCATCACCCTTGCCCGCCGCAGCGGCGACGTCTGGTATGTAGGCTCACTCAACGACTGGAAAGTCAGGGATCTGACATTGAATCTGGATTTCCTCGGAGATGGCGAATGGACAATGGAAATCTTCCGTGACGGCATCAATGCCGACCGCGCCGCCCGCGACTACAAGCGCGAGTACGCCCCCGTTCCCGCCGACCGCCAGGTCAGGATCCACATGGCGCCCGGCGGCGGCTGGACTGCCCGGATAACACAGAAATAATATTCACGCAATCCTAATTCATGGATAAATCTTCATTCGTCTGCTCCTTTTCCGGGGGCGGGCGTTTTTGGTTGACAATGGAATCCGAAAGCAACGAACGATAAAAACTCAGAGGAATTGATGATTATTATACCGAAATTTATTAATTTTGCATCGCAAAACACGGAGGATTGTCCGAGTGGTTTATGGTGCTTGTCTCGAAAACAAGTCGGCTGAAAGGCCCCACAGGTTCGAATCCTGTATCCTCCGCTTTCACTGATTAATAACAAGTTATGACTGCGAAGAAATTGTCCTGTGCGGCGGCGATGATGATCGCCGCGGTGATGGTTGGTTGTTCATCGAACGATTCAACGGTAAATATCGCTCTCAACAAGACCGTTTACTCTTCCTCAACCTATGACTACAACCTTACGGCCCAGCTGGTCACGGACGGGGTGGTGGAGACAGATGAACCTGCCCGGCTCAAGGTCGGCACCGCCGGCGGAGAGCTGCCGCGGCGCGAGAAGGAATGGACGGTGGATGCCGGTCCGTATTCAAGCAACCGATTGGAAGGAGCTTCGAATTTCCTTGAATATGAATGGAGCCGCCAGAAGTTTTCCGCCCGCTGCGTGCGTGTGCGGGGGTATGTGGTCTATCAGGAGCCTGTGAATGGATGGTCAATCACCTGTCAGGCAGGAGATTCCGGAGCGGAAATGAAGCAGGTGGGCTTTGCGGGAAATTCCGGCTTGCCGGGAACTGAACGTTATCCTGAGGTCATCACTGACCCTAACAAACAGACGGAAACCATTACCCGTCCGGTTCGTAGACTTGATCTTGAGATACCTCTTGAAGATGCCGATGACTTCAATCATTTCAAGATTGAGTTCAACATGGACGGAGCCCTATTCTGGGTCATCTATGCGGTGGATTTTTCCGCCGAGCCGGTATTCGGGAAAAGTTCTGACACCGGCCCTTATGACTCCAAGGAGTCCCGCGGGTTCAATGTGCTGCCATCCCAAACCTTTTCAAGCGCCTGGATGAGTGATGATGACAGCCCGCAGTGGATCTACGTCGATCTTGGAGCGAAAAGAAAATTCAGCGAGGTGCGTCTGCATTGGATCCATAAGGCTGAAAGCGGCATTGTTGAGACTTCGGATGACGCAAGGAACTGGAAAAAGGTCGCTGATCTTCCGCGGACGGATTCGCTGACATATTCATTCAGGGCGGTCGGCAACTCCCGTTATGTCCGCCTTTCGGTGGAGGGCGCTGACGAAAGCGGGCATTTCGTTTTGAGTGAGTTGGAAGTGCTTGGCCCCGAGGCTGTCGAAGGTGCTGATCCGGAATGGAAACTTCAGCGCGCTTCTGCGGTCACGGAAAGCGGTGAGGCGATTTCCACCAATGAATATGACGATTTGTCCTGGTTGCCGGCTGTCGTGCCGGGTACGGTTCTCTACAGCTACATCGCCGCGGGAGCGGTTCCGGATCCGGGCATCGCTGACAACAACCTTCAGATTTCCGAGTCGTTCTTCAATTCGGATTTCTGGTACAGATGGACACCTCGTTCGGTCGCTGAACTTGTCAAAGCTACAGAACGCTCCGATGACGGACGGCTGACTCTGGCCTTCGACGGAATCAATTGGAAAGCGGAAGTTTATGTGAACGGAAAGTGGGTCGGTAACATTGCAGGTGCCTTCAAGCGGGCGCGTTTTGATGTCACAGACTTGATCAAAGGCGAGAATGATGTCATCGCCGTCCACATCATCAAGCCGGCTCACTTCGCTGCCGTGAAAGAGAAGAATGCCGAGAGTCCCGACTTCAACGGCGGCCAGCTCGGGGCGGACAATCCGACATTCCATGCAACCGTGGGTTGGGACTGGATGCCGACGGTCAGGGGACGCGACATGGGAATCTGGAACGATGTCAGGATAGAGAAGGTGAAGGCTGTGACTTTGAGTGATCCATTGGTCCAGAGCAAGATAACGGATGAGGGTGCCTCGATGACGGTGCGCGTCAGAATGGCCGACGTCTCTTCAAAGGATGTCAGCGGAACCTTGTGCGGGACGATCGGCGAAATCAGGTTCTCGAAGAAAGTGGAACTGAGGGCGGGGGAGAGCGGAACGGTCATATTCACTCCGGAGGAATGCCCGCAACTCAAGAATCAGAAGATCGCCCTCTGGTGGCCGAACGGCTACGGCGAGGCGACCCTTCACAAGGCGGCTTTCTCATTCATCCCGGACGGAGCGGCGGAAGCTTTGGCTTCAATCGAATGGATGGCGGGCATCAGGGAGTTCACCTACTGCGATCTGATGAGTGACCTCAAGATGTTCATCAACGGTCGCCGCTTCTTCCCGAAGGGCGGCAACTGGGGGTTCAGCGAATATAATCTCCGCTACGGTGCCCAGGAATATGACACCGCCGTCCGCATGCACAGGGAAATGAATCTGAACATGATCCGCAACTGGGTCGGACAGACCGGCGATGAGGAGTTCTACGATGCGTGCGACAAGTACGGAATCGTCGTCTGGCAGGATTTCTGGCTCGCCAATCCGGCGGACGGCCCGGATCCCGACGATAACGGGATGTTCCTTGACAATGCCAGGGATTATGTGAGCCTCATCCGCAGGCATCCGTGCATCGGGTTGTACTGCGGCCGCAACGAGGGCTATCCTCCTGCAGCTTTGAACGCTGGCCTTGCCGAAACGGTCAGGACGCTTCATTCCGACATTGCATACATCCCGAATTCGGCCGATGACGGGGTCAGCGGCCACGGACCGTACCGCGCGGTGGAGCCTTCGTTCTATTTCGAGAATCCGACCTCCAAGTTCCACAGCGAGAGGGGGATGCCGGCCATCATGGAATATGGAAGCCTGTCCCGGATGCTGACCCCGGACCATCTCTGGCCAGCGGACGATGTGTGGGGACAGCACGATTTCACAAGGACAGGAGCCCAGGGCGACACCGCCTTCGTCGGAATGGTCGGAAGACGTTTCGGCGACCGGGCGCTGGAATCAGCCGAGGCATTCGCGAAATATGCCCAGTGGATCAACTATGACGGCTACCGCGCAATGTACGAGGCGAACAACGTGGACCGCAAGGGTCTTCTGATCTGGATGTCGCACAGCGCATGGCCGAGTCTTGCCTGGCAGACCTACGACTATTGGTTCCGTCCGACAGCCGCATGCGCCGCCGTGAGGAAAGCCTGCGAACCGGTTCACATCCAACTGAATCCTGCCTCATGTAAGGTAGAGGTCGTGAACTCCGGTCGTGGCGATCTTCAGAACCTTACCGCCGGCGTTTCGGCAGTCAGTCCGGCGGGGGAGTCCGTGTATTCAAAAACCGCTGCCGTCAGTCCTGCGGAGGACACGACAACAGCGGTGCTTGACATCTCTGACGTTCCCGACGGTCTTTGCATCATGACTCTGACACTGACTTCGGCCGATGGAGAGATCCTTTCGGAGAACCGTTACTTCCGTAATTTCAGCTCCGGCAGGGACACCGGTGACTATCAGGCTCTTGTCGGTACAAAGTGGTTGGATGAGTCCATACTTGAATTCGACCCCGGGCGCTAAGAAAAAATAAACCGGCAAATTTTGGTAACGTGCAAAATTTGCCGGTTTATTTTTTTCATGTTTCTACAAGGTTGTGAGGCGGAAGTTGCGCCAGAGAACCTTGATGTTGTTGCCGTCGTGGATCTGGAGCATGATGCGGCCTGATTTTGAACCGATGAGTTCATCATTGATGTCCACCATCGGCTCGCCGTTCAGCCATGTCTTCACGTTGTCGCCCTCGACACGCAGACGGATGGTGTTCCATTCCCCTTCCTTCAGGATCTCCTCCTTCTCGTCCGGAATCTGAACCAGCCAGCCGCGGCCGTAAGACTCGTAGATGCCGGCGGTGTCATTCCCCTTAGGGGCGACCTCGCACTGCCAGCCGTTCACGATGTTGTTCCGGTAGCCGCCTTCCACGAATGAGTGGAAGAAAAGGCCGGAATTGCCGTTCGAACACTGCTTGAACTCGACTGTCAGGTCAAAGTCCTTGTAATACTCACGGGTTCCGAGGTAGCCGTAGCGGAGATCCTCACCGTTCTCGGTGACGAGATTGCCTTCCCCGTCAACGCCTGTGCGCATGCTCCCGAACAGCTCCCAGCCGTGAAGATCCTTGCCGTTGAAGAGTTCGACCTCCTGACCGGCCTTGTGAGGCAGCTCCTTGATCTTGATGTTCCTGAATGAGGCCGGGTCGCCGTGGTCCTGAAGACAGATCACACCCTCATGGGCGAGACCGTATTCAGTGGCATCGCCCCATTTGCCGCCGGCTTTCCTCTCGAACCAGTCGTCTGTCCAGGCCTCGAACTCGAGAATCTTCTCACCGTTCAGCCAATGCTCCACGTGACCGTTGTCGAAGACGATTCTGGAGTTGTTCCACTGCCCCTGAGGGTTGACCTTCATCTTGCTGTAGTCCGGGAGATGCATGGCATAGTCCACGCCAAGCTTCTGCCATTCCTCAAGTTTCGCCGGAGCGTTCACTTCCTCCCAGCCCTCGTTGTCAATGAGCTGATACTCCGGTCCGGTGACGTAAGGGACCTTGAACTTCGGATTCTCGACAACGTGGTAGAGCATTCCGCTGTTGCCTCCGTGGGTGAGCTTCCAGTCCCAGGACAGCTCGAAGTTCTCGTACTTCCTGTCGGTGACGATGTAGCCGGACTCGTCGGCTCCTTTGCCGGAAGCCTGGATGCAGCCGTCCACGACCGTCCAGCCGTTGGTCAGCGAATCCCCGTTGTAGTCACGCCAGCCGTCAAGGTTCTCACCGTTGAACAGCAGTACCCAGCCGTCAGCCTTCTCCGCTGATGTCAATGTGTTCGGTTTTGTGCCGCAGGATGTCATCGAAGCGGCCAACCCGGTCGCGATAATCGCTAAAAAAAACTTTTTCATCGGAATATTAAATTTGTGTTATTGTCATTCGGAAGTTGTTTTGATTTGTTTGTTTGTTTGAAGGTTAAGAGCAAGCTCAAAGAACATTTCAAACAAATCAAACAACTTCTCAATATGTCTGCAAAAATATGCAAATGCATTGAGTAAAACAAATCAAGGAAGCCTGAAGTCACGAAGTGACTGGGGGTGAATGTGCTCTACATACAAATAAGAACGGGTGAAATTTCACCCGCTCTTATTTGTGGAGCATAGGAGGATCGAACTCCTGACCTCAAGATTGCGAACCTTGCGCTCTACCAGCTGAGCTAATACCCCGTTTGCGGTTGCAAATATACAAAAAAACATTCACGCCACCATATCATATTCAAGGAAAATTCATCCGATTCATCCGAAGATGATGGAAAACAACTTCTTACCTTGTGGCGGCAATGAACTCCCTGTACCTGATGAAATCATCCGGAAGGGGCATCTCATAGACCTTGCTTCTGAGGAACGCGCCGAAATCCTTGATGTCGGAATGTTCCGTCTGCTCCTCGACGGAAAGGGTTTCGCCGATCCCGACACGGATTCGTCTGAATTTCTTGTTGACCAGTTCGTGGGGGAGCTGCAACAGCCGGATCCTCCAGTCGATAAGCCCGAGATTGTAGAACCATAGGGAATTGTGGTCGAAGAACCGGACCGGAACAATCGGCACGCGCGCTTTCTGGATAAGCCTCAGAACCGCCTCCTGCCACTCCCTGTCCCTGATCTTCATTTCTTTCAGGTTCAGGTCAGAGACGGCTCCGGAAGGAAAAAATCCCACAGGTTCGCCGTCGTGCAGCCTTCCCAGGACCTCACGGACTCCCTGGATGTTTTTGGTCGTGACCCCCTTGTTCAGATTGTTCTTGGGATTGACAACGATCAGACTCGGGCGGAGAGCCTCGACAAGTGCGAGAAATTCAGTCACCATCACCTTGAATCCAGGCCGCAGATGACCGATAAGGTCAATGAGTATGACTCCGTCCATCCCTCCGTAGGGATGATTGCTGACTGTGATGAAAGGGCCTTCGGGCAGGTTCCCAAGCCTTTGCGAGCCTCCCAACAGATAATTGATTCCGAGTCTGTCCAGTAGCGCGCCGGCGAAGTCCGCTCCCTGATGTTCATTTATCGTGTCGTAAAGATCTGAAAGCGTCTTGATGGAAAGGACTTTCCGCAGCAGACGCACGGTTGCGTCGCCGAACCGTCCCTTGAAGACAGGAGCAAGCTGCCGGATTTGTTCGACGGGAAGTAACGGCATCAGTCTTCGTCTCTTTCAGGCATCGGATCCATCTTCGCGTACCACATCGCATCTTTTATGACGGTCACCAGATAGATTATGATGAGGGCGGCGAGAATGACGATTCCGGCCACATCCAAAGCTTTCAATTCCAATTCATTGCCGAACACGGTCACTGCCGCCGTGAAAGTCCTGAGCGGTTCGATGAAAATGAAGAGGGATGTCAGCAGGATGGCGATCACCCTGAATTCCGTCGGTCCGAGTTTGGCGTAGGTCAGCCTGAACTCGCTCTTGAGGTGCGCGTTCACGCTGACGTTCACGGTAAGGCAAAGATAGACCGCAAAGATCATCAGCGCGAGATCCAGTCTCATCAGGCAGGAAAGTCCCACGCCCAGGAACATGAACGCCTCGTTGATGCAATCGACCGTGTGGTCAAGGTAGTAGCCGTAGATCGGTCTCTGAGTCTTGCGGACCCTTGCCAGAGTCCCGTCAAGGGAATCCCCGTACCAGTTCACAATGAATCCCAGACAACTGAGCCACAGGAAATTGATGTTGACTCCGCAGAGGATGTAGCCGGCTCCGATCATGATCGCTCCAAGCGTGCCGATGGCCGTGAGCGTGTCCGACACGACCCATTTCGGCTGCCTCCCGGCCAGCCAGACAAGGGCCTTCCTCTCGACTCCGTTCAGGATTGAGGTCTGAATTCTTTCCGCTTTCTTGTCTGCCATATTCAATTATGTGTTAGATGTTTCTGACGTAGATTCTGGCCCTCTTGTGGAGATGATGCTCGAATTTGCCCCAAAGATTCTGGACATTGTGGTTGTCCTCAAGCTCGCGGGTGCTCTCGACGTACTTTATGCCGTTCCGGTGCATTCCCTTGCCGATCTTGGAGATGATCATGGCGTTGACACCCTTGTCCTTGTACTCATTGGAGATGGCGATGAGCAGGGCATCGATCGTGTCGTTGCACCGCAACGCCTTGAGAATGTGGATGAAACCGAACGGGAACATGTGCCCTTTGGCTTTCTGCAAGGCCTTTGACAGGGAAGGCAGCGTGATTCCGAATCCGACCACCTTGTCACTTTGATCGACGATGACGGACACATAGTCCAGATTCAGGTTCGGGAAGAACTGGTTCTTGAGATCCTCGCACTGGGCGGGGGAGAGTTCCGAGAATCCGTGCAGGACGGAGTAGCACTCGTTCATGACACTGAATATCCCGTCGGCATATTTGTGAAGCAGCTCATTCTTGTTCCTGTAGTCGCCTTCCTTGAGGTTGTAGCGCTCGCCGATCATCCCGGCGAAATGGATGTACCTGTCGATGTTGTCAGGAACGGTGATCCTGTACTCCACGAAATCGGTCTCTTTCTCAAAGCCTTCCTTCAGAAGCATCGGCTCGTAGTACGGAGCGTTGTACTTTCCGTAGGCGGTGGGAAGCTGGTCGAAACCTTCGACGAGAACTCCTGAGATGTCAAACTCAAGGAATCCCACCGGACCCTCGATGACCTCCATGCCCTTTTCCGCGGCATATTCCTTCACTCTTTCAATGAGCGCGTGGACCACTTCCTGAGACTCGATGAAATCGATCCAGCAGAACCGGCAGATCTTCTTGTCAACCTTTCTGTTGTACTTGTGGTTTATGATTCCGGCGATCCTGCCGACAATCTCTCCTTTTTCATTGTATGCCAGCCAATACCTCCCCTCGCAGACCTCAAAGGCCCTGTTCCTGCCCGGGGTGAGGGTGTCCATCTCCATCGACTCAATCTGCGGGACATAGTACTTGTTGTCCGCGTACAACTCATTCGGGAACCGGACGAAACGCCTCAGGTCCTGTCTGCTGGTAACTTCCTTGGTAATGACAGCCATTGTTCTTTTGCTTAACACGCCGCTAAATTAATAAAAAAATAGTAAAACAGGTTACTTTTTCTCGTGTCTCACCGGATGTTCGTTGTGCCTTTAAGGATTGCGCTCCGCCGCGCGGCTCCGGTTGACGACTGCCACTCCGCTGAAAACCATGATGATGGCGACGATCTTCTGCCATGTCAAAGTGTCCATTCCGCCGATGACGCTCAACAGGCAGGCGAGGATAGGCTGGAGGTAGGTGTACATCGCCACGATGGTCGGGCGGACGCATTTCTGGCCTACCGGAATCAGAAAATAGGCCACGAAAGTCGCGAAGAAGACCAGGAATCCGATTTCCAGGGCCTGCGGCAGCCTGATGGCCGCATAGTCCGTGCGGAGAAGGTCTCCGGCGGAGAGCGGCAGCGACATCAGAAGCGAGAAGAGGAACATCCACTTCATGAAAGTGACCACTGAATATCTTTGGATCAGCGGCCTGAACGCCCCGAGGTACAGCGAGAAACTGATGCTGTTCAGAAACAGCAGGATGAAGCCCGGCGGCCGGGTCGCCTCGACTCCGTTGTGGCTGTGCACGGAATTGAAAATCAGGAATATTATGCCGGCGAAGCTGATTCCGACCCCGGTAGCCTTCTTCGCGGTGATAGGCTCTTTCACGAATATGAACGCGAAGAACATCGTGAAGATCGGTCCGAGGGTTCCGATGACCGAGGCGTCGATGGTCGTGGCCATAGTGATGCCTTTCAGGAAGGTGTATTGCGTGATGAAGAGACCGAATATGGATGCCAGGGCAATCTGTACCAGATCTTTGCCCGGGACTTTCTCTTTCGGCGTGAACAGTGAGATCAGCCAGAACAGGGCCGACGCTCCGACGGCTCTCAACGTGAACAGCGCGATGGGGGAGACCACCGCCGAATTGGAGACGTCTTTCGTCAGCACGATGTTGATCCCGAAGATCGTGTAGGCCGCCAGCAGGGCCAGATGCCCTTTTGCGTTATTGTTTCTCATTAACAGCTTCTGAACATTGCGGACATATTCCTTTGACAAGGTAGTTCGCTGTTGTCGTTTTCGACCGCAAATTTACTTATTTTTCGCATATGTGATGATGAAAAAATAAGTTGGTAAGTTTTTGTGAAGGATTTTTGCGGAAAAATTTGTTTGTGAAAAAGGAGTGTGCCGGTGGCACACGACTGATGAACAAATAAATTCAGACCAAAAAGACGAGCAAAAGCACCAAGTTATTTTTTAGGAATCACTATAACATTAACTTTGCAATCGGATTGCAGCGGATGTTTTTCCGCTCCGCACCGCACAAAGTCAAAGGAAGAACATGGAAAAGGAAAACAGAATCAGATTAGCGAGAATCATTCTTTCAGCCGCCCTGTTAGGGGTGGCAGTCTTGGTTGAGAAGAAATTGGACCTCGGAGTCGGGCAGCTTCTTCTTGTCTATCTGGTACCTTATCTCATTGCCGGTTACGATACTCTGTTTGAAGCCGCCGGGAAGATTGCCAAAGGTGACTTCTTCGACGAGGATTTCCTGATGAGCATCGCCACGGTCGGCGCCCTGTGCATCGGATTCCTTCCCGGAGCCGGGACCCAGTTTCCTGAGGCCGTGTTCGTGATGCTGTTCTTTCAGGTCGGAGAACTTTTCGAGGACATCGCCGAAGGGCGAAGCCGCAGGTCGATCGCCGGCCTGATGGACATCAGACCTGACACCGCCAACGTCGAGCGTGACGGGAAAGTCTTGACAGTCAATCCTGAAGAAGTGATAGTCGGTGAGACCATCGTCGTGAGGCCCGGCGAGAAGGTCCCGATGGACGGAATGGTCCTTGAAGGCACATCAAGCCTTGACACCGTGGCGTTGACCGGAGAGAGCGTGCCACGGAGCATAGCCAAGGGCGATGACATCATCTCCGGTTGCGTGAACCTCACAGGAGTGATCCGCGCCAAGGTCACGAAAGCTTTCGGAGAATCCACCGCCTCGAAGATCCTCGACCTCGTCGAGAACGCCTCAGGGGACAAATCCGTAAGCGAGAGCTTCATCTCAAGGTTCGCCAAAGTCTATACCCCGGTCGTGGTCATCGCGGCCCTTGTACTTGCCTTCATACCGCCGGCTCTGTCCGGAGACTTCGGCGGCACGTTCGCCACCTGGCTCTACAGGGCGTTGACGTTCCTGATAGTCTCCTGTCCGTGCGCCCTTGTGATCTCCGTTCCTCTTTCATTCTTCGGTGGCATCGGAGGAGCGTCCTCAAAAGGAATCCTGATCAAAGGATCCAACTATCTTGAGGCTCTGGCGAAAGTCGGGACAGTGGTCTTCGACAAGACCGGAACCCTTACCGAAGGCGTGTTTGATGTGACGGCCGTGCATCCGGAGATCATTGGCGAAAAAGAACTTCTGCATCTTGCGGCACACGTGGAAAGATATTCATCACATCCGATCGCCGTCTCTTTGAAGAACGCCTACCCCGATGAGTCAGACGGATGCTCGGTGGAGAATGTGGAGGAGATGGCCGGTCACGGTGTGCGGGCGGTGGTGAACGGAAAGACCGTCTGCGTGGGCAATACGAAGATGATGGATTCTGTGGGCGCGCAGTGGAAACCTTGCGAAAAGAACGGCACGATCGTGCACGTCAGCGTGGACGGAGTCTATGTCGGTCACATAGTGGTCTCCGACAGAATCAAGGCCGATTCCGCCGATGCCATAAAGGCTCTGAAGGCGCAGGGCGTGACAAAGACTGTGATGCTTACCGGAGACAAGCGCGAGGTCGGTGAATATGTCGCCTCGGCACTTGGGCTGGATGAGTTCCGCGCTGAACTTCTGCCGGCGGACAAAGTCTCTGAGCTTGAGAGGCTTCTTGGGGAGAAACCCTCGGGAAAAACTCTCGCTTTCGTGGGCGACGGCATCAACGATGCCCCGGTGCTCGCAAGGGCCGACCTCGGAATCGCTATGGGGGGACTCGGTTCCGATGCTGCGATAGAGGCCGCCGACATTGTCCTGATGGACGACAAGCCGTCAAAGATCGCCCTCGGCGTGAAGATCGCCCGAAGGACCCTGCGTCTGGCAAGGGAGAACACCTTCTTCGCCATATTCATAAAGCTTCTGGTGCTTGTCCTTGCCGTCCTTGGCGTAGCCACGATGTGGATGGCCGTCTTCGCCGATGTAGGAGTCACAGTCCTCGCTGTTCTGAATGCGATGCGCGCCTTGAAGGCATAGCGGGGATATGACTTATTTTGCCATTATGTTATCTTTTAATCAATGACATTATGGCAACAATTTCGATCAAGTTTCGAGCGCCCTCTTCCGTCGGGAAAGAGGGCGTGTTGTATTATCGGGTGATTCACAACCGCATTGCAAGGCAGCTCAGTTCCGGCTACAGACTCTATCCGGAGGAATGGGACGGCAGAAACATGGTGGTCATCTGTCCTCCCGGAACAGGGGAAAACCGACGGCGTTATCTGAACTCTCTGAAAGAGGCTTTGCTTGAGGACACGAGACGGTTGAGAGGCATCGTCTCGCGTTTTGAGCATGCGGGAAGTCCCTACACGGCGGGTAACGTGGTTGAGGCATACCGCTCACCGGCAGATGGCCCCTGTTTTGTCTCCTTTGCCGATGAGATTGTGGCACATTTGAGAAAGATAGGCAAAGAACGAACCTCCGAGACCTATGCGGCGGCGGTGAACAGTTTCATGAGGTTCCGGCAAGGGAGGGATGTGCCGCTTGACGGGATGGATTCGGATCTGATGATGGCTTACGGGGCTTATCTTTCGACGGTCGGTGTCTGCCCGAACACGGTGTCATTCTACATGCGCAACCTGCGCGCCATCTACAACCGGGCGGTGGACAAGAATCTGACGGTGCAGCGTTCCCCGTTCAAGCATGTCTATACGGGCATCGACAAGACCGTCAAGCGTGCCGTGCCGATAGAGACCATCCGGCGGATCCGTGACCTCGACCTGTCGCGGTATCCTGCCCTGGACTACGCGAGGGACATCTTCATGTTCTCGTTCTACACCCGCGGCATGTCGTTCGTTGACATAGCTTTCCTGAAGAAGAAGGATTTGCGTGACGGAATATTGTCCTACCGGCGCCACAAGACGAGCCAGCGGCTCCTCATCAAGTGGGAGAAACCCATGCAGGAACTCATCGACAAGTACGACACATCGTCAACTCCATATCTGATGCCCGTCATCAAGGTGCCAGGCGATGACGAGCGCGGCCAGTACATCAACGAGGCGCACC
Source organism: Bacteroidaceae bacterium (assembly GCA_963642565.1). Classification (GTDB taxonomy): domain Bacteria; phylum Bacteroidota; class Bacteroidia; order Bacteroidales; family UBA932; genus Cryptobacteroides. The sequence goes on along the minus strand of CAVIGZ010000002.1, from coordinate 391 downwards.
GCGTGAACCGGAATCTGAAGAAGATAGGCAGGCTGCTCGGGCTGGCGGTACCTCTTACCACCTATGTCGCGCGCCACGGATGGGCGAGCATCGCCAAGAGCAAGAACATCCCGATAGCCACCATCAGCGAGGCGATGGGGCATGACTCTGAGAACACGACACGCATCTATCTCGCCACCTTGGACACTTCCATGGTGGACAAGGCGAACAGCATTGTTTTGGGGGCGCTGTAAGTTTCAGGAATAAACAGATTTTTGTTTTTTCTCTCCGTAAGAGATGTTTTTCTCTCCGTAAGAGATGTCTTCTCTCCGTAAGAGATGTCCACAAGGCCAGGGTCGGATGAAGAATACTGACAGACAGAGATTTCCCCGGATCACGCCGCGCGCTTCCG
>CAVIGZ010000001.1:0-92713 GCA_963642565.1 Bacteroidaceae bacterium | reverse complement strand
CCCACGACCCCGAGATTACAAATCACGTGCTCTGGCCAACTGAGCTATATCGGCATTATTTCAATGAATGCCCCTTTCGCAAAGGGATTGCAAAGATAGGCATTAAAATGGATTCTCCAAAACATTTTCGATTATTTTTGGAAAAGTCCGGCGATTTCCGAATATATCCGATCGGCATCCAGCCCGCAGATTTCCCTCTGGCGCGCCACTGATGCCTGGGTGATGAACCTGTCCGGAATGCCGAGGCCCTTGACGGAGATGTCAAGGCCGCGGGAGGCGACATATTCGCTCACCTCGCTGAACAGACCGCCCTTGAGGCATCCGTCCTCCAGGGTCAGGATGTGCCGGAACCGCACCGCCTCTTCCATGATGGAGACGTCGAACGGCTTGAGGAATCTGACATTGAATATGGCGGGTCCCTTTCCGGTCTCCTTCCTGATCTTTTCAGAGGCCTCCACCGCCCTGTTGACCACTGGACCCAGTGCCAGGACCGCGACTTCCTCTCCGTCGGACAGTCTCTCACCCTTGCCGATCTCAAAAGGTGTCGGTGCGGCGTTCCTCCAGTCGCTTCCCTCTCCGAGTCCTCTTGGATAGCGGATGACAAACGGACCCTCCTTGATGTCAAGTCCCGTGTAAAGAAGCCGCTTCAGTTCGGTCTCGTCCTTCGGCGCGGCGATCACCGTGCCCGGGATGCAGCGCAGGGATGCCATGTCGAACGCTCCCTGGTGCGTCGCCCCGTCCTCGCCCACAAGTCCGGCCCTGTCCAGGCAGAGCACGACATTCAGGTGCTGCAGGGCGATGTCGTGGATGATCTCGTCGTAGGCTCTCTGGGCGAAGGACGAGTAGATCACGCAGTAGGGTTTCATCCCGCCGGCCGCAAGCCCGGCCGCGAAAGTGGCGGCGTGCTCCTCGGCGATCCCGACATCGAAGAACCGTTCCGGAAACTTTTCGGCGAAGTCACCCATCCCGCTTCCCGTGGCCATTGCCGGAGTGATCCCGACCACTTTGGGATCTTTCCCGGCAAGCTCGCAGAGAACCTGGCCGAACACATCCTGATAGCGCGGGGCGGGATATTCCCTGATAAGTCTTGCTCCGGTCTTCTGGTTGAACTTTCCCGGGGCGTGCCATGTCGTGGGATCGCATTCCGCCGGAGCGTAGCCTTTGCCCTTGACCGTGCAGGTGTGCAGGATCTTGGGTCCCTTCATGTCTTTCAGCCGTCTCAAGGTCCGCGTGACCTCGGCGATGTCGTTTCCGTCGATAGGGCCGAAGTACCTGAATCCGAACGCCTCGAAGAGGTCTCCGCCCGATGGCGTGACCAGTCCGGACTTCGCCCTGCGTACCAGGCGTTGGAGCCAGTTCCTGAACTTTCCCGCCCCGATCTTTTCCCAGATGTGGGTCTTGATGCGGTTGTAGGCGGGATCCGTCGTCAGCCTCAGCAGATAGGAATGAAGGGCCCCCATGTTCCCGTCAATCGCCATGTCGTTGTCATTCAGGACGATCAGGAGGTCTGTCCCTCCTTCTCCGGCATTGTTCAGCCCTTCCAGCGCCAGTCCTCCGGTCATGGCTCCGTCGCCGATCATTGCGACCACCTTCCCGTCGGATCCTGACAGTTTCTCCGCCTCCGCCATTCCGAGAGCCGCGGAGATGGACGTGGAGGCGTGTCCCGCACCGAAAGCGTCATAGCAGCTCTCGTCCCTGTTCGGAAACCCGCTGATTCCGTCCTCCATCCTGTTCTTCCTGAAATCATCTTTCCGTCCTGTCAGGATTTTGTGGGCATAGGCCTGATGACCCACATCGAACACTATCTTGTCCTTCGGCGTGTTGAACACATGATGAAGTCCGACGATGAGCTCCACGGCGCCGAGGCTGGATGCCAGATGCCCGGGGTTTCCGGAGCAGCATTCTACAATGTAGTCCCTCAGCTCACTGCAGAGAGTCCTCAGTTCGTCTGTGCTCAGTTTCCTGACATCGTCGGGAGAATTGACCTTGTCTAAAATCATGATGACGAAGGTACGACTTTATTCCGACATTTTTCTTATATTAGCGGATTGTTTGAATATTTTTGCATTCGTCACGAATATATTTAAAAAAGTTAATCAAAATGTCAGAAAAGATCCAAAAACTGATGAATGACTCGCCGGCCGCAAGGTGGACAGCCCTCATTCTTATCGCTCTGATGATGTTCTTCGGCTACATGTTCGTGGATGTCATGTCGCCGCTGCAGGCCTTGATCGAACAGCAGAGGGGGTGGAGTCCGGACGTGTTCGGAACCTATGCGAGCGCTGAGTACATCCTCAATGTCTGCGGTTTCCTGATTCTGGCGGGTATCATCCTGGACAAGATGGGAGTCCGTTTCACGGGAATCCTTTCCGCCTCCATGATGTTCATCGGAGCCTCCATCAAATATATAGGTATAACCGACTGGTTCCAGACCACGGCCTTCTGCGAGTGGCTCGGGACCTGGTGGGTGGCCATGCCGGGAAGCGCCAAGATGGCGGCGCTTGGATTCATGATCTTCGGGTGCGGATGCGAGATGGCCGGCACGACGGTCTCCAAGGCGATCGCCAAATGGTTTAAAGGCAAGGAGATGGCAATGGCTATGGGCATCGAGATGGCTATAGCGCGTGTGGGTGTGTTCACCGTGTTCTCGATCAGTCCTGTCCTCGCCTCCAAACTTGGCGGAGTGCAGGGACCTGTCGGATTCTGCACGGTGCTTCTTCTCATCGGCCTGATCAACTTCATCGTGTTCAGCGTGATGGACAGGAAATTCGACGGGCAGCTTGTGGAAGCCGGCGTCAAGTCGGAAGAAGCGTCTTCCGAGGAGGAGTTCAAGCTCAGCGACCTCGGCAAGATCTTCTCATCGCAGAGTTTCTGGGTTGTGGCCCTTCTGTGCGTCCTTTATTATTCCGCGATCTTCCCGTTCCAGAGATATGGCGCGAACATGCTTCAGTGCAACCTTGACGGGATCTCCGCCAAGACCGCCTCTGACATATTCAGATGGTTCCCGATCGGTGCCGCCGTCATCACTCCGTTCCTCGGAAGGTTCCTTGACACGAAAGGCAAGGGTGCCACGATGCTCATCTGGGGCGCGCTGCTGCTGATCGTCTGTCATCTGGTCTTCGCTTTCGTGCTTCCGGCGACGCACAGCAAGTTCATCGCCCTCGCCACCATCGTGGTGCTCGGAATCAGTTTCTCGCTCGTTCCCGCAGCCCTTTGGCCATCGGTTCCGAAGATCATCGACGAGAAGATTCTCGGTTCGGCCTACTGTCTGATCTTCTGGGTCCAGAACTTCGGTCTCTGCTTTGTCCCGAAGCTGATCGGAAGCGTCCTGACGAGCGTCAACGCCGACAATCCTGCCGTGATTGCCGCCAAAGCCGCCGGTGCAGAGTTCATCCCTTACAACTACACCGTTCCGCTCATCATCTTCGCCGGATTCGGTGTCGTGGCTCTTCTGATCGCCCTCTACCTCAAGGTTCTTGACGGCAAACGCCACCTCGGCCTGGAACTTCCGAACATCCGGAAATAGCTTTTGAATATTCCTCCCCGGGGCGAACTTGATAATAAACCGAACGAAATTATGACAAATTTTCTAAGAAAATATTCATGCTGGATAGCTCTGGTCTGTCTGGTGGTGCCGATGTTCGCGTCGTTCTACTTCGACGACATGTTCTCGACGCTGTCCCACCTTTTCGAAAATCCTTCGACACTTCAACTGGGGTGGAACTCGGCTGACTACGGACTCTATGCAAGCGGCTATTCGGTTCTCTGTGTCTTCGGCGGACTGGTGGTCTGCGGAATGCTTCTGGACAAATGGGGAGTGAGGGTCACCGGGTCAATCTTCGTCACGATGATGGCCGGCGGAGCCGCGATCGTCACCTATGCGCTGATTTCAGGGCTTCCTCCGAAGACATCCCTGACAATCGCCTACATCGGCTGCATGCTCTTCGGTCTCGGAAGCGAGATCGCCGGAGTGGCTGTCACGCGGGCCATCGCCAAATGGTTCAGAAACGGGAACATGGCATTCGCGATGGGCGTGCAGCTGTCCATCTCCAGACTCGGAACGGCATTCGCCCTCGTCATCTCGCCCAACCTGGTGGCGGAGAAGGCTGCCGGAGAGATCTACACCTTGTCGGAGACCGCCTCCCCTGCTTTTCTGGGGCTTGCCCTGATGATAGTCGGGCTGGTGCTTTGGGCTGTGTTCGTGGCTTTGGACGCCCGCTTTGACCGGCAGGAAGGGCTGAAAGACAAGGTGGACACCGCGGAAGAGGACAAGTTCCGTTTCGCCGATGTTGTCAAACTTTTGAAAAACAGGCAGTACATCATGCTGGCCCTGCTGTGCGTGTTCTTCTACAGCAGTGTGGTCTCCTTCAAGAAATTCGCCACTGCAATCCTTATCCCGCGCTTTGACGTTCCGGTGGAGGCCGCGGGCTGGATGGTCTCCATGCTGCCTTTCGCGACTGTTGTCTTCGCCCCGATTTTCGGAATATTGCTGGACCGGATCGGACACGGCACGCGCTGGATGCTGACCGGTGCGGTTCTTGCGCTCATCGCCCATCTTTTGCTGGCTTTCGCTCCGTCCGGAGTGCCGTTCTACGGCTACCTCAGCATGGTGTTCCTTGGCTTCGGCTATTCCCTTGTCCCTGCCGCCATGTGGCCTTCCGTGCCTAAGATTGTCCCTGACAAGGTGTTAGGGACGGCATATTCATTGATATACTGGGTGCAGAACCTCGGGCTGATGTCGTTCAAGATGTTCGCCGGGAAGATTCTTGCCTCCACCAATCTCAACCAGGGGGTCTCCGAGACCGGAGCGGTCTGGGTGGAAGTGATGTTTGTCGCGGTCTGCGTGGTGGCGTTGGTTCTGGCGGTGTCCCTCAACGTGGACTCGCGCCGCAATCCCCAACTGAAGCTGGACATCCCTGACCGGCCGGCCAAATGACGCGGCGGTCCCATGTCAGCTGACCTTATGATCTTACACATTAAACATATAACAGTAATTTTTATGAAAAACTCAATCAAATTTTTCACCTTGGCGGCCATCATCATCGCCGCTGTCTCATGCGAGAGCAAACCATCCTCGATGAGTTACACCCTGACAGGAAATTTCTCTTATGTCCCGGCTTCTCCAACTGATTATCCGGCCGTGGACAGCCTTTACTACAACAAGTACATCTATCTGGACGGCTACTCCGCTCTGTGCACCAGCTGCAGTGGCGTGAACTCCGGTTTCGGCGGCGGTTGGAAAGTCTCGATGAAGAAAGGCGGGACGGCTGACCCGGAGGATCTCCTGAAGTTCACTTCGGCCGGGAAGTACGCAGGCTACACCGAAACCACGTCCGGTTTCGCCGACAAGGCCTATGCGGTGTACTCTCCGTCATTGTCCGCGGGCTATGACATAGTGTTCAACTACAAGAATTCCTTCTCCAAGTCCTCATGCAATGTGTTGGGATTCTACATCAACAACACCAAGTGGGTCGAGAAACTGGCCGAGGAAGGGAAGATCGCTGACGGCGAGTACCTTAAGGTGACCGCTACATTCTTCAAGAATGACACTGCCGTCTGCACGGAGGAATTCGATCTGGTGGACTTCACCGGATCCGAGCGTAAGATCGTGAAGGATTGGACGGCATGGGACATGAAGACGGCGCGTGGCTACGATGTGGATGCCGTGAAGTTCTCGCTGTCTTCCAACTCGTTGCCGCAATCTTTCTGCCTTGACCTGCTGATGGCGGCCGTATCGGTTGAGTATTAGAAGCGGTTTTTCAGGAATATTTCAGACCAGACCCTCGGGAACGTCAACCGAAATGGTCTTTGAGTCTTCGCTGACGGACAGGATGAGATCCTCGTGCAGAGGAATCATCACCTGTCCGTCTTTCGTGTCCACATAGAGACAGGTGTTGCCCGGAATGTCCTCGTAGCCGGTGATCTCCCCGACCGTGTCATTGTCCGCATCCAGGAGCGTCCATCCGATCAGGTCATCCGCAGTGAGACCATCGTCGGCGTCTTCCTCCCGGAGGATCGCCGCAGCCTTGGCGGAGATGTCCTTGCCGGCCAGCTCCTCGGCGTCTTCGAGATTCTTCACGCCGGTCAGACGCACAAGAGCCCGGTTCGTGCCTTTAGGAGAGAATGATTCGATAAAAAACGGAACCGGCAGTCCATCGAAAAGGATGAACACCGGTTCCTTGAGATTCAAGTCCTCGGGATTGATTTCGCGGAAACCCACAAGGATTTCGCCTTCGGTACCGTTGGACTTCAGTACCCGGGCAACACGCAGAAAGTCTGACTTTGCCCTGGACATCGGATTAGGCCTCTGCCGGAGCTTCAGGAGTCTCTGGAGCGGCCTCGGCGGCAGCTGCGGTTTCCTCCTCCGCGGCCTTTGCCGCGGCAGCCTCTTCGGCGGCCTTACGCTGAGCCTCGGCGAGTTCCTCGGCCTTCTTGGCGAGAGCCTCCGCCCTTTCCGCGTTTACCTTCTTCTCGGCATCAAGAGCGGCCTTGACCTTGTCGGCGGCGTCCTTTACGAGACCTGCCTTCTTTGCCGCGATCTTGGCGTCCCTCTCTGCCTTCCAGGCATTCCATTTCTGGTCGGCCTGCTCCTGTGTGAGAGCGCCCTTCGCGATTCCGCCTTCAAGATGCTTCCTCAGGAGAACACCCTCGTAAGAGAGGATTCTGCGGGCTACGAGTGTAGGCTGTGCGCCGACATTGAGCCATTTGAGAGCCTTCTCGCCATCAAGGATGATGGTGGCAGGATCGGTGTTGGGGTTGTAGGAGCCGAGCTGCTCGATGAAACGTCCGTCACGTGGCGCGCGGGAATCCGCCACAACAATGTGGAAGAATGCGAAATTCTTCTTACCGTGGCGCTGAAGTCTGATTTTAACAGCCATTGTGAATCTGTTTTTTTAATTATTAATTATTTTTAACCTTTGACCTCCAACTCGTGGAGACGGGCAAAGGTACGAAATATTAATTTATTCCCGAAATTTTTTGGTATTTCAGGAATATTCTTTAACTTTGCAATCCCAAAAACAACGGGAGACATACTTGCGGTAGTGGTGAAATGGTATACACGCTACTTTGAGGGGGTAGTGGGCGCAAGCCCGTGTGAGTTCGACTCTCACCTACCGCACGAAAAAAGCCCGACGGATTCCCCGCCGGGCTTTTTCTGTCAACAATCCTTCCTGGAAACCTTCAAAAAATAACCTGCATCATCTTTTTTCATGTTTCCTATTTGACTAACCGGACTCCTTTCGGGAGTTGGATCCGCGACTTGACAGAGCCGTCGGCGGTCTTGTGGTGCGAGACCGTGATCGGGCCGTAAGGGGTAGGGTAGGAGCCTTCCGCCCATTCGAGGGAGCCCAGATGCGGATTGATCCGGACTTTCTTGAAACCCGGCTCCGCTGGCTCGATCCCCAGTACGTGAGAACTCAGCCAGATTGTAGGACCGGAAGCCCAGCCGTGGCAGAAACTGTGGCGCAGACCGACGTAGCAGTAGGCTCCGCCGTCGGCGTGGATGTCGTATTTTCCCTCAGGGACAATCTCGTCGATCCTTCCGGCACCGGCGGCCCTGGAGTAATCGAAATCCTCCCAGAACGTCGTGGCTCCGAGATCCAGCATCGCTCCCCAGTAGTCGGAGATCATCTTCATGGCTTCATCGTAGTTCCCGCTTTTGGCCAGAGCCTCAAGCATGTAGTAACCCATGAAGGAGGAGAATCCGTTGGCCCCGCCGGCCAGGATGACATCGCGTGTCTCCTCTTCGCCGGCCATGTCCTCAAGATACAGAAGAGCGGCAGCCTGCTTGCTGGAAGTGATCCCGGGCCGGTACCCGCGCAGTCTTGTGGCGGCGGCGGAGCACTCGTCCTTCAGTTTGCTGTCCCCAAGCCATCCGGCCATGTCCGCTCCGGCCTCCATCGCCCTTACGGACAGAGCCTGAAGCCCGGCATGAATCGCGTCCGGCTTCTCGGACGTAGGCCAGTCGATGAACCGTCCGTCCTTGAAATTCTCCTTGGAGCCGTCAAAGTTGGCCATCACCGCATGCAGCAGATCGGTCAGGTAGGAGTGCTGCTCCCGGAGGTAGGAAAGATCGCCGTAATATTCATAAAGATGGTGATGGATGATGATCCACCACAGGGAATAGGAGCATATTCCATTCATCCACACGGTAGGAGGAGTGCTCTCGCGCGCATAGTCGAGGCTTTTCTGCACAACCTTGTGGTTGCCGAAGACCGTGTTCACGGCCATGACTTCCGGATGCATGTCTCCGATCCAGACGAGGCGGTCTCTCTTGACACCGTCCCAGAGATATTCCTGCATGTTCAGATGAACAGTGTAGGCTCCGGTCTGCCAGATCCGGTTCAGTCTCCCGTCGCTGCATCTGAACTGCCCGATGTAGGGGATGTCACGATAGCGGGAGATGGCTCTGACCGCTACCAGCAGGGCTTCGGTGTCCTCTCCGAGCAGATCAAGACGCACGAAACGGAAGCCTGTGTTGCCGTATTCGACCGCTCCAAGCCAAGGCACCGAGATCTCGAAGTCCCTGACGGAGTGCTCGTTGGTGGCGGTTGTCCCGGCCTCGTCAACACTGCTGAGCGCCTCACTCACCGACTCTCCGAAACAGATGCGGAAGCGGGCCGCGGCCTTGTCGCCGGACATCGCCCTGACGATCTGGATGCCTCCCTGAATCTCCTTGCCGAAGTCCAGCAGGACGGAACTCCTGCCGTCCTTGCCGTTTCTGAACAGGCACACGTCCGGCTCGTTGGTCGAGACCTGTCCGCAGTACGGCCTCAGCAGGTTCTCCGTTCCGCTCACGCCTCCTTTGGCAAGCATGACGCGGGTAGGTGTGAGGTACTCGCTCACAAACTCGGAGTCCTGCCGCAGGATGCCCGCGCCGCCATCAACACCTGCCTCCTGCCCGGAGGAAGCCAAGGACACCGCACCAAGCAGCGTCCCGAGGATTAAAGTTCCCTTCAGTATCTTCATATCAATTGATTTTCTTGTATTTGAATATCATGGCATCGCCTGCCTCAAGCGAGTGTGTCACCTCTCCTTCCGCGACCTTGACCGCCTTGCCTTCACGGTCGATCATCCAGGTCTTCCCGGCAAATCCGACGGTAATGTCTGTCGGCCTGTCAAGAGTGCGGCTGACTATCACAAGGTAGTTCCATCTCCCCTTTTCAAGAAGAGACACGACCGCTCCGTCGGAACTTGCGGAAAGTGAGACTACATTGGCCGGAAGGGTCTCCAGCCTTTCGCAGCCTCTGAACATGACATCGCCCAGATGGGCGGTCGAGACGACCTTGGAGCCGACAAACACGGAGGCACGCGCCTGAAGTTCCCTGTTCATCCGCTGGACAAGATAATAAGCTTCTGATTTCCGCCGGTCCTGATCGATCGGTGCATCGTGGTAATCCCAGTCCTTTGCATCCGGATTCCAATAGGTGAAATACTGGAGTCCCTGGGCCCCATACGCCAAGGCTGTGTACAACTCAAGCCGGAGGCTCTCCATCGTCGGAGCGGGATACGGGCCATGCGCGGTCGAAAGGGCGAATGCCCAGAACGGGAGGCCGGCCGCTTCGGATTCCTCATGGATTATCCTCAGGTTGTCGTACCAGCCTTCGCTTCGGATTCCGTCGAAAGTGACAGGATACGAATCGAACGAGACCATAGGAAGCCCGACCTCATCGATGAATCCGCGGACATATTCCCTGTAACCGCATCCAAGCGCAGCGCTGTCCACATAGTTCGGGAAAAGGTTCAGATAGAGAGGATGCTCCCCTCCGTCGGCCTTCTCTATCCTCCGAGCCCATTCGGCAAGATAGGGGAATGCCGCCGGAAGCGGTTCATCGCGCAGGAAGTAGCCGTACAGGGCCGGATGATCCTTGACGGCGGCCACAGCGCTGTCCGTGGCTGTCTCAAGTTCGGCGCATGTGGCCATGACCTTTACTCCCGCCTGCTGAGCCAGATCCAGCGAAACCTGAAGGTCCTTCAAGGTGCCAAGGTGGGAGAAATTGATGTTGAACCCGCATTCCGCCAGTTCCTGATACCTTTCCGGCGACGCGTCTTCCGCAGGTATCGAGTACCAGGACATGATCGGAAGCACTTCCGCCCCGCCTTTCTCCTCCTCGCACGAGGAGAGGGCGAGAGCCGCTGAAATCATTGCGGCGACAGCTGTAAAACTTTTACCGGTCATTGCTTTTTATGAATATGAATACGAACGCCAAAGTTTCGGACGGGTGTGTTCTCCTTCGCCGTCATCTTGTGACAGTGATCCGGTGGGTTCCCGGTCTGAGCTGCCTGTCAGGGTTCCCGGCTATCCGCACGGTGGCTGTGGTGTTCTCCGGGATGGTGACCTCAAGGTTGACCTTGTCACCGTCCTTTTCCCATCCGGCTTTGATGAGGCCTCTGACTGACTTGTAGGAGGCTTTCGCCCAGTCCAGACCCTCCACGAAATGCGGAGCGATGATGATGTGGCCGAATCCGGGGGCGAGATCGTCCTTCCGGATGCCGACGATGTCGTTCACCAGCCAGGCCGAGATGTCACCGAAGAAGATGTGGTCGAGCGACGCGTCGTTGAACCTTTGTGACATGGTCCATGTCTCGGCGAGGGAGGTGTAGCCGTCGTGGATCCAGGCCAGCCATGACGGGTGGTCTTCCTTCGAGGCCATCTCGTAGGCCAGGTCAGCGAGGCCATACTTCGTCAATGTCCTGAGCACCACCTTCGAACCCATCGAGCCGAAATTCAGGTGCCCGTCGTTGTCCTTGACAAACTGCTCCAGTTTCGCCACGACCTTCGGAATCTCCGGTCCCGGAACGACTTCGACGAACAGGGCCGCGGCCTGTCCGGTCTGCGTTCCGGAGGCATAGACTCCCGTCTCAGGGTTGTAGAACTTCCTGTTGATGGCGTCCCTCAGGCGTCCCTCCTCGGCCATCAGCGAGGAGGATTCCTTGTTGAGGATGAATGAGAACTCCTTCATTATCCTGTAGTCGTAGTAGTAGAACAGGGCGGAGGTGTACTCGGTAGGGGTCTTCGCGTCCCAGGTCAGCCAGTCCCCGATTCCGTAGGACACAAGGCCGTCCGGATCCTCCCTGGTCTTCAGGTAGGCGAGATATTTCTCGCACATGGGCCAGACTTTCTCGATGACGGTCTTGTCGCCGTAGTACAGGTAGAGGTTGTAAGGGATTATGAACATGGCGGCGTCCCACACCGGACCGATCCAATCGTCGTAGCCCCATTCGCTTGTCGGTATGATTCCGGAGATCCGCCCGTTCTCAAGCTGGTTGTCGATGAAGTCGTCGAGCCATTTCTCGTAGAACAGCACCGAGTTGTAGTTCAGGAGTCCGATTTCCTGGGAGAGGTAGGCGTCGGCCGTCCATCCGTTCTTCTCTCTCTGCGGGCAGTCCGTCGGGATTGACATGAGGTTGTTGCAGAAAGTCCTTCTCGTCATGTTCCACAGGGTGTCCAGAAGCTTGTTCGAGCACTCGAACGTGCCGACGGATTCCTGGTCGGTGTAGAAGTACAGGGCGGTGAGGGCGTCCGCGTCCAGTTTCATCGGAACGCTTGTCTTCACCTCGGCGTAACGGAATCCGTGGTAGGTGAACGACGGTGTCCATTCCTCGACCCCGTCCCCTTTCAGGATGTACTTGTCTGTCTGGAACTCATAGCCCGGAAGAGGGTTGTAGTAGATGTTGATGTTTCCCGGCTCAAGGCTTCCGTCTTTCTTGACAAGCTCGGCGTGGACGATGGAGACCTCCGTGCCGGCGTCTCCGCTGATGCGGAGGCGGCAAAGTCCGGAGATGTTCTTCCCGAAGTCGAAGACATGGGATGTGTCGCCGAACGAGGTCACGCCGACAGGCTTGATCTCTTCAGTAGGGCGGATCTGTGGCATTTTCTGGGCCACGAGCAGCGGAGACGGATCGGGGGCTTCCACCGCGGCGCTCCAGGCGGAGTCGTCGAAACCGGCCGAGGTCCATCCTGAGATCTCCTTTCTGGCGTCGTAGGTGTCGCCGGAGTAGATGTTGTTGCTGATGTACGGTCCGTCGGACGTCGTCTTCCAAGTCTTGTCGGTGGCCACCACAGCCGCGGTACCGTCAGAGTAGGTCAGATGCATCTCAAGGATGAACCTTGCCCTGTCGCGCCAGCGGGCGTTCTCGAAATTCCATGTGGCCACAGGCTTGATCTCGTTGTAGAATCCGTTGCCCAGCACCGCGGTGAGGACATTCCCGCCGGCTTTGACAAGCTCCGTGACGTCGGTGACGGTGTAGAGGTTCCTCTTGTCGTAATGGGTGTAGCCAGGGTCAAGGAACGCGTCGGAGACCGGTTCCCCGTTCAGGCGCACCTCCGCATAGGCGCAGGCGCTCATGAAGATCTTCGCGGAGGTGACACCCTTCTCCGCGCTGAACTCTTTGCGGAACATCGGAGCGGCCTCGAAATCCTTGTCGCGCGAGTCCGTGATCCAGACGGCTTTCCAGTCGGAGCGGTCCATCAGCGCTGTCTGGAAGCGCTCCGGAGCGGAGACTATCGTCCGGGAGCCGTCGGCGTTGAGCGCCTTGACCTGCCAGTAGTAGGTTCTGTCGCTCTTGAGCAGTCCGGTGTCCTCCATCTTCACGAAAGGAACAGATGAGATGACCTGTCCCGAGCTCCAGATGTCGGGAGCGGACAGCTTCTCCTCCGAGGAGGCGACGTTGACTATGAATGAATGCTGTGTGAAGCCTGAGGCTCCGTCGTAATTCCATGTGAACCGGGGTGTCTGAACGTCCACGGTCTGTGGAGACACAAGATACTCGCATCTCAAATCCGTCGCCACGTCTTTCGGCGAGGAGCAGGAAAGCATGGCCGCGGCGATGCCCGCACATGTGGTTAGCAAAAATGAAAATCGCATGACTTAATCGAATAAATAGGGTGTTTTCCTCACAAATATACGAAAATATTCATATATTTGTCCAACACTAAATTATTTTGACATGAACATGTTCTCCTTTTCAAAAAAGATCTTGCCGGCGGCTTTACTGTTGCCTGTCCTGGCGTCCTGTGCCGGCGCCTCTTCCTCCAATGGCGTGACCGGCTCCCCCTCCTGCGAGGTGAGGGTTCCGCTGACTTCCACAGGCGTGAGTCTGGAGGGGCTTGGAGTGGAGCTTGACCCGCATTTTCTCGCACAGAACGTGACCCGGAACGATGGAGCCACGCCCGAGGACTGGCAGAACATCGTTGTCCGCAGGGTAGGGATGATGGATGTCCAGAGATTCCGTGTCATGCTCCAGCCTCAGTGGTGGGAGCCGGTCAACGACAACTCCGACCCGCAGGTGGCGGCCGAGGAAGCGTTCACTTTCGAGTCCCCCGAGATGAAATCCGTCTATGCCGTCCTTGACCTTGCGCAGAAGACCGGAGCCAGTGTCACTCTGGTCCTTTGGGGATGTCCGGCGCACTGCATGTTCATCGAACCCGGCGTACCTTCCCAGGGACAGAGACACTTCCTCTGCAACAAGAACGGGACAAACTGGGTGACCGCTCCGGGGGACAACGAGGAGTTCGCCGAGAACTTCTCCGCGGTGGTCAAGCATCTTATCGAGGTCAAGGGCTACACCTGCGTCAAGGAGATCACCCCTTTCAACGAGCCGGACGGGAATGTCTGCGAGCCGGATCAGTACATTCAGATCGTGAAGGCGCTGGACAGGCGCTTCCGCAAGGACGGCATCCGTGACAAGGTACGCTTCAACCTGTCCGACAACACCGACTGCCGCAGGTTCTTCCTCAAGGAATGTGCCGACAATCTCGCCGACTATGCCGACATCTTCAACAGCCACACCTACATGTGCGGCTACGAGTCTCCTAACAGCTATGCCTTCGGTTGGGAAAAGGACAACATCGACGTGGTCAGGAAGACCGGCAAGAATCACCTGGTCGGAGAGTTCGGGTCGAATCTTTGCGTCGGAGCGGCGAGGCAGATCGACATCAGCTGGTACAAGAGGGGAGTGCTGATCGCCCGCAACTGTCTGAATTTCCTCAACGCCGGTGCCGTCGGAGCCAGCTACTGGTCTCTGATCGACCAGTACTACAACAGGGACGCATCCTACGACGAGATGCAGCAGCTCGGTCTCTGGCGCTATAAGAAATGCGCCTATCAGGGTGCGGACGCCGAAGGCTGGGAGGAGGATTACCAGACGAGGCCTAACTACTACTCCTACTCGCTTCTGACAAGGTTCGTGCGGAAGGGCGACGAGGTCTATCCTCTTGACCTTCAGAATGAATATGCCGCCGGTTCCGCATTCCGCTCCGAGGACGGAGACTGGACATACGTCTTCTCCAACGGCTCGGATGACGATCTGGAGTTCAACCTTTTCAACTCCAATGCAGACCGGCTTGGCGAGTGCGATGTTTACAGGTACACGGAGCAGGGACTGCCGAAGGATGACTCCATGATTCCGGCGAGCGGCGTTCTCAAGGCCTCCGGCAAGAGCTACAAGGTCTCCGTGCCGGCCCAGAGTGTCCTGCTTCTTGAACAGAAACATTAAGTAATTCCTAAAAAACAACTTTTTCATCATCACTAAGGAAAATGAGAAAGATAATAGTCATTGCCGCCATTCTGCTTCTGCCCCTGCATCTTCTCTCGCAGAATGTCGTGGAGCATCCTTGGAAAGGGGCGAGGGTCGCCTTCCTCGGAGATTCCATCACTGATCCGGGCTATGTGCCGGAAAATCATGACTGGACGGGAAGGGAGGACATCCACTATTGGGGGTACCTTCAGAAGTGGCTGGGCATCAAGCCTTTGGTTTATGGCGTGAGCGGACGCAAATGGGACGATGTCGGCAATCAGGCCAGGCAGCTGGCCAAAGAGCACGGGAACGATTTCGACGCCATCACGATCTTCATGGGCACCAACGATTTCATCGGTGACGTTCCACTCGGGGAGTGGTACGCCCGGGAGCTGAAGACCACAAGGTCGGCGATGGGAGATCCCGTAAAGGAATATGATTGGCTGTCCAGAACCCCTGTGATGGACGGGACGACGTTCAGGGGCAGAATCAACATCGCGGTCAGCACCCTTAAGAAGATGTTCCCGGACAAGCAGATTGTCATCCTTACTCCGATCCACAGGGCCTATGCGACCTTCGGGGAGCGGAACGTCCAGCCGGACGAGTCTTTCCCGAACAAGATCGGGGTCTATTTCCTTGAATATGTCAGCGCGGTCAAGGAGGCCGGCAATGTGTGGGGAATCCCTGTCATCGACCTCAACTCCCTGTGCGGAATAAACCCGATGGTCGAGGAACAGGTCCGGTACTTCAGCAACAGCGAGACCGACAGGCTGCATCCGAACGCCAAAGGTCATGAGCGTCTGGCGAAGACGCTCATGTACCAGCTTCTGACCCTGCCTTGCGTGTTTTAGAGGACTTATCCCATAAAGACACAGAAGGGACTGGCCATGATGGTCAGTCCCTTCTTTACACTTCACCCGGAGTCCGAGCCTATTCGGATTTCATCTTCCGGTAGTAGTTGTTGTACTTTCTCATGTAGCCGAAGGCCATGTCGCCGTACTCGGTGCCGGCTTTGAAGCTCCATTCGATCTCTCCGCGGAGGGCGTAGTTCCAGATCAGCGAGAGCTGGACTTTCTGCGACTGGTAGGTCGAGTAGTGTCTCTTCACAGCGATGGAGTCTCCCTTTGCGGTCTGGTTATTCGGCCCCGTGAACTCTCCGATGTAGTAGACTTTCCCCAAAGTGGCGGCCGCCTCTTTCGCCTTGGCGATCTGATTGGCGCGGTTCAGCGTTCCGAGGTCTGAAAAGACACGGCTTTCTTCGTAGATGTGCTCGGACATTCCTTTCATCGGGTCAGGGGTCATCACTCCGGTGATCTCCACATATTGCTTGAATGTGTCGTTCGTCCAGTTCTTGTTGTTCGCCAGATTCCATTGAGCGTTACGCATCACGCTGTTCCCGCTTGCGATCAGACGGCCTTGGCCGTCGAGCGAGCGCACCGTCTCCGCGAACCCTTTGTAGGCGGTGCCCACCGCGGAGGCCGGGATCTGCGGATAACCTGCGATTCCGATGTCCGCCGCAAGATTGAACTCGTTGCCGAACTCCCATGCCGCCAGACACTTGTGACCTTTCAAGGTGTTTACTATGTCAGAGGTGTAGGTCAGCATGAACCGGTAGGTCTGGCTTGACGTGTCGCCCCATGACTCGATTTCCTCGCCGAAATATTCAGGAAGACACGAAGTGTTCCAGAACACGGACGGAATGATGAGGATGTGGTACTGGTCGCAAAGCTCCGCCAGCCTTCCGAGGTTGGACAGGAATTTCTCCTTCTGCTCGGTGTAGAAGTGCATCTGAGTCGGGTAGAAAGGGCTGCAGCTGAACCGCACGACCGGAACCCCCTCTTCCGCCAGCACCTTGACGGTCTCTTCCATCTCGTTGGTCTGCATGTTGTCGGTCTCGTGGCATTGGACGAACAGATTGTAGCAGTTGACTCCCGTGGCGTAAAGCGGAACGTCGCCAAGCATCATCCTCGGTTTGCCGGGAAGGGATGCGAGGGTGCCGGTCTGAATGCCGTACTTTCCGGAGTAACTGTCTGACCAGTAGATGTCCGGAGCGAATTTTGCCGTGCTTTCCTCACCGCCGCCTCCTTTGTCATCCTTGTCCTTCTCGCAGGCCGGCAGACAGAATATCAGTGCCAAAGCCGCAAATTTAAGTAGTTGAGTCTTCATGTCTGATTAGTTATTAAAAACCGGGCCGTTGGGTAAACCGGCCCGGTTCCTGTCATTTAACCATTATTTAACTTAAGAATCATTAAGTTCATCGTTTCGCCGAGGCTTCTCTGATTTTCTCGTTGGCCGCCTTTATGACTGACAGCGTGGTCGTGTCACAATCGTACACCGAGAACATCCCCTGCGGTTCGAACGGCGGATCACCGATGAAGTCGTCCCCCTCTTCCCACAGGACATCTCTCTGACGTCCGGCCCCCGCGAAAGCCCAGAAGTTGGCTCCGGCCAGGACATCCCCGTCAGCGACCGACTTCGCCACCAACTCGAAGAGCCATGAATAGTACTCCTCGCGGTGGGTCGTGCCGGTGGCGATGTCGTAGGACCTCTCGCCGTCCACAAGGTCACGCAAGAGCCCGAACTCTTCCACGACAAGCGGCTTGCCCAGTCTTCGGGCCACGTCAATGTGGTTCTGAAGCTGGGACATGCTGTCGCCGTAGAGGTCTTTGAAGCCCCAGTTGTCAGGCCAGATGTGGAAAGTGCAGTACGAGATGAGAGGGTCGGCGTGGATGGCCTCGTAATCCTCCGGGATGTTCTCACATCCTTGCTGTCCTTCGCATCCGGTGGAAATCATGTGATTGGAGTCGATGCTCCTGATGATTTCGGCGGACTTGTGGAGATAGTCCTTGAACAGAGGGTGCAGTTCGTCCTTGAACGCTCTCGGCTCGTTGGCTATCTGCCAGGAGAAAATCGCGGGGTCATCCTTGTACGCAATCCCGGTGATGGAGTTGACGCGGCTTACAATCTGCCTGAGATAATCGTAGAACAGATTCTTGGTCTCCTCCATGCTGATGAAGCGTCCGGCAAAGTCGGAATATTCAGGAGTGCCGTAGGCCGGCGGCTCCTCGCCTGTCACTTTTTTCACGTAGTAGGTGTAGCCGCCGCTCCACGGACAGTGGTTGTTGAAGTACAGCACGGCTGTCATCCCCCTCTTGCCAAGTTCGGCCATGAAGTAGTCCAGACCTGTGAGGAGATCCTCGTCCAGAACTCCAGGCTCGCTTTGGAGATAAGGGATTATCGAGCGGTTGTTCCTGCCGTTCTCGTCGGCGCCCACAAGCACCCGGAGGTTGTCCACCCCGGCCTCCTGAAGTGCGTCGAGGTCTTTGGCAAGACGCACTCTGTCGCCGCTTTTCCCCGGCGAGGCCAGCAGAGGGCCTGCCCAGTAGTTCGCTCCGACGTAGTAATAGGGCTTTCCGTCCTTGATGAACTGAGTCCCGTCGGTCGTGACGAACCGGGCATTCCCTGTGCAGGAAACCATCACCGCAAGAGTGACAAGTGTCATGAATATTCCGCTGAATCGCTTCATTGTCCAATCGTTCACTTGAGAACAGTCTTTACTTCGAGAACCTCACGCAACGTACAGGATGTCCGGTGGCGCGGCCGTAGTTGTCGTAGGCGTCGTCTGTTCCGCGGAGCCTGAAAGCGTTC
Source organism: Bacteroidaceae bacterium (assembly GCA_963642565.1). Taxonomy (GTDB): domain Bacteria; phylum Bacteroidota; class Bacteroidia; order Bacteroidales; family UBA932; genus Cryptobacteroides. The sequence goes on along the minus strand of CAVIGZ010000001.1, from coordinate 74,545 downwards.
TCCGTGTTGCCCCATGATGTAGAGCAGGACCACAGTCCGCAGAAGCTGTCCTGACCATACCATCCGTAGCCTCCTATGTAGATGAATCCGCTGGCAGGAACCTTCAGCTGCCCGTCGAAGAGGGTGATGTAAGTGCCGTGGTTGGCTCTTCCGGCGTTCAGACCGGCCGCGAGAGCGCTTGCGGTGCTTACCGAGTAGCCGGCAGGACACGGGTCGTAGATAGTCTTTAGCGGAGCTTTGGAGGCGAGACCGTCAGCCTCGAAGTTGAGACCCCAGAGGTATCTCTGCGGAGCTTCGAGAAGCCAGTCGTTGTTGCGGCTTGAAGCGCAGATCCAGGTCTCAGGATGGGCTACGGACCACTCGACTGTGTTCTTGGTGTTCTCGTCGTCAGCAGCGCCTCCGGCTACCGGATGGTACTTGCCCTCTCCCTTGCCGCTGTCGAAGTCGATGATCGATGAGAACGGATCCTTCCTTCCCCACTGGAAGTAGAGACCGTGGTCGTCAACCGACTTGGCGCCGAGGTTCCTGTCCATGAACTCCCATTCTCCAAGAGCCAGGTCTGACGGAGCGGTTGTGCTCCAGATGTTCCAGCTCCAGATGACGTTGCCGTTGCTGTCGGTGGCTCCGATGAGGGCGTTGCCATCCTTTCCGGAGCAGGCGAAGTAGATCTTGCCGTTCTCGTAGGAGACTCCGGTGACAAGTCCCGTAACCTCTTCCCAGATAAGTTTGGCTCCGGCAGGAGACAGGGTGGCGGACTGATCCTTGAATGTCGGGTGGATGCCGTCCTGCCCGTTGCCCTTGACTGTCGCGTCGAAGTAGTAGCCGCCTCCGGTGGTCACCATGTAGCAGTTGGCTCTTTCGCTGCTGCCCTCGTTGAGGTCAGAGTACTTGACGAACTGCTGGCGGGAGATGTTCAGGACCCTTGCCTTGGCGACCTTCTTCGGCCCGTCCACCTCGATGAAGTTCAGGGCGCCGTCAGCGGCCTCCACCTTGATGGAGAATCCTTCCTCATAGGTCCCGTAAGGCAGGAACACTACGAAATCCTTGGCCACCTGTGTAAGCTGGATGCCCTCGCCGCAGTCAATGACTGTCGTGGAGGAGCCGCCTGTCATCTCAACTGAGCTGACTCCTTCGCTGTCCGCGGTGACTGTCATGTCGCCGTTGATGATCTTGCCGCCTCTGGCAGTGATCTCAACTTTTTTGATCGCCACCTCTCCGGTGAGCTTGACCGAGACTCCGCCCAGAGGAGCCACAAAGGAGAGTTCTCCCTTGCTGTCGCCCGAGACTGCCACCAACGGGCAGACCCCGGCGTCATAGACACCTGCCTTGGTGAACGTGATGGTGGAAGGGACAACTGTCTTGATTGTCGCCACGCCGCCGTCTGTAGAGACGGTCGCTCCGCTGTTGTAAGGAGCGACGGCCACTCTGCCGTCAACGGATGACCCTTTGCTCTCTCCTCCGTCGGACTTGAACTTGCCGTGTCTTGAGTCGGAGCCTGATGACAGATAGTACTTCTCATTGGCTGTCGTTCCCTTGAACAGTCCGAATGTGGCGCCCTCGCCCCAGTACAGGGCGTTGGATCCGTCGATATATTCCTCGGCTATGGTCGCTTTGACGGAGCCGCTGCCGAAGATGCCTCCGTCCTTGGTGCAGGACATGGCCGCACACAAGGCTGCCGTCATGGCTATTGCTGGTAATATTTTTTTCATGTTGAATTATTTAGCTGTTAATATTCTATCAATATCCCGGATTCTCCACGAGGTTCGGGTTGAGGGCGACGGTTCCGTCTCCGATCGGCATGTAGTAGTTGTTTGCAGGGAATGACGGTGTCTGGATGTTGTCGTCGATCTTGTCCTTGACCTCAAGCCAGAAACGAGGCTCACCGGCTTTGTAGGACTCCCAGTCAAGAAGATAGTTGATTCCCGTGTGGTCTCCGTTCAGTTCGCCGTAGGCCTCTCTCCAGCGGCGGAGATCCCAGTAGCGGTGATCCTCGAAGCAAAGCTCGATCCTGCGCTCGTGGCGGATCTTCTCGCGGTCGATGCTGCCGAGAGCGGCGACGCCGGCTCTGTCGCGGATCTGGTTTATGGCGCTCAGGGCCTCACCCGTGTTGCCGAGCTCGAACTGCGCCTCGGCGTAGTTCAGCAGCACCTCTGCGTAGCGGAAGATCTCGTAGTCAGTCGTCGAGTAGATGAACCAGGTCATGTTGTCTGCGTCCGGGTCAAGGTACTTGCGCACTCCGAATCCGGTGTGGAGATTGCCGCGCTCTCTGAACGGGTCATCGGCCATCTGGTCTCCGAAGCACTTGACACTTTCGTAGGATGGTGAAGTGACATTGTGGAACACGCTGCCGTCCGCAAGGCGGATTCCGTTGTACATGCTGATGGTGTTCTCTCCGAAGACCTCGCCTCCGATGGCTCCCGGCCACTGTGAGCCGTTGGTCCAAACCCAAGCCTCAAGACGAGGGTCTCTTTTGCCGATGAACTCGTCCATGCTCCACAGTTTGGATTCCAGTTCGGTCCTGTCGATTTTTCCGGAAGTTCCGTCAGCGAATTCGAACTCCTCGATGAAGTCGTAGTAAGGAAGGGCGTACTGTCCGACAGACCATGCGTTGGGCTTCGGGCAGTTGCAGATGTCCCATGACCACCTGTACTGTGTGCCTCCCTTGCCCTGATGGCGTTTCACCATGATCGCCTCGCAGTTGTCCTTGACAAGGAACACGTCGCGCAGGACGTCAGCCTTTGACTGGCCGGCCGTGCCGTAGTAGAGGGAGTAAGAGCATTCGGTCATCACGCGCTTGGCCGCGTCGGCGGCGATCTGGTAGTAATTGCGTGTGGTACCCTTGGCTATTCCGTTCAAGCCGTTGTTCTCGACGGTGCCGAACTGCTGGATGCTTCCGGCGTAGAGGGCGACGCGGCTGAGCAGGGTGAGGGCTGCTCCCTTGCCGGCCCTTCCGGCCACAGGGTTCTCCTCAAGCTTGTCAGCGATGTCGGTCAGCTCGTCGATGATGAAATCGTAGCACTCCTGCTCGGTGGAACGCTTCGGGTAGAGTTCCTCGTCAGGTGCGTCGAGCGGTGTCTCTTTTGTGATGAGCGGAACCCCGCCGTAGCGCTTCACCATCGCGAAGTAGTTGAAGGCGCGCAGGAATCGTGCCTCGGACTTCCGTACCGTGGCGTTGCTCAGAGGGGAGTTGTCGATGTTCTCGATGAAATGGTTGAGCTGGCGGTTGAGGTAGTAGCCGTTGCTCCACCAGCGAAGTGTGCTTCCGTTTGACTGGAAACCGTATAGCTTGATGGAGTGGTAGTTCGTCTGGGCACCCTTGCCGCTGTACTTGCACTCGTCACCGATGGTGATCGCATGTATCGGTCCTTCTCCTTCCGCGGAGACACCAAGGTTGTACTGCCAGTTGGCTGACTGAGGGGAGTCCCAGTTTACAGGAGAGTTCCCGTAGAGAGCAACAGCGTCGTTGATCATGTACGCGCTCATCGCATAGAGGTTGGCCAGGTGGCTGTCCAGAAGGAACTCGTCCTGCCAGACCTGCGCGTCGGTGTACTGGCTTGTCGGGGTCTGCTCCAGATAGTCCGAGCAGGCGGCTGCCACAATAGTGGCGGACAACAATAGACTGTATTTTAACTTTTTCATAATTCATCAATATCTTAGAGAACAATATTCAATCCGGCGCTTATCGTGTACTGTTGAGGATAGGCGTATCCCACGGTGGCTCCGGCCTCAGGGTCCACTCCGTACTTGGAGACGGTGCTGAGCGTGAACAGGTTCATGCCGGCGACGTAGATCCTGCATTTCTCGATGCCGACCTTGTTGACGATCTTTTTCGGAAGGCTGTAGCCCAGCGAAGCGTTCTTGAGTCGGAGGTAGGTGACGTCACGGTACATGAAGTCGGTCGCCCAGCCGTTCGTAGGGGCTCCGTTAGGACGGGCCACGATCGCATTGGCGTCGGCGTTGTGAACCGAGTCGTAGTAGAGGTCGCAGTAAGTGGCTGTGTTGGTGTCGTAGTTGACGTTCAGCGTGTAGCCCCAGGCGCCCTGGAAGAGCATCGAGAGGTCGAATCCCTTGTAGCTGAAGTTGAAGTTCCAACCGGTCATCCAATGAGGGGTGCTTCCCTTTCCGATCTCGACCTGGTCTTTCCAGTTGATCACTCCGTCGCCGTTGGTGTCCACCAGACGGACGTCTCCGGGAGCGAACTTGGAGTTGTCGTTGTTCAGCTCGTCCACTGTGACACCCCAGCTGTCGATCTCTTCCTGGCTTGCGAACAGACCGTCGGTCTTGTAGCCGAGCTGCCTGTCAATCCACTGGCCTTCAACGGTGTAGAGCCTGGCCCTGTCAGGGTCCGTCTCTTCAGTCTGGTCGTACTTGGTCCACTTGGAGCGGTTCCAGGAGATGTTGGCGCTGATGTCGTAGGTGAAGTCGTTGACGGAGCCTGACGTTCCGACCCTGAACTCGAATCCGCGGCTTCTTATCGAATTGAGGTTCTCCTGCGGGAGCGAGGCTCCGAAGGTGTTAGGCAGAGACGATGACCTGTAGCCCGGGATGCCGGTGCGGTCTCTCTGGAACACATCGACCTCTCCGTAGAGCTTCCTTTCGAAGAACGAGAAGTCAACGCCGATGTTGTAGATAGCCATCTTCTCCCAGGACAGGTTCTCGTTGGCCAGTCCTGTGGCCGCAAGTCCCATCGTGGTCTCGTCGCCGAAAGTGTAAGGGGCGTCGTAGAAGTAGCCTGTCAGGTAGTTGAAGTCAGCCACTGCATCGTAGCCGGAGGTTCCGTAGCTGGCGCGGACCTTGAGGTTGTCGATCTCGCTCACGGAACTGAGGAACTCCTCGCGGGACAGGTTCCAACCTGCGGACACGCTCGGGAACCAGCCCCATCTGTGCCCTTTGGCGAAGCGTGAGGAGGCGTCCCCGCGGACCGTTCCCTCCACCATGTATTTGTCACGGTAGTTGTAGTTCAGTCGGCCGATGAGGGAGGTGCGTCCGTAGTTGCTGCTTCCCGAACCGTTGACGGCGGTCTCGGCGTCACCGGCGATCATCTCCTCGATGATTGTGGTCTTGAAGTCCTGCACTTTCGTGTAGAAGCTCTTGTTGTGGTTGATCGTGCTCTCGAACATCGCGAGTCCGCTGACATGGTGTCCACCAAAGTCGCGGTTGTAGTTCAATGAGTATTGCTGGACGAGGTTCGTTCCCATGCCGTGGTCCTCGCGGAGCGAGCTCGGCTCCACGGACTGGGTGGCGTAGGAGTACAGGTCGGAGCCTCTGTCGTAGGTGTAGAAGGTGCCGCGTTTGTGCATCCACTTGAGGAATGAGCTGTTATAGACGTACATGATGTTCGCCTTGGCCTTGAGTCCCTCGACGTGCTTTGAGGAATATTCGGCGAATCCGGTGAACTTCATGTTGTTGTTCTGAAGGTCATAGTAGCCCGAATTGTCGATGTTAACGGCCCAGACCGGAGATCCGTTCTGCATGTTGGCGTAGGACAGAAGGCTCTTGTCAGGCAGAGTGAGAGGGTAGCGCGGGTCGGCCGCGTAGATGATTCCCTGCCAGAAGTTCACGCCGTCCTGGTAGAGGTCGCCGCCGCTCGGGTAGTCCTTGTCGTCCTTCATGTACTGAAGGTTCATCCCGACGTTCACTCTCTCGCTGACCTTCGTGCTGAAGTTGACCTGGAAGTTGTACCTGTCATAGTGGCCGCTGTTCGGCTTGAACTGAAGTTCCTGACGGTTGTAGCCGAAGTAGCCGTAGTACTTTGTCTTCTCGGTTCCTCCGGAGATGGAGATGTTGTGGTTCTGCTGAGGAGCGTACTTCCTGATCACGGCCGAGTACCAGTCGGTGTTCATGTACTCAGGGTTCGTCCCGACCTTGAAGAGGTCAAGCTCCTCCTCGAGGTACGGCTTGCGGCTTTCCAGTCCGCCGCCGTTCATGTAGATGTCGTTCTGGTAGAGGGCTCTCTGGTAGGAGTCGGCCGGCTTGGTGGTGACGGTGTTCCCCTGCAGTGAGAACGAGGTGTTCACGCTGATTGTCGGAGCCTGGTTGGCACCGGACTTGGTCGTGACGAGGATGACGCCGTTTCCGGCCCTGGCTCCGTAGATGGAGCCGCTTCCGTCCTTGAGGATGGAGACGCTTTCAATCTGACCCGGGTCGAGCCTTGTGAGGTCGCCCTCCACTCCGTCGATGATCACGAGCGGGGTGCCGAATCCACGGATGTTCAGGGATGCGTCATCCTGGCCTGGAAGACCTGAAACCTGCTTGGAAACGAGTCCCGGAAGCTGTCCGGCGAGGGTGTGGGAGGTGTTGGTGACAGGCGCCGTGGTCAGTTTCTCCGAATTGACCTGCGACACGCTTCCCGTGATTGTGGCGACTCTCTGTGTCCCGTAGCCGACCACCACGGTCTCTTCAAGGAACAGGTTGTCCTGGGCGAGGACAATCCTCATCTGCCCTGTGGCCGGAACCACCTGTGTCGCGTAACCGATGCATGTGACCTCAAGGGAAGCTCCGGATTTCACGTTGATGGTGAACTGGCCGTTTGAGTCGGCCATCGCTCCGTTGCCGGTCCCTTTCTCCACGATGTAGGCACCGACGACAGGGTTGTTGTCGGTGTCCACCACCACTCCTTTGACGGTTATGTCAATTTGTGTCTGGGGGGGGGTATTCGCCGCTGTAATATTCACTGTCAAAGGTAGTTGCAAGGCTACCAACAGCGAAAGGCAAATACAAGATCTAAAGATTTTTTCCATACCTTTTATTTGTTTATAGAATGTGCTATTATTATGTTTAATCGATTAAACCAAATTAACCGAAACTCTGACACCAAACGTCATGAGTACACAAAGGTATAAATTTTACTAAACCGATTAACTTGGAATTATGACAATCTACTATGATTTATGATATTTCTTAAAGAAGAAACAGCTTCTAAATCTCGCAGATTGTTCCCTCGAAGACTTTCTGAATTGTGTACGGAGTCCCGTTGATTCTGTTTATCAGGATTTTGACGACTTCCTCGCCGATGCTTTTGATGGGTTGTTCCACGTAGAGGAGAGGAAAATTCACCAATGCGAAAGCGTCCGTCTTGTCGAAACAGGCCACTCTGACCTTGTCGTGAACATCGATTCCTTTCTCCTGGATGTACATCATGCCGGTGAAGAAAAGTTCATGGGACTGGAAGATCACGGCATCAGCCATGTCCGACCCGAGAAAAAGATCGTCGATGGCCTGTCTGATGTCTTCGGACTCAGAGGAATAATTGATGTTCTTTATCAACTCCGGATGGTATGCCCCGTGGCTTTCAAGCGCTTTTGTGTAGCCCTCAAGACGGCCGTTCAAGACACTTGTCTTGTGCTTCAGCATCGCTATTTTCCTTCGCCCTGAAGACAGAAGCCTTTCGGTCAGGTTGTGCGAGGCCTTGAAGTTGTCCAGGATCACATAACTTGCATCGACTCCGGGAATGAACCTGTCCACCTGGATGAAAGGAATGTCCATCGACATTATCCGCTTCACTATGTTGTTGCTGTTGTTGGTCGGCACTATGATGATCCCGTCCACCTGGCGGTTGGCGAGCAGCTTGACCCCGTTCAACATCTCATCCGGATCTTCATTCGAGTTGGTGACGATTGTGGAATACCCGAATGAAATCGCCTTCTGCTGAATATGATACGTAAGTTCTCCGAAAAACTCGTTCGAGATGTCAGCCACGATGACACCCAGAGTTTTCGTCAGCCCTGTCCTCAATCCTCTCGCAAGTTCGTTCGGAGTGTAGTTCAACTCTTTCGCAACCTGGAGGATCTTGTCAGTCAGGGATTTGCTTATCCTTTTGTCTTTCGCTTTCCCGCTCAGGACCAAAGAGACGGCACATCTTGACACACCGACCCTGTCGGCTATGTCCTGCATTGAAGCCTTTTTCATCCAATCTCGATCAGCTATATTCTAAAAACAACAACCGTAAATGTCTGCTCCATAGGGGTTCAGCCCCTTGCCAGGCGGCTTGGTGTCCCGCCATTTTCCGTTTGGATGTTCAAACATAACCATAAAAAAGAGAATTGCCTAATTTTCAGGCTATTTTTTGTGATCCGAAAAATAATGGCTATATTTAACCGATTAACTTGATTATTAACACTAGTTTTATCCTTATATTATTAATATATGCAAAAGACAAATTTCAAATTTGCTGTCCTTCCTGTAATGTTCGGTTTCTTCATTATGGGATTTGTTGACATCGTCGGAGTGGCGACGAGTTATGTCAAGGCCGATTTCGCGGGGATGGACGACACGGTCGCGGGACTTATCTCGCTGTCGTGCTTCCTGTGGTTTCTCGTCCTTTCGATCCCTACCGGCATGCTGATGAACAGGATAGGCCGGAAAAAGACAGTGGTGGTCAGTTTCGCCATCACGGCTCTGGCGATGCTGATTCCTGTCATTGAATATGATTTCGCGGCCGTTCTCGTCGCGTTCGCCATGCTGGGCATAGGCAACACTATGCTTCAGGTCGCCCTGAATCCTCTTGTGACCAATGTCGTCGCTCCTGAAAAACTGACGGGAACGATGACTCTGGGGCAGTTCATCAAGGCGATAAGCTCGTTCCTCGGGCCTATTCTGGCCGCCATGTTCGCGGGTGGCGCTTTCGGATGGAAAGCGATATTCCCGGTTTACGCCGTGGTCACGATGCTGGCCATGGTATGGCTTTGGCTCTCCCCGATTCAGGAGCAGCTTATCGAGAAGTCGGAGATCTCGTTCTCGAGGACATTCTCTCTGCTTAAGGACAAGTACATCGTGCTGTTCTTTGTGGGCATCCTTGTCCTGGTCGGTGTGGATGTCGGAATGGGAGTGACATTCCCCAAGCTGTTGCAGGAGAGGTGCGGACTGCCTCTGGAAAAGGCCGGAATGGGGAACAGTGTCTATTTCCTTGCCAGAACCGTGGGCGCTTTCCTCGGCGGGATCGTGCTTATGAAATACCCGGCGGGGAAATTCTTCGCCGCCAGCTCATGCTTGGCCCTGGTCAGCCTCGTCGGCCTGATCTTCTCGCAGAACCTGACGCTGGTGCTCTTATTCGTGGCTCTGTTCGGGCTGGGCTATGCCAACCTGTTCTCGATAATCTTCTCGATCTCGATGCAGAAGAAGCCTGAGAAGACGAACGAGGTGTCTGCCCTGCTGATTGTCGGAGTCTGCGGCGGCGCTGTGATCCCTCCTGTGCTTGGCGTGATCACTGATTTCTTCGGGACACAGGGCGCGGCGCTTGTCACACTTGCCCTTGTGTGGGTTTACATGGTGGTTCTCATTCCTTTCATCAGGAGCGTGAGACCTGCCGGGGCTGAAAACGACTAATATTGAAATATAATGAATCATCATCTATCCTCATTGATCTGTTCCGCCGTCCTGTCTGCGGCGTCGGTCCTGCCGCTTTCGGCGGAGAGCCTGTCCCTCAACGGTACCTGGACTTTGGATTACTGGGAGCAGAAGCGGAATCCTGTCCTTTGCCCGGAAGGGATGGCCGGGATTGAATACCGGACCATCAAGGCGGAGGTGCCGGGGAATGTCGAGCTTGACCTCCTGGCGGCCGGCCTGGTCGAGAATCCGGAAATCGGCAGCAATGTGTATCTCCTGCGGCCTTACGAGGGCTTCCAGTGGAGGTATAGCCGGAAGTTCGAGTCTCCGGAGCGTTCGTCCGAGGACGAGGTCTTCCTGCATTTCGGCGGCATTGACTGCTACGCCGAGGTTTTCCTGAACGGAAAGCACATCGGAAGCGCGTCCAACATGCTTATCGACTACGAGTTTGACATCACGCCCGCCTTGGCGGCCACCGGAGCGGAGAACCTTCTGGAGGTTTACATCCGGTCTTCCGTCATTGAAGGGAGGAAGAATGTTCCGCCGATCATCAGCTACAATTTCGCCCAGGTTGAGTCTGTCTATTCCAGAAGGGCTCCCCACACTTACGGGTGGGACATCATGCCGAGGCTTGTCAGCGCCGGACTATGGCGGGACGTCACTCTGGAGGTGAGGCCGCCGGTCCACATTGTGGACACCCATTGGTACACTTGCGACGTGAACGTGAAGGAGAAGACCGCGGCTGTTTACCTGGACTACACCATCACCCTGCCTGTGAAGTACCAGGACGGAGTGATGACGGCCGAGGTCTCGATCAGCAAGGACGGGGTGGACAAGGTGAGATATTCAAAAAAGATCACGTCCCATGCGTCGCGGGAGATTATCGGTCTCGGCGACGTGGAGTTCTGGTGGCCGAGAGGTTATGGTGAACCTGCCTTGTACGATGCCGCAGTCAGGATTCTGGACGGGGACGGACGTGAGGTGGATGTGGACAGGAAGAAGATCGGAGTCCGCACGGTCAGGCTCGACATGACGGCGACCAATTCCAAGGAGGCCCCGGGACGGTTCGCCTTCATCGTCAACGGAGAGAAAGTTTACATCCACGGCAGCAACTGGACTCCGATGGACGCTTTCCACAGCCGTGACCCTCAGCATCTTGAGAAGGCTCTCGCGATCGCCGTGGACCTGAACTGCAACATGCTCAGGTGCTGGGGCGGCAATGTTTACGAGGACCACGCCTTCTTCGACCTGTGCGACAGAAACGGAATCCTCGTGTGGCAGGACTTCGCGATGGGCTGCACGCTCTACCCGCAGGATCCTGATTTCCAGAAGGCAATAGCTCAGGAAGTCCGTTCCGTGGCTCTGAAGCTAAGGTCCCATCCTTCCCTGGCTTTGTGGGCAGGGAACAACGAGAATGACCAGACGTTGACGCTCGGCACGCTCGCGAGGTTCAGGATGGATCCGAACGACGATGTGGTCTCCAGAGTGACGATCCCGGCTGTCCTTTATGAGGTTGACCCTACCAGGCCTTATCTGCCTTCCTCTCCGTACTGGAGCGAGGAGCTTGTCGCCACCTCCTACAGCACCGACAACATCCCCGAGGATCATCTCTGGGGACCGCGGGGCTACTACAAGGATCCGTTCTACACCCAGGCGAAGTGCATCTTCGTCAGTGAGATCGGCTATCACGGAATGCCGAACAGGGAGAGTCTGGAGAAGATGTTCCCGAAGGAGTCCGTTTACCCTTGGAGTGATGTCAAGACAAGAAAGTGGAACGAGGACTGGCTGACAAAGTCTGTGAGAATCTTCAAGGAATGGGGCTACACCCCTGACAGAAACAACTTGATGATCAATCAGGTGCGTCTGCTCTTCGGGGATGTGCCGACTGACCTTGACGATTTCATCTTCGCGTCGCAGAGCGTTCAGGCGGAGGCGATGAAGTACTTCATCGAGAAGTTCCGCGGACACAAGTTCGCTCCGAACACCGGAATGCTCTGGTGGAACATCCGCGACGGCTGGCCGTTGATCTCCGACGCCATCGTGGATTGGTACAACAGCCCGAAGATGGCCTACTGGTTCATAAGAAACGCCCAGACGGATGTTTGTGTCCTTATGAATGACGCCGTGGACGGAGGGTACCCGCTGGTTGTGGCCAATGACACCAGGGAGGATGCGGCAGGAACTGTCACTGTGACAGATGTGAAGACAGGCACGGTGGTCTTCAAGGGAGATTACGAGGTGGCCGCCAACGGGATGGAGATAATCGCCGCCATTCCGGAAAGGCAGGGCCAGGGAATATTCAAGATCTCCTACACCGGACGCGGCGGGGAGAGCCTTGAGAACCACTATCTCTACGGCAAGGCGCCGTATGACCTGAAAGAGTACCGTAAGTTGTTGAAAAAGACGAATATGTTTAACTTGTAACAATCACCGGACAAAAAACCGGATAATCAGAATCATGGACAAAAGAATATTGCTTGGAGTCGATGTCGGCGGGACGAAATGTGCCGTCACGCTGGGAATTTCGACCGACGGAAACATCGAGATAAAGGACAAGGTCAGTTTTCCGACCACCGATGTGAACGGTACCATTGAGAGAATCAAGTCGGAAATTCATAACACCCTTGAAAAGAACTCGTTGAAGAACGGCGAGGTTTATTCCATAGGTGTCAGTTGCGGAGGGCCTTTGGACAGCTCCACCGGAGTGATCATGTCTCCTCCGAACCTGCCGGGCTGGGACAACATCCCCATCGTGAAGATTCTCTCCGAGGAGTTCGGAGTGCCTGCGGCCGTACACAATGACGCCAATGCCAGCGCACTGGCCGAGTGGAAGTTCGGAGCCGGCAAGGGAACCAGAAACATGGTGTTCCTGACTTTCGGGACAGGTCTGGGAGCCGGGCTGATACTTGACGGAAAACTCTATACGGGGACTAATGACAACGCCGGCGAGCTCGGTCACCTGAGGTTGAATGACTATGGTCCCGTCGGCTACGGCAAGATGGGGTCCTTCGAAGGTTTCTGCAGCGGAGGAGGAATCATGTTGCTGGCCCAGTCGGTCGCCAAGGAGTGCCTTCAGATGGGGGGCAAGGTGTCCTGGTGTCCGGACGGGGATCTGTCGGGAATCACGGCGAAGGTTGTCGCCGAGGCTGCCCGAAATGGTGATCCTCTGGCCCGGAAGGTCTATGAGATTTCGGCGCGGCAGCTTGGGAAAGGTCTTTCGATTGTGGTGGACATCCTGAATCCCGAACTCATCGTCATCGGGAGCATATATTCAAGAAACGAGGACATGATGCGTCCTTTTGTCGAGGAGGTTCTGTCCAGCGAGGCTCTTCCGCTGGCGAACAAAGTGTGCAGGATTGTGCCCGCCGCCCTCGGGGAGTCAATCGGTGATTACGCCGCTCTTTCTGTGGCGGCCAATGTTTAAAAGACGAAAAAAATGGTTAAGAACATTATCGAACACAGCCTGTCGGAGGCTTTGGATGAATTGACAGGTTTTCTTGCCGCCCCGGAGACGGTGCCTTCCATCGAGAGGTGTGTGGACATCCTGGCCGAGTCTTTGGCTTCCGGCGGCAAGGTGATGAGCTGCGGCAACGGCGGGTCTCTGTGTGACGCCACGCATTTCGCCGAGGAACTCACCGGCCGGTTCCGCAGCAGCAGAAGGCCGCTGCCGGCGATGTCCATCAACGACCCCGCCTACTTCACCTGCGTGGGCAACGACTTCTCTTTCGCCGAGATCTTCCAGAGATGGGTCGAGGCTTTCGGCAAGCCTGGGGACGTGCTTCTTGCGATAAGCACAAGCGGAACATCCGGCAATGTGCTTAAGGCGGTGGAGTCCGCAAGGAAGATCGGAATGAAGGTGATCGCCCTGACCTCCGTGAAGGGCAAGCCGCTGGCGGAGGCCTCCGATGTGGCCATACTGGCTCCGGACGCACCTCACTCGGACAGGATTCAGGAGATCCACATCAAGGTGATCCACATCATGATAGAGGCGTTGGAAAAGAAATTGGGATTCTGACATGAAACGCGGTCTGTTGACTTTTTCAGCGGCTCTGATCATGTCGCTGTCTGTGACGCTGGCTTCGGACGCTCGTTCCGTGGTCAGCATGCCCGGGGACAAGGTCAAGGTGTCCTCATGGATTGACGCCCGCTTCTCGAATGGAAGTACGGTGCCGTTCTCTTTCAAACTTGACGGTGTTCCGTCGTCCGAGTTTCTTGGCGGGTGGAAAAGAGAGCGCAAGGTCATGGAGACTTCCGAGCCGGGAGCCATCTCAAGAAGATTCATCTGGACAAGCGCCAAGGAAGGGCTTTCTGTGGAGTGTGATGTCACCGGTTATCCTGAAAGCGCCGTGGTTGAATGGGTTGTGCGCTTCCGCAATGTCTCCGGGGAGAACTCGGGGCAGATCTCTGACCTGAAGATCGCCGACATGAGGATGAATTTCCCGTCCGCCGGCCCGGTGTCCCTTCATTATGCCGAGGGCAACAAGATCTCAAGGGCCGACTACGCGCCGAGGACAAAGGTTCTGGAAGACGGGACCGATGTCCGTTTCGAGCCTTCCGGAGGACGGTCCTCAAGCGAGGCATTCCCTTTTTACAACATAGAATCCAAAGCCTCGGGCCAGGGGGCCATGATGGCCATAGGCTGGTCCGGGACATGGTTCTCGGAATTCAAGTCTTCCGGGACAAGGTCGTTGGATGTTTCCGCCGGGTTGGTCAACTTTGACCTGTACCTGAAACCCGGTGAGGAGATCCGTGTGCCGTCCGTGGCTTTCCTGTTCTGGAGCGGAAAGCAGATGGACGGGCATAACCGTTTCCGCCGTTTCCTGCTGGAGCACCGCTACAGGAAGATTCATGGAGAGCAGATGAGGAACTACCTCAGCAGCGGCTTCAACTACCGTGACCCGCAGCCTTTCGGGGAATATTCCTGCATAACCTCTGAATGGGCGACCGCGATGATCCATCGCTACACGCAGTTCGGGCTGGTCCCTGACATCTTCTGGCTGGATGCCGGATGGCATACCGGAGCGTCCGACTACCGGAATGGCCAGAACTGGGCTTCCACTACCGGCAACTGGACTGTGGACGCCAGGCGTTTTCCGGAGGGTATGAAGCCTGTTTCGGACGCCGCACACTCTGTCGGGGCCAAGTTCATGCTCTGGTTCGAGCCGGAAAGGGTCGTGAAAGGCACGCAATGGGCCGTGGAACACAAGGACTGGATGCTTGACTGCCCTCAGCCGGAGGGGTCGGAGGAGTCCGGATGGTTCCTGTTCGACCTTGGAAATGACGAGGCCTGCGACTGGCTCTGCAAATACTACGGAGACCTGATGGAGGAGAATGGAGTTGACTGGTACAGGCAGGATTGCAACATCAAGCCTGCGCCGTACTGGGCTTTCAACGATGAACCCGGGCGAAAGGGGATGAAGGAGATAAGGCACATCGGGAATCTGTACCGCTTCTGGGACTATCTTCTTGACAGGTTCCCGGAGATGGTCATCGACAACTGTGCCTCGGGGGGAAAGCGTCTTGACTGGGAGACCATCAGCAGGAGCGTTCCTCTGTGGAGAAGCGACTACTACCACTATGATGACCCGGACGGCTACCAATGCCACACCTACGGACTGAATTATTTCCTTCCGGTCCATGGCACGGGAATATTGCTGCCTGACAAATACTCGTTCCGTTCGAGCCTTTCCTCCACGCTCATCTACAATTGGAAGATCACGGAGAAAGGTGTGTCGGTGATTGAGATGCAGGAACGGCTGGCTGAGTACAAGGGCATCCGTGACTATTATTTCGAGGATTACTATCCGCTTACCGGCGACGGCGATCTCACGGGTCACGATGTGTGGCTGGCCTACCAGATGCACAGGCCGTCGGACGGGTCGGGGATAGTGGTGGCTTTCAGACGGGAGGAATCCTCAGAGGGCCATTGTGTCGTCCGTCTGGAAGGACTCTCCGCCGAAAAGCTCTACCGGTTGACCGACAGCGATTCCGGCGAGGTTGTCACCAAGACAGGCCGTGAGCTTGCGGACGGATTGACCCTCAGGCTTGACAAACCGAAAAGTTCTCTGCTTATAAAATACGTTGAACAATGAAAAAAATAATAACCGCATTGGTTCTCGCGGCGCTCTGTTCAGGGATGGCATGGGCCCGCTCATCGATGGAAATGTCCGCCAAAGGCCAGTCTTGTCAGAGATGGATCGAAAGGCATTTCTCCAAAGGGGTGCTTCCTCCTTTTTCCTTTGATTATGACGGAGTGCCGTCTGATTCCTTTCTGAAGAAATGGAAGTTCACAAAGACCGCTCCGGTTGTTTCGGAGGACGGAGAGATTCAAAGGTCCTTTTTCTGGACTGATGGCAAAAGCGGTCTTCAGGTGGAGTGCAAGGTCAAGAATTTCACTGATTTCAATGCGATGGAATGGACTCTGTACTTCAGGAACAGGTCTTCCGTGAACTCCGGACAGATCTCTGATGTAAAGGCCGCCGACATCGACATGAAATCCGGCAGGGAGGGGGACTGGTCCCTGTTCTATGCCAGAGGCAGCGATGCGGGGAAGCATGATTTCATGGCTCAGACGAAGGAATATTCAGTCGGAGACTCTTTGGTCATGACCCCTTCGCTCGGGCGCTCGTCTTCCGTCGGCTTCCCTTATTTCAATGTCAAGACTCCTGAAGGCGGGATGGTTTTCGCCATAGGCTGGACAGGCTCATGGAAAGCGGAGATCATCCGTCCTTCCGAGGATCGCCTCAATGTCTCCACGGGCCTCAAGAATCTGGACACCTACCTGCTTCCCGGCGAGGAGATCCGTACTCCGCTGACAGCGATGATCCCTTGGCAGGGAGAGGACAGGATGGACGGCCAGAACATTCTCCGTCAGTTCATTCTCAAGCATCATTATCCGAAGGCGGGAGGCTCTCCTGTCGAGCCGCCGCTCTGCTCAAGCTTCAACTACGGCGACCCTTATCCTTGCAATGAATATACCTGCATGACCTCCGACTACGCCAAGGCTCTTATTCATCGTTACGAGGAATTCAATCTGTTGCCGGAAGTCTTCTGGCTTGACGCCGGATGGTACGAGAAAGCTGCCGACTGGAAGAACGGCTACAACTGGGCCAATGCTGTCGGCAACTGGAAAGTGGACACGAAACGCTTCCCTGCCGGTCTCGGGGAGATCGCAGACGCCGCCCATGAGGTCGGATGCAAGTTCATGGTCTGGTTTGAACCGGAGAGGGTCATCAAGGATTCCGACTGGGCTTACGAGCATCCTGAGTACATGCTGCTCGCCGGGGGCGGAAAGCCGGTCCCTCATGCGATCGACAGGAGGACTCAGGATTCGTTCCTGGTGAACCTCGGTGACGAGAACGCCAACAAGTGGCTCAGGGAGAATGTGGCCAAGCTGATAAGGGACAACAGGATTGACCACTATCGCCAGGACTACAACGTTGACCCCGAGTGGTTCTGGTACAGCAATGACGAACCGGGACGCAGCGGAATCTGCGAGATCGGGTACGTCACCGGCCTCTACAAGTTCTGGGACTATCTCCGTTCCGAGTTCCCGAACCTTTACATCGACAACTGCGCCGGAGGAGGCCGTAGGCTTGACCTTGAGGCGACTTCCAGAAGCATTCCTCTCTGGAGGACCGACTACAACTACGGCGAGCCTGTCGGCTACCAGTGCCACACCTACGGCCTGAGCCAGTGGCTTCCTGTCAGCGGCACCGGTCTGGCAAAGGCCGACGCGTTTCACGCCAGGTCAAGCTACAGCGCCGCCGTCATTTTCAACTGGAAGATTACCTCGGCGGATTTCAACATTCTGGAGATGCAGAAGCGTATGGCGGAATTCCACGACATCAGACATTATTTCCTTGAGGATTTCTACCCGCTCACCGGCTACGGAGACACCACCGCCGATGACATCTGGCTGGCCTACCAGCTTGACAGAAAGTCTGACGGCAGCGGGCGCATCGTCGCGTTCAGGCGGTCGCAATGTGATCAGGACAGGATTGTCGTCAAATTGAGAGGCTTGAGGCCGGATTCTGTTTATGTGGTTGAGAACCAGGACACGATGGAGTCGGTCGAGAAGTCGGGAGCCGATCTGGCCGCCGGTTTTGAGCTGGCGCTCAAGGATGCCGGAGCCTCATTGTTTTTCAAGTATAGCATTAAAAAATGAAACTTCGATTCTTCATCTCCGCACTCCTGTGCATGATGTGTTCTCTTTCCCATGCCGGAGACCGTTCGCTCGGCCTGTCCGGCAGGGAGGGAGAGTCTTCTGATCCGCTCAGCACCTTGAAATTCTTTCAGCTGAACATTTGGGAAGGGCTGGCTAATGTGGACAATGGACTGAGTGTCTTTTGTGACCAGCTTGTGGCTCTCATGCCGGATGTCGCCTCTTTCTGCGAGTTTCCGACAAGAGGGACCGAATCTTTCAGGGAAAGGTCGGCCGAGTATATTCTTGGACAGGCGATAGATTACATTTTTGAGAGGACCGGTGTCCGCTACTACAAGACAAGCATGTCAGGCAGCGGCACAAGAGGGATCCTCACGAGGTTCCCCATTGTGGAAGGTGCGTCGCAGGTCGCTTCCACCAAGGATCCCGGACATCAGCAATGGTATTATCGGACAGTCATCGATGTTCATGGCCGGGAGGTTGCGGTCTATTCCTCCCATTCGGTCTATTACTACTATGCCTGCTATCTTCCGAGGGGCTATGGCGACGGATGCGAGCCGTACGGATGGGGCAGATTGGCTGACGGCCCTGTCTCCGACCGGAAGACCGTGGTCGAAAGAGATGTCGCCGGAGATCGTCTTCAGATGGCGGTTGACCTGAAAAATGACACCGATGTTCAGGCATCCCTCGGCCGTCTGTGCATCTATGCCGGTGACCTTAACCAGCCTTCGCATCTGGACTGGACTAAACGGACAAAGAATCTTTGGGGACATAACGGCCTGACAATTCCTTGGAGTGTCTCGACGTTCTTGCTGGCCAATGGTTTCAGTGACGCCTACAGGACGGTCTATCCGAATCCGTTGAAGAACCCCGGTTTCACATGGCCGGTTTACAACAAGGATGCGAAGAAAAGCACGGCCTGGGCTCCGGAGGCGGATGAGCGTGACAGGATAGATTTCGTGTATTTCCGCAACGATGACAGAATCCGTGTTCTGAAGGCTCAGATTGTAGGTCCCGACTCTTCAATCGATCACGGTAAACCAGTCCGGGACAAAGTCTCCGACGGTGAGCTGATCCTTCCTGCCGGAGAAGTCTGGTGCAGTGATCATAGGGGCCTTCTCATAACGTTCGGCATCCGATAATGTAAGTAACCAAGAGACAGGTGAATAAAAAAAAGAAGTCCGGCGGGTAAAGCCGGACTTCTTTTTTTATCGATGATCCTTGGATTACTTGTAGTACTCGGCGAACTCGATGTCCTTGGTGGCTTTCTCGGCGAGAGCCTTGTCCTTCTTGGCCACTGAGTCAAGCCAGGTCTTGACCTGGTCGAAGTTGCCCTGACGGGCGGCGATGATGGCCCTGAGGTAGTCAACCTTGGCGTCCTTGCAGCGGGCGGCCTTGGAAGCCTTGTCGAGCTGGTCGGTGAGGATGTAGGCGAGGACGGTGTTGTGGCAGCAGCCCTTCACGTCCTTGAGATCCTGGACGGCCTTGTCGTAGTCACCGGTGAGGATGTCCACAACACCAAGGTTGGCCTTGGCCGCATCGGTGCCGGCCTTCTTGAAGTTCTTGGCGGCGGTTGAGTAGTCACCCTTGCGCAGGGCGATCACACCGAGGGCGTTGGTGAGGTCTCCGTCCTTTGTCTGAACGGCGGCGAAGGCATTCTCGGCCTTCTTCATGTCACCGGCGTTGAGGTAAGCCACGGCGAGGTTGAACCTTGCCTTGTCGCTGTCGTACTTGGTGATGGCCTTGTTGTAGAGCTTAACCTTGCCGTCAAGATCCTTGTTGAGGGTGGCGGCGTGCAGGAGAGCCGGCTCGTCAAGGATGTCGATGTTGCTCTCCACCAGTTCCGCAAGCTCGTCGGCGGTGTAGTTCTTGAACTCGACGTTGGCGATGAACCTCGCGCGGCGGAGTTCAGGGAGAATGCCGCTCTTGAGCTCGGTGTAAACGGAGGACATGTTCTTGATCTCGCTCTCACGGACAGCCGGGTCGCTGTACATGGAGAGGACGCGGAGGATAAGGTCCTTGTCCTCGATGTCGGAGTTCTGGACGAGTTCCTGGAATCCTTCCCAGTCCTGACCGATGCTCTTGACCTCAGGGTCGGCGACATTCTTGCCCTTCATCACCTTGTCCCAAGCCTTGTCGGCTGACTTTGAACGTCTCTCGGAAAGGGTGCTGTTGAGCTTCTCGCCACCGTCAGGTGAAGCGTAGGCCACAACCTCTGTTCCCACGAGGGTCTTCCTTTCGTTGGCCTTGATCTCCTCAAGAGCGCTCTGGAAGTCCTTTATGGACTGGCCTTTGAGCTGCCTTGTCCTGACGTCGGCGGAGTTGATGTTGTAGAGGATCTGTCCCTCCGCGGTCTGCTGGAGGATGGCCTGGTAGCCGTCAGCCTTGAAAGGAACCTGACCGGCACCCTTCACGAGCATGTAGGTCGTGTTGACACCGTCGGCCACCTTCCTTACAGGAAGCTTGTAGGCCTTGTTCTTGTACTTCGCGACACCGCGGAGCTCAAGGTGAGACTGCTCCATGCCCTTGGCATAGTCGAAGTGAACCTTCTCGGTAACAGTACCGCCGGCCTTGGCGACAACCTTGTAGTTGTCCTTGACCTTCTCGCCCTGGTACATGAAAGGAGTCATCTTGGCCTCTCCTCCGTCATAGACGATAACCGGAGTGACCTCAAGGATGGCCTTAGGATGGAAATATTTCGCCGGGTAGGTCACCGTGACGGTGGCGTCGATGTTGCCGGCGACACACTCCAGAACCGCAGGGTCGCACTTTACGGTCACATTGTCAGCAAGTTCAGCCATCTTCTCGGCTGAAGAGCAGGCAGCCGCGGCCACTCCCAGGAGAGCCACGGACAAAAGTTTGAGAGTCTTTTTCATATTACTGATGATTAAAGATTGCATTTCAATGCCAATAACAAATGTACAAATATAACTATTATTTTGTTAACTTTGCCAAACTCTGAGCAAATACTATGGATTCACAGGAGCTGCAAAGACTTAAGAACAAATACGACATCATCGGCAATGATGCCGCCCTTAACAGAGCTCTGGAGACGGCCGTGGCCGTCGCCCCGACGGATCTTACCGTCCTGGTCACGGGTGAGAGCGGTGTCGGAAAGGAAAACATTCCGAAGATCATCCACCAGAACAGCCTGCGCAAGGGTAGCAAATACTTTGCCGTGAACTGCGGAGCGATCCCGGAAGGCACCATCGATTCCGAATTGTTCGGCCATGAGAAAGGGTCTTTCACCGGGGCGATCGAGACGCGCAGGGGCTACTTTGAGGAGGCAGACGGGGGAACCCTCTTTTTGGACGAGATCGGAGAGCTCCCTCTGGCCTCACAGGCCAAACTGCTCAGGGTTCTCCAGAGCGGAGAATTCATCAAGGTCGGTTCTTCCAAGGTTCAGAAGACGGACGTGAGGGTCATCGCGGCCACCAACGTCAACCTGCTCTACGCCGTGGGGAAAGGCAAGTTCAGGGAAGACCTCTACTACAGGCTTGACGCGATTCAGATCATGATGCCTGCCCTGCGCGAGCGCAAGGAGGACATCTATCTCCTGTTCAGGAAGTTCACTTCCGACTTTTCCGAGAAGTACGGCATGGGCAAGGTGTCCTTGACCAATGATGCGATTGACCTGCTGATAAACTACCGCTGGCCTGGCAACATCCGGCAGCTCAAGAACATGGCCGAGACCGTCACGGCTCTGGAGTCCGAGAAACTCTCCCGGACTTCGGAAAGATGCGTGGTGGATGCCAGCACCTTGGGGCTCTACATGCCGAAGGAGGAGACGACCCTGCTTCCGGCCACGGCGCAGGAATCTGCCGGGGGACAGATGCCGGATTCGGACAAGCAGATGATCATCAAGGCGATCTTCGACCTCAAGCAGGAGGTGGACCGGCTGAAGGCCAGACTTGACTCCGCTCCTGAGGCGGCGGTGCCGGCCATCCGTCCCGCGCTCCGGCCGTCTTCCGAACCGGAGGAGGCGGAATGGCAGGGTCTCGGGGCTCCGGTCACGAGCGGAGAGATCGGCAAGGTGGTTGACATCCGGGCGGAAGCGTCCGCCCCACAGGATCTTTCCCTGAGGAAATCTAATCTGGAGATAATAGAGAAGGCCCTTGAGAAACATGGCGGCAACCGCAAGCTCGCGGCCCGGGAGGTGGGAATCTCGGAGCGTACCCTTTACCGTTGGATCGAGAAGTACAACCTTGACAAAAAACCGGAACAGAATTGAACATGAAGAAGAAGTTTATCATAGCGCTGACTCTGCTTGCCGTCGCCGTCCTCGGCGGCTGCTCCATCGTCAATTACTCTTTTTCCGGCACGTCCATCCAGGCGGATGTCAAGACTGTGACCATCAACTATTTTGAGTATAAGGCCCTCAAGGTTAATCCTAACCTGAGCAATGACCTGACCGAGGCCATGAGGGACAAGTTCAGAAAACTAACCAAACTGGAGCAGGTGGAGATGGACGGGGATCTGGAGCTTCAGGGCGAGGTGACCGGCTACGAGGTCAGGGCGGCCGCCGTGACCGCGAACGAGGTCGCCGCGCAGAACCGTCTGACTGTCACCGTGAAACTGAAATTCACCAACAGGAAGTACCCGGAGGATGATTTCGAGAAGAGTTTCTCGGCTTACTCGGATTACGATTCGAACAACTCTCTGGATGCGGTCGAGTCCACCCTTTGTCAGGAGATCATCGACAAGCTGGTCGAGGACATGTTCAATGCCAGTGTGGCGCAGTGGTAGGCATGGAAGGAAATGACAAAAAGAATCTCCAGTCTCTGGACATGGATGAGCTGACCGGGGTGATCAATCTTTACCCTTGGTTCGGCGGGGCGCGCAAGGAGTTGTGTGTCAGAATGTCCAAGGTCGGCGGGAGCGAATGGGGAAAGGCTCAGTACTCTGAGGCGGCGATGTATGTGGCGTCAAGGACATTGATCTCCGACATCATGCGCTCCGCCGGGAAGGAGGACTGTTCAGGCAGGGATGTGGAGCATCTTATAAAGGGATATATCGGTTCTGAGCCGTCCCGGCAGGCTCCGGTGTCTCTCGAGGCCCTGGTGAGGGCACAGGAATATTCATCGCAGGAGCCGTCAGGCTACCGTCGCACCGTGCGTGTCGCCGGAGGGGATTTCTTCTCCCCGGAGCAGTACGCCGCCGTGCGCAGGGACGAGGACAATGTCTTCTCACGCTTCAGGTCCGAGCGTTGTGACGAGCCGGAAGACCGTCTCTGGGAGGATCCGGAACTTGGCTTCTGCACCGAGACGTTGGCTGCGATCTATGCCGATCAGGGCTATGCCGCTGAGGCAAAGAAGATTTATTCCCGACTTATCTTGCGATATCCGGAAAAAAGTGCTTACTTTGCATCCCTTATTGAAAAATTGCGACAGGAAAATTAAAATTCAAGAATATGTTTACAGTTCTCACAGTGTTTATTGTCATCGCGTCGATTCTTCTGATCCTCGTCGTGCTGCTTCAGAACGGCAAGGGACAGGGGATGGCCAGCAACTTCACATCCGCCAACCAGACTCTTGG
This sequence comes from Bacteroidaceae bacterium, assembly GCA_963642565.1. Taxonomy (GTDB): domain Bacteria; phylum Bacteroidota; class Bacteroidia; order Bacteroidales; family UBA932; genus Cryptobacteroides. Next base: position 51,522 of record CAVIGZ010000001.1, on the reverse strand, counting down.
CGTAAGGCAGACCGCGGACATCCTTGAGAAAGTCTCTTGGGGTCTCGTCACATTCATCCTTGTGGTTTCGATCATCTCCTCGTTCACAACCAGGACCACTGTCTCCGGTGTCGATCTGACCGACAAGATAGAGAACACCGCCGCCCAGCCGGAATTCCCTTCCGCTCCTGTCCAGCAGGCCAATCCTGCCCAGGAGGCACCGGCCACCGAGTCTTCCGCCGAGTAACTGACATTTTGTCAGCCTTCGGGCTGTGGAACATAATTTGACTTTCAGCCGTCTGGTCTTCGGACCGGACGGTTTTTTGATGCCGTCGCGTGAATCCGCCTTGGCGGCGAGCGTGGGAGTCCGGAGACCGGAAAGGAGTAAGAATTATGGAAAACAATACCAACACATCAATGCAGTTCCTGCCCAGGTTCGCCATCAATCTCAACGAACAGGCCGCCAAAGGCAAACTCGATCCGGTCATCGGCAGGGACGAGGAAATCAGAAGGGTTCTGCAGATCCTGAGCAGAAGAACCAAGAACAACCCTATCCTGGTGGGTGAGCCGGGTGTCGGCAAGACCGCCATCTCCGAGGGCATCGCCCGGAAGATCGTGGACGGGGATGTGCCGGAAAACCTTAAAAGCAAGAAGGTATATTCATTGGACATGGGCGCGCTGATCGCCGGAGCGAAGTACCAGGGAGAGTTCGAGGAGCGTCTGAAGGGGGTTGTCAAGGAAGTGGTTGACAGCGCCGGGGAGATCATCCTGTTCATCGATGAGATCCACACCCTTGTGGGCGCCGGACGTTCTTCCGGAGCGATGGACGCCTCGAACATCCTTAAACCTGCGCTTGCAAGGGGCGAGCTGAGGACCATCGGTTCCACCACCCTTGACGAGTACCGGAAGTATTTCGAGACGGACAAGGCGCTTGAGAGGCGTTTCCAGATGGTCATGGTCGATGAGCCTTCACCGGCGGAGTCGATCGCCATCCTGAGAGGCCTCAAGGAAAAGTACGAGAACCATCACCGCGTGAAGATAGAGGATGACGCCCTGATCGCCGCCGTCAATCTTTCCCACAGGTACATCACCAGCAGGTTTCTGCCTGACAAGGCCATAGACCTTGTGGACGAGGCCGCCTCCAAACTGCGTCTGGAGATGAACTCCGTGCCGGAGCCGATCGCCGAGCTCAACAGCGACATCCGTCAGCTGGAGATCGAGAAGGAGGCCATCAAGCGCGAGGGCACGTCCCTGAAGTCCGAGAAGATTCAGAAGGAACTCTCCGACAAGACTGCCGAGAGGGAGGCTCTGATGAAGAGATGGAATGATGAGAAGAGCATCCTTTCCGGTCTCCAGGAGGCTCGGCAGGAGATCGAGAACTACAAGATCCAGTCTCAGGCTGCCGAAAGGGCGGGGGACTACGGCAAGGTCGCCGAGTTGCGTTACGGCAAGATCGCCGAGGCCCAGAAGAAGATCGATGAGCTGACCGGGAAGCAGGCCGGGATCAAGGATCCGATCGTCACCGAGTCGGTCACCCCGCAGGACATCGCCGAGGTCGTGGCCAAATGGACGGGCATTCCTGTGCAGAAGATGCTCGAAAGCGAGAAGGAGAAGCTTCTGCGCATCGAGAGCGAACTGCACAAGAGGGTCGTGGGGCAGGAGCAGGCAATTCAGGCTGTCGCTGACGCGGTCCGCCGCAGCAGGGCCGGACTGTCGAACGAGAAAAGGCCGATCGGTTCGTTCCTCTTCATGGGTACGACCGGCGTGGGCAAGACAGAACTTGCCAAGGCCCTTGCGGAGTTCCTGTTCAATGACGAGAACATGATCACGAGGATCGACATGAGCGAGTACCAGGAGCGTCACACGGTCAGCCGTCTGGTCGGAGCGCCTCCGGGCTACGTCGGCTACGACGAGGGTGGCCAGCTGACCGAGGCCGTAAGGCGCAAGCCTTATTCCGTCATCCTGCTGGACGAGATCGAGAAGGCTCATCCGGATGTGTTCAACGTGCTGCTTCAGGTACTGGACGACGGCCGTCTGACCGACAACAAGGGACGCACGGTGGACTTCAAGAACACGATTCTGATCATGACCTCGAATGTCGGCTCGGACATCATCCAGAGCTACATGGACAGGCTCCCTGCCGTCGGGCAGCCTGGTGCCGACCCTGCCGGGGAGATGAGGGCGATCGCCACAAGGCGCGAGCTTCTGGACGAGTGCAAGGAAAAGGTGATGGACGTGCTCAAGACCACGGTAAGGCCGGAGTTCCTGAACAGAATCGACGAGATCATCATGTTCGACCCTCTGACCCAGAACGACATCCGTGACATCCTCCACATCCAGATGAAGCAGCTTCAGAGCAGGCTTTCCGAGGAAGGGGTCACCATCGAGTTCACGAAGTCCTTCGAGGACCACATGGTCTCCGGCGGTTACGATCCGGCCTATGGAGCCCGTCCGATCAAGAGGCTGATGCAGAGGGAACTGGTCAACCAGCTCGCGAAAGCCATCCTGGCCGGAACAGTCCACAAGGACTCCGTCATCGAAATCGATGCCGTCGGAGGTCAGATAGTACTGAACGACAAGAAATGATGATAGGGCTATGGCCGGAGGAAATCCTTTCCGCCGGCCATAACTGTTTCGTTACCGGGCGAAATTGATTTCCCGGACGAGATGTTTCATCCCGGCGTACTTGTCGAGAACCCACATCACATAACGGATGTCGGTGTTGATGCATTTGTTGTAGCCCTCCGTGAAGGACGCGTCGCTGGCGAGTGATTCGAGGTTGCCGTCAAAGGCCAATCCGATGAGCTCGCCTTTGGCGTTCAGCACGGGACTGCCTGAATTGCCACCCGTGATGTCATTGTCCGTCATGAAGTCCACGATCATCGAGCCGCCTTTCCCGTCGAGCCTGAATCCCCAACGTCCCCAGCGACCCTTTTCCAGAAGGGTTTTCTGCCTGTCTGTCAGGTTGTAGTCGTGATCGGACGGATCATATTTCTGAAGTATTCCGGCAGGGGTCGTGTACCAGTTGTACCAGACTCCGTCGTTGGGCTGGAGACCTCCCACGGTCCCGTAGGAGATTCTCATGGTGGAGTTGGCGTCCGGGTACTGCCCGACACCCTTGTGGAGCCTCATCCAGTAGAGCGCTCTCTTGTACTCCTTCTCCAGCTTGTCGGCCCGCTGTTTCTTCCCGGCCTGTCCGTTCCTCTCGTTGAACACGGTGATCGGCGTGTCCGTCAGGAAACGTCTCAGCGGATCGTTCTTGATCTCATCGACGGACCCGATGGCCTCGATCCTGTCCAGAGAGGAGACCACGCTTCTGCTCCAGAGGTGTTCGGCCATCGCCTTGTAGTCATTGCCGAAACGGTCCGCCATCTTGATCTGGTACTTGCCGAAATAGCTGAATTCAAGGTTGTTGAAGTATTCCTTGCAGGCATATTCAAGAAGTTCCTTCTCCACTCTGGCATCGGTCGCGAGGAATCCTTCCCGGAGGGTTTTGACCGCCTTCTCCACGCTTGAGGAGTTTCCCGCGCGCAGGAGGTAGCGGTTCATGAATATTCCCCTGAACATCGTCTCCCTGAACACGACCTTGTCCCTTTCGACCCTTGCGGTCTCTGAATATGCCTTCTCAAGATCCGGAATCAGCGTGGCCCACATCGTCTTGCGGTTGTCGGCGGCATCGATCCATCTTTGCAGCTCATGCTCCTCGGTCTCCTTCTCGTCCTTGACCCAGAACCGCTTGTAGCATTTCACCATTCCTGCGTTGTTCTCCTGCACGTTGCTGAGGGAGAAGAACCAGTCGGAGTACTTCATCCTGACCTGAGGGTCCGCGTCCATCCATTTGCGGATGATGGCCATCTGACCTCCGCGTATCTCATTTGACACTGGCAGACTGACCTTCTCCTGAAAGTTCACTTCCGCGGAGGAGGCGTACCTGTCGGTTCTGCCGGGATAGCCGATGACCATCGCGAACGAACCCTGATTGTAGCCGGCCAATGAAATGCGGAGGCTCTTTTCCCTGGTCACAGGCTTTCCGTCCTCGTAGATTCTGTAAATCGTGAAATCACAGTTGTGGCGCGGCCATTTCCAGTTGTCCTGATTGCCGCCGAAATAACCTATGCTCTGCGGAGGTGCGGCCACCAGCCTCAGGTCCGTATAGACCTTGTAAACGGACATGTAGTATTTCTCCCCGGCCCACATGGCGCTGAGGATGCATTCCATTCCGGTGGACTTGCGGTAGCGTTCCTCCATGACGGAACTGATCTTCCGGCTGCCGGACGGTTTCCCCGCCGCGCGGAGTTCCTTGGTGAGTCCCTTCACCTCCTCGGTGACATCGAGGACTTTCTTGAGGAAGAACACTTTCTCGCCTTCGATCGGGATCTCCTGCTCGCTGCTCATCGCCCAGAACCCTTCCTCCAGATAGTTGTGCTCGGGAGTGCTGAGCCTCGCGATGTTGGAATAGGCGCAGTGGTGGTTCGTGATGACGAGTCCCTTGTCGGAGATCACGCTTCCCGTGCAGTAGAATCCGATCGACACAACCGCGTCGGAGACAGCCGTCCCCGGAGCCTCGTCATTGTAGATCTCGTTGGCGGCGAGCTTCAGCCCCCTCGCCCTCATGTTCTTCTCCAGCGCCTCGTTGATGTCCTGGATCATCCACATCCCCTCATCGGCAAAAGCCGCGACGCCGAACGTCAGCGCCGCAGCCGTCAAAAGATACCTTGTAATCCTCATCATTAGGTTTTTATCTTTCCCTGATGACATCGCCGTGGTCCTTCACGACGGCCTCTTTCCATTTCTCGGTGTAGCCTGGCTGCGTGAGACCATCAGGAGTGCCCTCGTGCCATTTGCTGTGCTTGAAGGAACCGTCCTCGTTCTGGGCCTTCACGTTGCCGTCGATGAACTTCACAAGAAGGAGTTCCTCAAGAGCCACCCAGTTCTCGAACTGCCTCTGCGCGGTGTTCACTGAATATTCAGTGAGCATCTTCCTGACCGGGGCGAACCAGTCCTTGCTGCCAAGGCCTTTCCTCTCGGCTTTCGGCAGGATGGCGTTGTAGGCTTCCAAGGCCTTGCGGTCCATCTCCGCGAGTTTCGAGTCCAGCTGGTCGTTCTCGAAGCTGTCGATGGCCTCCTTCACTGTCGGAGCCATGATGTTGTAGGCTTTGTAGCAGGCGTTGGCGATGCGGTTGTTGATCCAGAAGGATGCGGTGGGGGAGTATTCCAGCATGTTCCCGTTGCCGACCCTGAAGCATTCCGGGACCTTGTCCGTGTTGGTGTAGATCGGGGTGACGTAGGAAGTCGCCGCATCGTCGGTCCCGAACCAGATGACTCCTCCGATCACGTCAGGAAGGTCGTGTCTGGACTGTCCGACGAACCAGAAGCCGGTCTGCTGGGTGGCGATGGCCCTTTCGTTGACGTAGCGCCAGCCCTTGTGCTCGAAGCCCATAGGCCTCCACCTGTAAGGAAGGGCGTTGCCGCCGGCTCCTATGTCTGTCGTCATGTCAAGCGGGGTCCCCTCGAAATGGTCTCTCATGGCGTCGGCCACATTCTTGACGGAGATCTTTCTTGCCGGTTTCACGAACAGAGGCATCCTGTGGCTCGGGTTCTCGCCTGTGATGTAGTCGTGGTAGGCGGAGGCCGGCTCGGTGACGGTCTTGCCGTCCTTTTCGTAGGTGAACTGTCCGTCGCAGAGGATGTTGAAAGCGCTCCATGCCCTTGCGTCGCAGCTTCTGACAGTTCCGAAATCGGCCGGGCAGTAGGCGGCGCTGAAGTCGAAGTCCTCGTCCTTGCCGTCAAAGTAGCCCTTCTCCCTTGCGAAGGAGATCACGTCCGGAGCGTAGAGGCAGTTCTGGGGGTCGTTCAGCGGGAAGGTCCGGATGCGCGCCTGGTTGGCGTGCGAGCAGATGTAGCCGTCGGGAATCCTCATCGCCACCCAGACGAATCCCTTGCGGATGTTCTTTCCGTCCTTCATCTCGCAGCCCTTGCCGATGAGGTCCATGATCCAGGCCTCGTCCTTGTCCGCGATAGAGAAGGTCTCGCCTTCGGAAGCATAGCCATATTCATTGGCCAGATCAACGATGACCTTGATCGCCTCCCTTGCGGTGCGGGCTCTTTGCAGAGCGACGTAGATCAGTGAGCCGTAGTCCATTATGGCTGTGGTGTCTTCCAGTTCAAGTCTGCCGCCCCATGTCGTCTCGGCGATGATGAGCTGGTGCTCGTTCATGTTGCCGACGGTCTTGTAGGTGTGCGCCACCTGCGGGATCTGTCCCATCGGCTTGTAGGAGTCCCAGTTGATGATGTTGAGCATCGAACCCGCTTTCCAGTTCGCTGCCGGGTGGAAGTAAAGCTCTCCGTAAAGTACATGAGAGTCAGCCGCATAGGAGATGATGTTCGAGTTGTCGGTGCTTGCCCCCCTTGTCACTATGATGTTTGTGCATGCATCGGTCCTGAAATCCGCCGTGAACGCGCAGATGACCGACAGCAGCGTGTAGATGATTGTGCGTCTTGTCATTTTGCTATTAACTTATTATTGATTAAATTTGTTATTCTTTATTAGGGATTGTAAAGATATGAAAAAATTTTTTCTTACGGTAACGGGCATTGCCTTTTCGGTGCTGACGGTTTCCGCGCAGCAGGGAACGCCCGGCCCGGAGGAGCAGGAGAAGAAGATGGCCGAGTTCATCGAAAAGGAGATCGCCAGATTCGAGACGACTTTGAAACTGGAGGACTGGCAGGTGTTCTATGTGGACTCGATCCTGAATCACGACTACCGTGCCATGCAGCAGGAGATGAATGACCTTTCTTCGGCGAAGGTGTCGAACTACGACATCTACACGAAGGCCAGTGACAAATGGGCCGAGAACATCTATGTGGCTTTCCGCAAGGTCCTGAATGACGACCAGTGGGCGAAGTACCTCAAGAGCGGTGCGGCCCGCGACAAGAAGGCCCGCGAAAAAAGAAAGGCGAAGATGGAGAAGTCCTCTGCCAAACCGCAGGAAAATGATTAACTTTGCAGGAATATTTCGGAAATATTATCATGAAAGAAGAGATAGAGAAACTGCTTGCGCGCGTCAATGAACTGAATTGCAGGACCGCCAAGGAAGTCGAGGATGCCCGTGTGAGGCTTCTAGGCAAGAAAGGAGAGATCACCAGGCTTTTCGAGGAGTTCAGAACCTACGGCCCGGAACTCAAGAAGGAGTTCGGCCGCAAGATAAACGAACTCAAGCAGGCCGCCCAGACCAGAATTGACGAACTCAAGGAGCAGACGGCTTCAGAAGTTGTCACGGACGGTCCCAAGGAGGATCTTTCGATGCCGGGGATTCCGTTCGATCTGGGGTCGAGGCATCCGGTGTCGATTGTGCGTCAGGAGATCGTGGACATATTCAGAAAATTCGGCTACGATGTCGCCGAAGGACCTGAGATCGAGGATGACTACCATGTCTTCGAGGCTCTGAACTTCCCGCTGAACCATCCGGCGAGGGACATGCAGGACACGTTCTTCGTGTCGGCCGGGCATCCCAATCCGCTTCTTCTGCGTACCCACACATCGTCCGTGCAGGTGCGCGCGATGGAGTCGATGAAGCTTCCGATCCGTGTGATCTGTCCTGGCCGCGTGTTCAGGAACGAGGCGATCTCCGCCCGCGCCCACTGCATCTTCCATCAGGTCGAGGGTCTTTACATTGATGAGAACGTGACTTTCGCCGATCTCAAGCAGGCGATTCTTCTTTTCGCCCGCGAGATGTTCGGGCCGGACACTCAGATCAGGATGCGTCCTTCCTACTTCCCGTTCACCGAGCCTTCAAGCGAGATTGACGTGAGCTGCAACATCTGCCACGGCAAGGGCTGCAACATCTGCAAGGGTACAGGCTGGCTGGAGATCATGGGTTGCGGAATGGTGGACCCCAACGTCCTTGAGGCTTCCGGAATTGACAGCGGCAAGTACAGCGGATTCGCATTCGGAATGGGCCTGGAGCGCATCGCGATGCTCAAATGGCAGGTCAACGACCTTCGTCACTACTTCGAGAACGATCTCCGTTTCCTGTCCGAATTCAAGACTTCGATAGAGGTTTAAGCCTTTCCTATCCGGCTTTTTTGAAGAAAACTCAAAAAAAAGTTTGCGGGAAAAGAAAAAAGCGCTACCTTTGTAATCCCAAAGCGATGCTGCGGGTAACAAGTCTGCGGAAATAGCTCAGTTGGTAGAGCACGACCTTGCCAAGGTCGGGGTCGCGAGTTCAAGTCTCGTTTTCCGCTCCAGAAGCCATCCGGATTACGGATGGCTTTTTTTGATGCAGTTTCCGGCTTGAACTCGCGACCCGCTCCCCGAGGGAGCTGTCGGCGTAGCCGACTGAGGGGCAACGTGCAGAGCGCGCCGCCCGAAAATGAACAACCCCTCCTTCCGGCTGGTGCTGGGAGAAGGGGCTTATTGATGTTGATGGCTGCCGCCCGTTTATGGCTACTGGTTCTTGATGCAGCGGAGAGACTGGCCTCCAAGATAGTTCGTGTACCCTACGGTTGCCCTGCCTTCCATGTAGCTCTTGGTGAAGGTGGACATGATTCCAAAGAATTGAATGTTGCCGCTTGTTGCATTTACGAGATATCCTGTTGAGCCGATAATGTAGGACATTGAAGGTTTGCCGAGGTATTCCTTGACAGAGCAGTTTGATTCGGACGTTGTTGTTGTCGTGTATTTTCCGACAGCGGTAGGGGTTGTTCTGTTGATGATCCCGGAAAAAGCCCAGCCGAATCCGTCGGCATCGAGTGCCACGATTTTCGCACCATTGTAGTCTTCGTCATAGTATGCGGCGTTCTTGTCAACCAGTGCCCCGTCTTCACCGACCGCTTTGTTGGAATATCCGCAAAGTGCCACAAGTTCTTCTCTTGTAGGGATGTGCCACCCATCCGGACAAATGCCTTGTGCACCTTCAAACGTCTTGAAATTGTCCTTTGTGACTTCTGTTTTAAGAACGGTGGAATAGTCATAAAGGTAGCCCTTTTCAGCGATTGCTGCGGCATCGGTGGCTGGCTTTCCATCATCTCCTAACGGATTCCAGATACCGTTGCCATCAGACGGATCGGAAGACGGAGTTTTTCCCTCCGGCACATAACGCAGGTTCTCGGCCATCCAGGTGCGGCCGTCCTTCATCTTGACCGTGCGGTACTTAACACCGGCATATTCAATCACACTCCCTTCCTGGCTTACAGCCACTTTGACTGAAGTTTCCGCATCAATGGAAAAGGTGAGTTCCGCTGTACGCTCGACATCGGCGTTGTCTGCGACCGCGATCTTCACGGTCTGTTCTGATTCAGCGGCCTTGCCGCTTGATGGGGTGACGGTGATCCAATCGCAGTCTTTCCGGACTGTCCAGTCCTTGTTGGACTTGATGGTGAGCTCTTTCTCATCCGCCTCACTGCCGAAAGCCAATTCGGTTGCCGACGCTTTGATGCCAGGTCTTCCGGTCTGGCTGATCTTGATTGTGGCCGAGGTGGCTGAACCACTGACATTGAAAGTGCATTCACGGTCCAGACCGTCATTTTCCAAAACAGTGACGCTGATGGTCGCGTCTCCCTTTCCGCTTGTCTTGCTCGGTGAAACCCAGTCCTTTATGCCGGTTATCTCCCATGTGGTGTTTGATTCGATGGTGACATTCAGGCTGGAAGCGATGCCTTCAAAGGTGAGACTGTCAGGACTTACCTTGATGTAAGGATCCTCGTCCTTTGTACATGCGCTCAACAGCAGGGCCGCGGAAGCGAGCAAATAAAAAAACTTTTTCATGATCATTTAAATATTAATAATTTACCTTAAAATTCATAGCCAATCTTGATCGTCCCCCCGAATCTGTCGTCCCCATTGCACCGCACGATGTCAAAACCATGAAGCATAGTTCCGGAAACCTCGGCGGAAAGGCCACGGGTTCTGCCGATGGAAAAGTCGTACCTCAATGAAAGGCCAGCCCCGATTCTGGCGGCATTCTCCCATTCCTGCCAAAGGTCATACCATGATTCCGGGCGGAAAGGGGCGGAACCGTTGTCGGCCTCTCCGTCAGTTATGGAGGAAGTCTCTTCTCGGAAGCCTTTCAGAAAGTCGAGGCTGCATCCGAGTCTGAACCTCTTCAATTGGAATGCCACCGCCGCTGACGCTGTCACGATGTCATCACTCCCGTTGCAGGAATATGGAAACACCGCCGCCGACTGCTCGTTCCTCCTGGTGTAACCGGCCTTGGCGTGAACCTTATAGAGCCACGACATGCTCCCGGAACCATAGAATGAATATTCCGGAGTGACCTCCGTCCTTCTGCGTTCGAAGATCCTGTTGTGTCCGTAGATGACAGGCGTTGTCACGCCGCCGGAGGAGACCTTGTCGATGACATATTCATTGTTCCACTGCCTGAACCAGTTGTAGCGGATTCTGAATATGTTGGTTCCGCTTTCTGTCTCAAGTCTGTAGCCGAGGCGCGCGGTGATGCTCCGTCCGGGGAACCGGAAGAATGTGTAGGATTTCTCCCCGACTTCTCCATCGGACGCAAGCCATTCGATGTCAGCGTACAACGTTCCGTCTGCCAAAGTTCGTTCCGCTTGTGCTGCCGCTCCGTAGGAATATTCCCTGACAGCGAGTCTGTCCAGTCCGGATTCGGAAAGGTGGATGCCGCTGCCGTTCCAGACTTGCTGAATCCCGTACATCATCCCTTTGTCGAGGAATGCGTAGTAGGAGTCCGCGGTGGCCGTGCCGATCTGCTCGGCCTGGATGGATTCGGAGTTCTTGCCGAAGATCATCGCCGCGCCGACCGTCCACCTGTCCAACTTAAGTGTCGCTGACGGGGTGACGGTCATGTCGAGGCGGTAGTTGGTGTGCCTGATGTCCTTGCGCTTGGAGTAGTTGTCTGACTCGAAATCCATTCCGGCTCCGACAGTCCAGCGGTTGTTTAAAGGAACGGCGATGCCTCCCGAGAACATGTAGGTCTGGAGGGTCTTGTCTCCCGGGGTGAATTCCAGAACATCAATCGGGTAAGATCCCGGTCTTATGAACATCGAGCCGCACATGTCCTTCCCCTGTCTTTGGGAAAAGGCGAATGACCCGGTCATGGAGAACCTGTCCAGGTCCACTCTTGTCCCGGCTGCCGCCCCGGCATGCCAGGATGAGGACGACTCGTAGGAAGGCTTGAAATCTCCTGCGGTCATTCCTCCGCGGAATTCGGCGTAGGATGCCCTGACTGGTTTCCCGTTTCTGATTCCGCTGACGTTTCTGCCGTCGTTCCAGAAACTGTTGTCCCGGATCTTGTCGTAGGCGGTCTGCGCCGACGCGGCCTGAACACCCATCGCCAGCACCGCCGCGGCCAGGATGGCCGCCTTATTTGTGAAGACTCTGAGTTTCGCGTTCATAAAAATCGTCCGTTGAATTGTTCGTGTCCTGAAGAACCTCGAATCCTGCTTCCGCAGAAGCAGACTCGTCTGTCTTCCTGAACAGGGAATGTCCTTTGTAAACATCTGACTGATAAACGAATCCGGCATCGACGGAAGGCATCAGCCTCTTCGAGTTCGATGTGGAGCGTCCGTCGAAGACCTCCACCGCGTCCATTATCCATCCGGTCGGCACTGTCACCACATAGTCGTTGCTGCTGCCGGGAATCTGGATGACATTGTCGCTTCCGGAAGAGCTGCCGTCCGTCGAGACAAACTTCTGGATGGTCGTTCCCTTTGCCTTGAATATCACGATGACCGGCGACGAGATGGAGACGGTGTAGGCATTGGCGATTCCTGTCTTGATCACCAGATTCAGGATGTGATCCTTGCGTATCAGGTCTCCTGGAGCCGGATGATAGGTCGTGTTCGGGAAATTGTTCGGACCGTTGTTGTAGCAGACAAAGTAGTCAGGATTGTTGAGGTTGACTGAAAGCGGAACGTTGACGGTGTGGTCGATCGCTCCGTTGACGCAGATCACTGCATCCTTGCCCGGCTCAAGGGGGAAGGTCTTTCCGTCGCCTTCAATCTGCCAGACAGCCTGGATGATAGGCACAAACGGCTTGAACACGGTGTTGCCCTCATCGTCCTTCGATGTCCAAGGATTCACGGCTGTGGAATTGTAAGGGGACACGGTTCCGAAGCAAAGGCTGTCCAGATAGACCGTCTCGTCAATGTTGTTGTGCAGGATCACGTACTTGTCAGCCTGATAGGTGCCCTCTTTTGGAGCCATGCTGCATCCTCCGACGTAGATCTCCTTGATCAGGATCGACCCTCTTTCAGACCGTTCGAGAGGAAGCGCTATCTCCATATCTCCTGAGACAGAGACTTTGTCGGCTGTTCCGTTGAAGATGTTCTTCCCTTTTTTGTCCGAGGCCGAAATCAGATAAAGTCCGTCAGGCAGATGCCTGGTCGCCTTGCCGGATTCGTCCGTCACGGCGGAGAAACTGCTTCCGTTCAGGATGTTCCGCACGGAGACTTCGATTCCGGCACGTGCCAGATCTTCATACCCCTCCGGCCAGACCGGTTTGATCGTCACGGTGTTGACTTCTGAGAATGCCTTCGGGATGTCCATGCACCCCAAACCGGCGAGAGCCATTGCCGAATATATTAATAAATGTCCGATTCTCATTGCTTTAGAATTTTAGTCTGCAAGTGAGTCCATAGTAGAACGCAGGGGTGAAGATCGCACTCACGCCGGTCGCGTAACTTGTGACATAATGTCTGGAGTTCGTGAAATTGTTGGCGAAGAACGAGAGCGACACATGGTCTCCGATCTCTTTTGTGATGCTGAGGTTGGCTGAGAGATACGGATCGTAGCCGTCCTTCGCGAAGGTGTAGATGTTGCCTGATCGGATTATGAGGCGCGCGAGATCCGGATTCAAGGCGCAGTCCTCTGTCCAGTCCAGCACGTTCCCTTCCAGATCCATGTACTTGACCGGGTGGATCGCCGTGTAGGACTTCCCGGCGTAGATGTCTCCTCCGGTAGGACTGTTGGAATCCTCGCCGACTGTGAAGGCGTAGGTTTTCCCGTCATATTCAGAAAGATTCCGAGAGTGTCTCATCAGCGCGGCCTCAAGCCTTACCGTGACGATCAGCCTTGCCTGAGGAATGTGTGTGATGGCGGTCAGGTTCGCGTCGATGTTGTCTGTCTTCTTGCCGTTGATGACGGAACTGCCTCCGGCGTAGATGCCGACATACTGGTAGGACCTGCCAGTCAGCGAGGTGTGCTGCCAGCCGGTGTTATAGTAGTAATAAGGGGTGTCGTCCACGTAGCTGCTGCGGCTGTAGGATGCGTCCAACCTGAATGATGTCCTGACAGGCTTGATTTCAGGAAAGTCGGCGGTCAGTTCCACTCCGGACCTGCGGATGGATTTTCCGTTGCCCTGTACGCTGGAGTTCACGAACGTGCGGTCGTTCACCTTTGTGGCCATCTCTGTCCAGCTCGCTCCATCGTCTCCGCTCACTGAGATCACGCCGGTGTGCTGATCGACCTTGAATGTCGGACTTGCCGGCATTGTGAAACCGTCAGGAAGCATGCTGATGCGGTTGTTCACAGGAGTGTAACTGTTCCGCATCGCATAAGGATTCCGCGTGATGTTGAGGAATCCGACGAGAGACAGCCGCACTCCACCGAACTCGGCATCGAGGCCCACTTCCGAATTGGAATTGCTCTGCCATTTCAGATCTGGATTGTATCTGATTGAATATGGTACCGTGTGGTAAACATAGGCGGCCTGTCCGGATGTCCCGTAGGACGCTCCGAAGACCTGGATGTCCCGGTACTCCTGCTTCGGGTACAGGATGAAGAAAGACGGCAGCTTCCGGGTGATCCCCCAGCCGCCCCTGACAGCCAGATGTCTGCCAAATGACCATTTCGCATTGAGGCGGGGGGAGAGGGTGCGCAGGTTGTCGTAGGAGGATCCCTTGATGAAGACGTTCTCGAACCTGAGTCCTGCGCTGAGATTCAGCGAGGTCCTGCCGACCGGCAGCGTGAGGTTGTCCTCGATGTAGCATGCGGCGTTGTGCATGTAAGGGTAGTCTTTGTAAGGTCTTGGACGGTAGCCGTTGGCGGCCAGGGACGGGTCTTCGTAGTATTCCCCCTCTCCGACATTGCCGTCAGCCTTCCATGTCGCTCCGGCCTTCAGCACGCTTTTTGTCTTCCCCCAGTGTCTCAGCCAGTTGTAGTGCAGACCGAGAGAGTAGTCCAGTTCTCTGGAGTCCTCCACCAGGTCGGAGTAGAATGTAAGAGGAAGAGCGTCGGCAAGGCTGTAGCCCTCTTCCTCATAGTGGACGGAAGGCTGCGAGGACCCGTAGGAGTTGTACTCGTGAGTCTTCGAGAGTTTGTCATGGTAGTAGACGGAACCTTCAAGCCGGATGTTTGTCACCCAGCTCTTGTTCAGCAGCCAGACAAGTTTGAAGTGCGGCGTGAGGACATAGTCCCTGACTTTTGCATATTCATCGGAAAACAGATCCGGATCGTCCTTGCTGTTCATCCCTCCGAGATTGCCGGAGATTCCGGCCTCCAGCCGGAGTTTCTTGGCGAGGATGTTGCTGTAGTCCAGCGTGAAGCCTCTTCTGGTGTAGGATGTGTAAGGCGAAGTCAGTTTCTTTGTGGCCTTTGCCCATTCCATGCTGACGTTGAGCACCCCGTTGCGTTTCCCAAGGTCGAATCCTTTGGATGCGCTGGTCTCGTAGGTCCGCGGGTTGACAGAGAACGTGACGTTGACAGGTGTCTTGCCTTTCCTTGTGGTCACCCGGACCATTCCGCTGTTGAGGTCGCCGTATTCCGCGGAAGGAACTCCGGTGATGACCTCCACGGACTCGATGTTGTCAACGGAGATGCTTCTCGTACCCGTCCCCTCCATCTTGCCGAAGCTTGCGTTCTCGCCGATGCGCACACCGTCAACCTCTATGGCTGTCCCGAATGCCGCGTTGCCCGCCGTCGAGCCCCCGCTGCGGAGCGACAGCACGTTGTTCGCGGTCAGATCCGGATTGATTGTCTTTCCTCCCGGAAGAAGCGCCCCGATGTCGGCCATGTTGGACATCTGTAAGTGGTCCAGTGCGTTACGCCCGATCTTCCGGGTCGTGTTGATGTTGTCCTTTGACTTCTCCGCTGTCACTACCACGCCTTCCAGCGCCAAAGAGTTGACCGACAGCCTGATCTCCAGACCGAGGATGTCCTTTTTTACAGAGATCCGGCGATTCTCGTCAACATAGCCGAGACACGAGGCGTTCATGTCGTAGTCTCCTTGCTGAACCCCGTCAAGGGTGAACTTACCGTCGGTGTCCGAAACAGCCCACAGGTAATTCCCATCCAGCCTGACCACCGCTCCCGCCACCGCCTCTCCGTTCTTGGCATCCAAGACTGTTCCGCTCACCTTAAGCGGTCCGGCGGCCCGGGCGGAGACTGAAAACATCAGAGTCACGGCCAGTGTCGTTATGAGATTCGCTGCTTTCATCTGTTGATCGTTAAAAACAACCTTTCATTTCCGCAAGCGGTGAGGACAGTCTTCCTGACTTCGCCTGCGACACAAAAAAACAAGATTCCGCAAAATTATTCAATTTGTCAGATTTATACAATCGCTATCAATAGGTATTCTCCGCCTTGGCCGGAAATCTTCAGTTGTCCGCGGCAAAAACAGCTTCTTAATCGCGGATTTTATGTACATTTGCATCCATAACCTCGGAGCGTTTCCAACATCTTATGAATATGACCGCATCGTCCAAAGCGAACAGGTTCAATCTGGCGTTCAACGTATTCCTTGTGACGGGAATGCTGTTGGCCGTGACCGTCACGACCATATTCAAACTCCGGCAGCCGGGGGTGGGGACTTTCATGCTTCTTCTGGCGGCGTTCGGTTCGGTGATGGGGATCGTGAACACGGTGATGTCGGCCAACGGGAAGATCCTGACTTTCGTCTTCGGCCTCATCAACGTTCTGATCGGAGCGGCTGTCTGTCTTGACAACGGGATCATGGGCAACTTCGCCCTGCATGCGTTCTATTTCCTTCCTATGCAGTTCGTGGGGTTCTGGCAGTGGAGCAAGAGGGGAGCGAAGGTCCGCTCCGGAGACGGCGGGACGCATCTTCAGGCGCGGCGGCTGACTGGAAGACAGTGGGCTTGGCTGGTCGCGGGAATCCTTACGGGCATCGCCGTCCTGTACCTTATATTATTATATGTGGACGGAGCGAAACTGGCCGCGGGGAAAATCGACAGCATCGACAGGGCCAAGATCCTGCTGGATGCCGTTGTGATGATTCTGAACATAGCGGGGCAGGTGCTGATGAGCCTTGCGTTCACTGAGCAGTGGTACCTCTGGATTCTGGTGAACATCTCCTCCATCTCGCTGTGGAGCGTCGCCCTCATGAGCGGGGTCGGATCAGGCAACGCTGCCGTGATGCTCATCAAGTACATCTTCTATCTGCTTAATTCTCTGAATGGTTTGAGAATATGGCGGAGCCTCGGCCGCAGGGGCTGATGACTCCGCCCACGGTTGGCCCCTGTACGCAGATTTGGATAATTGACTATTTTTTACTTACTTTGCGACGCTATTTGTTTCCGGCTCACCCGGGGATTATGTGTAATAGCATAGTTAGCAGGAATATACTTATTAAATTTATGCAATTATGACTGAAGAAGAAATTGTAAAGCAGGTCAAAGCGATTATCGTTGACAAGCTGGGCGTTGAGGAGTCCGAAGTGACAGAGAGCGCCAACTTCACAAATGACCTCGGAGCTGATTCACTTGACACGGTCGAGCTTCTTATGGAGTTTGAGAGAGTGTTCGGAATCAAGATTCCTGATGAGGAGACAAGCACGATCGCAACCGTTAAGGACGCCATCGACAAGGTCAAGGAGAAGCTCGCCGGTAAGGAGGAAGCATAACGGTCCTTTGACGGAAAAGAATCAGGAGGGTGACGAAAGTCATCCTCTTTTCGTTATGCCCCCATTGTCGTTCCGCGACTTTTCGCCGTCTTGATTTCTGCTGTGGAACCATCACTCCCGTGACCGAAAAAATAAAATGGCAAATTTTGGTAACGTGCAAAATTTGCCATTTTCGTTTTTTTCGACCCGCTCCCGCTGCCCGAATCTATTTCTCAGAATATCCTTTCGGGTTTCGGAATCGCGAACGTCACTTTCAGCTTAGGCTTCTTGCCGTCGGCCTTCGGACCCCGGAGAACCGCGCGGTAATAGCGGTCCTTGTCCAGCTCCGTGTTTGAGGTTGTGGTCGTCGCCGAGGCATAGGCGTACTGCGCCATTGACGAGTAGTTGTAGTAGTTGTTGTAATAACTGCCGTAGCCGCTGTAACCGTAGCCTCCGTAGTAACTGCCGTAGCCGCCGTAGAGCTGGTTGTAGTAGGAGTAGTAGGCCAGCTGCTGGTAGTAGTTGGCCAGTTCCTGCGCCTGGGAATCGGTGGTGGTCGTGGTCTCGTACCACATTATAAGGAACCAGATGTCGTAATTGGAGAGATTCTTGTCGTCATCCTCCTTTCTGATGATCTGCTGCACGTGGTGTGTGATGTCCGGGGCATAGTTGCACAGGGAGCGGTTGATGTCCCCCTGGTTCTCGTCCGAAGCGCTGGCGTCGGTGAGTCCGGCGAACGTGACGGTGGTGTCAGTGCTGATCTTTATTGTCGGACTGAGCACCTTCGGGTAACGGAACATTGTCGTGTAGTCGTCCGGAAAGTCGAACGGCATCTCGATCGTGGCCTTTGAGATCAGGGCCGTGGCCGGATCTCCGCCCTGCCTGACGATCTCCGCGTTGACAAGTCTGCGGATCTCGCTGGCCGGAACCATAGGCTTGACTCCGCTGCCGCCCTCAATGTAGATCTTGTCCCCGGCAAGGCCGACAAGGTGGTCCGATTCGTGACGGTCCACGTTGAACACGTACTGCGACGGCAGGCTGGTGGCGTTGATCAGCGAGTCCAGATCCTGCATCTCGACAGGGCTGAAGTAGAACATGAGGCTGGAATCCCTCCTTTCTCCGTCGAACTCCCCGTTGAAGTAGAGAATGGCGTAGTTGTCTGTCCTTGAGATGTAGGATCCGCTGGTGCTGGATGTCGTCCTCAGGATGTCGAACTCGTACATGTCGAACCTCCCGCCGTTACCGGTCGGATCATCGGTGCAAAGGTAGATTCCCGGAAACTTCTTCGTGTAGGTCTCAAGATCCTTGAGGTCATCCTGGGTGATGTCCAGGTACTGCTTCCCGTAATCCTCGGTGAACTCGAAAGTCAGGGAGTCCTGACCGTTGGCGATCGGGATCCCCTTGGTGATCCTCTTTGTCCCGTGCTTGACCTCGGCCCTGGAGAAATAGTCCTTGGAGCCGAGCGGCTCTGTGAGCGCATAGACGTTGACGTTCTGGAGAATGTTCGCCTGACTCTCGTCGGCCACCGAGACCGAATCCACGGCCGCCTTGAACTTGAATCTCCGGAACACGGGATCCTTCCCGAAATCAACCGTGTCCAGCACCGGCACAAGCGTCACCACGCTGCCGCGGCTGAAAAGTCCGAAGGTCTCGTCTCGGATCGAACCGATGGTTATTCTTCTTGAGGAATATGCCGTAAGGCTGTCGATCGACTTCATCCAGACCTCGTCAAGATCGAACTCGGCCGTGTGGAAGTCGTATTTCTGATCAATGGGAATAAAATCCCCGCCGAGGCTCTGATCCACCCCGACGCAGGACGCGAGGCCTGCCGCCAGGGCGATGATTGCTGTGAGCTTTCTCATTTACTGCAACTGTTGATAAAAATCGTCGTATTCCTCAATGTAGCGTCCGCTGCTGACCGCCTCCTCGCTGAAAGGAAGCGTCGGGATTCCCCGCTCCTGGCAGAACCTGACCAGTTCCGGGTCAACGTCCTTGTCGCCGAGGATGATCCCGTCGGAATACATGGCGGCTGTTTTCGCAAGATTTATGCCAGCAGGGGTGTCCAGCGGAGCGACATCCTCCGGCCTGATCCCCCCGAAGAGGATGTTGTCCTTGAAGGAAGGCGAGAACCGCTCGTCCGCAATCTCCCCGTAGAGGGATGTCACGACCTTGCTTCCGCTGAAGATGGGATCCCCGTTGTAGGCCTTCTTGAGATAGAGGGGCACAAGCTGGGAGATCCATCCCTGACAGTGGATCACGTCCGGAGCCCAGCGGAGCTTCTTGACGGTCTCAAGGACTCCTCTTGCGAAGAAGATGGCTCTCTGGCCGTTGTCTTCGAAGAATTTGCCGTCAGTGTCGCGGACAAGCTGCTTGCGGCGGAAGTAGTCCTCGTTGTCGATGAAATAGACCTGGATCCTGGCCGAGGAGATGGACGCCACCTTGATCACAAGAGGCCTGTCCACATCTCCGATGATGATGTTCATTCCGGAGAGCCGGATCACTTCATGAAGCTGGTTCTTGCGTTCGTTGATGCACCCGTAGCGTGGCATGAACGCCCTGATTTCCTTCTTCCGTTCCTGAATGCCCTGAGGCAGGCAGCGTCCGATCTTTGAGACCGGAGTCTCCGGAAGGAACGGCATGATCTCCGAATTGACGAATAAAACTCTGTTGACGGGTTTTCCCATAGTAATTTTCTTGACTTACAAAGGTAACATTTTTTTTCGATATTTAGATATTTCACTATCTTTGAAACCAATTTGGAGGAATGTGCGAAATGACGGCAGGTGAAAACAAACTGATACGCAGGCGGCTCGTCGGAGCCTGGCTCTCCACGGTCATCAGCATCAGTCTGGTGCTGCTTCTCGTCGGGCTGGCCGCCCTTCTGGTGGTCAACGCCCGGAGCGTCTCGGACTATTTCAAGGAGAACATGCAGGTCTCCGTGCTGATGAAGCAGGAAATCGACGAGGATGAGGCCATGGACTATGTCTCCGAATTGGACGCGATGCCTTTCGTCAAGAGCAGCAAGTTCGTCTCCAGAGAGCAGGGAGCCAGGGAGATGGCAGAGCTTCTGGGGGACGATTTCCTGAATGTCTTCGAGACGGCTCCCATCCCTGTCTCCGTGGAGGTGACTTTGAAGGCGGATTATGTGTCCCCTGACAGTCTGAAGATGGTCAAGGGAGTGATTCAGAAATCCGGACTTGTCGATGAGGTCGTTTATCAGCAGTCTCTGGTAGAGAAATTGAACACGAATCTGAGAAAGATCTCGGTCGTGCTGGGCGTGTTCATCGTCCTGCTGCTTTTCATCTCTTTCGTGCTGATAGGCAACACGGTCAGGCTGAACGTCTTCTCCAGAAGGTTCACGATTCACACGATGAGGCTGGTCGGAGCCACCAAGTCCTTCATCCGCGCGCCGTTTCTTGTCCAGGCTGTGTTCCAGGGGCTCTTTTCCGCCCTCATCGCGACAGCGATGCTGCTCGGGATCCTTTTCTTCGTGCGGAGCGAGTTCGCCCGGCTCTTCGAGGTGTTCAGGCTGGATCTGCTTCTGGCCGTGATCGGAGTGGTGGTGTTTTCCGGGATCGTCATCTGCACCGTCTGCACCGCCATTGTCGTGGGACGGCTCGTCTCCCTGTCCAAGGATGAACTTTATTGCTAACAATTAATTTTTATGTATGAATATGTCTGAGAACACCGGAATGCCGATCACCGGCAAGGGACTGAGACTCCTTCTGATGGGGCTTCTCGTGATGGCCGCCGGCTTCGTGCTGATGATGGGCGGAGGGACGGCGGATCCCGATAAGTTCAACTGGTCCATGTTTGATTTCCGCAGGCTTGTGGCCGCCCCGATCGTGATCGCCTGCGGGATAGTCATCGAGATCGTGGCCATCATGCGCCGTCCGGAATCTTCGGAGAACAATGGAAAATAACAGGCTATGAATTGGTTGCAGGCTCTTATTTTGGGAATAGTGCAGGGGCTCACGGAGTTCCTGCCGGTCAGTTCCAGCGGTCATCTGATGATCGTGAGGGAACTCCTCGGGGTTGACGGCGAAGGTTTTCTGGATTTCACGGTGACCGTCCATCTCGCCACGGTCCTCAGCACGGTCATTGTCTTCTGGAAGCCGATCTGCAGGCTGTTGGCCGGTCTGTTCAGGTTCACCTACAACGACGAGACCGACTATGTGTTCAAGATCGTGGTCTCAATGATTCCGATAGCGGTTGTCGGACTGCTCTTCAAGGACAAGGTCGAAGCCCTGTTCGCCGAGAACCTGTTCACGGTAGCCGTCTGCCTGATTGTCACGGCGATTCTTCTGTACCTGTCCGATCTTTCGGGCAGCCGGAGGCAGACGCGTCCGGGAAGCGGGGCCAGAAACGGCATTTCCTACTGGCAGGCTCTTGTCGTGGGCCTGAGCCAGGCCGTGGCCGTGGTTCCGGGTCTTTCCCGTTCCGGCACCACCATCGCCACCGGACTTCTGTGCGGGGTAAAGCGTGAGGTAATGGCCCAGTTCTCGTTTCTGATGGTTCTCGCGCCGATCGTCGGCCAGCAGTTCCTTGATCTTGTCTCAAGCCTCGCCGGCGGAGCGGTCTTCGGCGGAGGGCTCGGTCCCGCCTGTCTCGCGGCCGGTTTCCTGGCCGCGTTCCTTTCAGGTCTGCTTGCCTGCAAAGTGATGATCGCAATCGTGAAGAGGGCCAGGCTCACGTGGTTCGCCATCTACTGCCTTGCCGTCTCGCTCCTGCTGCTTGTATTCGCGTAGGTGGGATTTATGGCAGACAGAACGCTTTCGTACTTTGTGTCTGACGTGCACCTCGGTCTTGACGTCAACGATCCGGCCGACAGGGAAGCCCGTTTCGTAAGATTCCTGAGATCCGTCCCGAAGGACAGGACAAAGACTCTGTACCTTCTCGGCGACATCTGGGATTTCTGGTACGAGTACCACGATGTCGTCCCCAAAGGGTACGTGAGGGTGTTCGCCGCCTTGATGGACCTGATGGACGCCGGGGTTGAGGTCTGCTTCTTCCAGGGCAACCACGACATCTGGTGCTTCCGCTATTTCGAGGAACTCGGAATGAGAATCCTCCGGCAGCCCTACGTCGTGGAGATCGGAGGCAAGACATTCTGTCTCGGTCACGGAGACGGTCTCGGACCCGGCCACGGATGGTACAAGCTGATGCGCTGGGGCTTCCGCAACAAGTTCTTCCAGAGCATTTTCAGTCTGCTGCACCCTTATCTCGCCTTCCGCTTCGGCAAGGGATGGTCAAAGAAAAGCCGCGTGGCGAAGAGCCAGGAATATGTCTTCCGCGGGGCCGATGAGCCGTTGTACAGGTTCGCCGTGGATTTCTCCTCGGACAGGCACATCGACTACTTCATTTTCGGACATTTTCACGTCAGCGAGGACATAGGGCTTCCGACCGGAGCCAGGCTTCTCGTCCTCAAGGACTGGATGGCGCCTCACTCGTCGAACTTTATCTCCTTCGACACGATGTCGGGATGCTTGGGCATCTCCCAGAATATCGAATAGTACAGGGCGTCGAACTCGCCTCTCTGCCATTTTTCGACAAGGTATTCGGTCATCTTGTCCTCGCCTTTCGGGTCGTAGTGACTCTTGAGATCCTGGCCGAAGACCTTGGCCACGCCCTGCCAGAAACCGGCCGAGATGCCGCTCTTGTAGCTCTTGATCACGAAGTACGGTGACTTGCCTATCTCCCTGTCCACCAATTTGATGAGTAGTTTTCCCTGCGAGATCGTCATGCTCCTGAGCGGCTTCTCGTAGGCGTCCATGAGTTCCTCCTGAAGACGGTTGACGTACTTTTCCTTCCCCCGGCGCCGCAGGCTGTTCTCGCTGATGTGCCTGTCGGCCTGTCTTTCCATGTCGCAGGCGAGGAGGGCGTAGGGATAGACCTTGTTGAAATTATAGACCAGGCGGTAGTATTTTTTAAGATCCCGTCTGGTTCCCTTGTAGCCTCTCGGGAAAATCCACGCCGGGTCGATGCTGTCGTAATAGGAGGTGTCGCCGCGTTCGACGCGGTAGCCCATGTAGCCGGAGCGGCCGTTCCCTCCTGTCTGCGGAGGCACGTCATGAGTCTGCCCGGCGGTGATGGTCGTCACCGTCAGGAATCCTGTGAGAACGCAGGTGGCGTATGCCGTCAGACGTGTCATTTGCCTATGATTGCAGAAGCAGAATTCCGCTGAAAAAAGTGTGCCATGCCTATATTCCCGGATAAATGAGATCATGCCGTGTCGAAATTGGTTGGTAATAATTTTTATGCCGCAATCTAATATGCTGAAAGTGACTGATTTCTTCTGATGATTCCGCTGTCGAAAAAGTTGAAATATTTTTGCGATCGTGTTTGAAATTCGCGATTTTTTACTAACTTTGCAGTCCCAAATTCTATGGCATATAGGCGTAAGTTGCTAATATTCAATAGATTTTGGAGAGTTTGGAAATTATTAAAGTAATACAGCAATGTTACAACCAAAGAAAACTAAGTTCAGAAGAGAACAGAAGAACGTGATGAAGGGTATGGCCCAGAGGGGCAACCAGCTCGCGTTCGGTTCCTTCGGTCTCAAGACCCTCGAGAACTGCTGGATCACAGCGCAGCAGATAGAGTCCGCGCGTCAGGCTATTTCACGTTGCATGAACCGTGAGGGACAGATCTGGATCAGGATCTTCCCGGTCAAGCCGTTCACCAAGAAGCCTTTGGACACCCGTATGGGTAAAGGTAAGGGTGATCCTCAGGGATTCGTGGCTCCTGTGACCCCGGGCCGTATCATCTTCGAGGCTGACGGTGTTTCGCTTGCGATCGCCAAGGAGGCGATGCGTCTCGCCGCCCACAAGCTCCCTATCGCCACCAAGTTCGTGGTCCGCAGGGATTATGTTGAATAATAAAATGGAGAATGAATAATGAAAGCATCTGAAGTTCGCGAAATGTCCATCGCAGATCTGCGGGACCGCATCCAGGTTGAAAAGAACAGGCTTGACACGATGAAGCTCAACCACGCCATCTCTCCATTGGAGAACACATCGGAATTCAAGAAAATCAGAAAGGATATCGCTCGTATGCTCACTATCCTCACTGAGAAAGAAAATGAACAGAAATAATCATCAGTCTTATGGAAAGAAATCTTCGTAAGGAAAGAATAGGCGTAGTGGTCAGCAACAAGATGGACAAGACCATCATCGTTGCGGTCGAGACCAAGAAGGAGCATCCTCTCTACGGTAAGTTCATCAAGCAGACCACCAAGTTCGTCGCCCAGGATGACAAGAACGAGTGCAGCGAGGGTGATACCGTCCGCATTATGGAAACCCGCCCTCTCAGCAAGACCAAGAGGTGGAGATTAGTTGAAATCGTAGAAAAAGTTAAGTAGTATGATACAGCAGGAAACACGTTTACAGGTTGCCGACAACAGCGGTGCAAAGGAGGTCCTCTGCATCCGTGTGCTTGGCGGTACGCATCATAGGTATGCGACAGTGGGCGACCAGATCGTAGTGGCGATCAAGAGCGCCCTTCCCGGCGGTGACGCCAAGAAGGGTTCGGTCTCAAAGGCTGTCGTGGTCCGTACCAAGAAAGAAATCCGCAGACCGGACGGGTCTTACATCCGTTTCGATGACAACGCCTGTGTTCTTCTGAACAACGCCGGCGAACTTCGCGGAACACGTATCTTCGGCCCTGTGGCCAGAGAGCTGCGTGAGAACTACATGAAGATTGTCTCACTGGCGCCGGAGGTCCTTTAATCATTGAGAATCATGAAAAAGTTACACATTAAGAAGGGTGACACCGTGTATGTGAATGCCGGTAACGACAAGGGCAAGACCGGGAAGGTCCTGACCGTCATCCCAGCCAAGGATCGCGTCATCGTTGAAGGCGTCAACGTTGTCAGCAAGCACACAAAGCCAAACGCAAAGCAGCCTCAGGGCGGCATCATCAAGCAGGAGGCGGGCATCCACGTTTCGAATGTCCAGCTCATTGATCCTGCCCAGAACAAGCCGACAAGAGTGGGTTACAAGTTCGTGGACGGAAAGAAGATCCGTTACGCCAAGAAATCAGGAGAGGAGATCAAGTAATCATGGCAAAGAAAGCTACAAACGCCCCGGTTGAAGCGCAGGCGCTTCCTACGGGATATGTTCCTTCCCTTAAGAAGGTCTATAAGGAAGAGATCGTGGAGAAGCTTATGAAGCAGTTCTCCTACACGACTGTCATGCAGGTTCCGAAACTCGTCAAGATCACCATCAATGAGGGTGTCGGCGAGGCCACGCAGGACAAGAAGCTTGTTGAGGAGGCTGCCGAGGAGCTCGGCAAGATCGTAGGCCAGAAGGCTCTTCTCACCACTTCAAGAAAGGACATCTCCAATTTCCGTCTCCGTAAGGGCATGCCTATCGGCGTGAAGGTCACCCTCCGTGACGTGAAGATGTATGAGTTCCTTGAGAGGCTCATTCGTGTCTCTCTTCCTCGAATCAGAGACTTCAACGGCATCGCCGAGAAGATGGACGGCAGAGGAAACTACACTCTCGGTCTCAAGGAGCAGATCATCTTCCCTGAGGTTGACATCGACAAGAACCCGAGAATCCACGGACTGGAAATCACTTTCGTCACGACAGCGAGGACCGACGAAGAGGCTCATGCTCTCCTCGCCGCGTTCGGTCTGCCTTTCAAGAAACATAATAATTAAGGAATATGGCAAAAGAATCAATGAAGGCCCGTGAGGTCAAGCGCGCGAAACTGGTTGCCAAGTATGCCGCCAAGAGGCAGGCTCTCAAAGAGGCCGGTGACTGGGCTGCTCTTGACAAGCTCCCTAAAAACGCTTCTCCTGTACGTCTGCACAACCGTTGTTCTCTCACCGGCCGTCCAAAGGGCTACATGAGGGCTTTCGGTCTCAGCAGGATCCAGTTCCGCGAGATGGCCAGCAACGGTCTCATCCCGGGTGTAAAGAAAGCAAGCTGGTAACAGCGACATATTTATTCATCATTAACAATCGGATATCGGGCGTCTCCCTTGCGGGACGTCGATCTTAAAACTCAAAAAACAATGACTGATCCAATTGCAGATTATCTTACAAGGATCCGCAACGCCTATCTGGCAGGGAAGAAGATCGTTGAGATCCCTTCCTCCAAGATGAAGGCCGCGATCACGGAGATCCTTTGTGAGAAGGGTTACATCCTCAGCTACAAGATTGTTGAGGGAACCCCTTACAACACCATCAAAATCGCTTTGAAGTATCATCCTCAGACCAAGATGGCCGCGATCAAGAAAATCAGGCGCGTGTCAACTCCGGGTATGCGGGTATATTCAGACGTTGAGAACATGCCGAGAGTTCTGAACGGACTCGGCATAGCGATTCTCTCGACTTCGAAGGGCGTCATCACTGACAAGGAGGCCAAGAACCTGAATGTCGGCGGTGAGGTTATCTGCTATGTTTATTAACGATTAAAGAAAAGAATAATGTCAAGAATCGGTAAATTGCCTGTAAGCCTTCCGGACAAGGTGAGCGTAGAAGTTCTCCCTGGCAACGTTGTGAAGGTTAAAGGACCTCTTGGTGAGTTGAGCCAGAAAGTTGATCCGGACATCACTGTCACCATCGAGGATAATGAAATCAAATTCACCCGCCCTACTGACCAGCCAAGGCACCGCTCGATGCACGGTCTCTACCGCGCCCTCGTCCACAACATGGTTGTCGGTGTCTCTACGGGGTACGAGATCAAGCAGGAATTCGTCGGTGTGGGTTACCGTGTGGCGGCACAGGGCCAGCTCCTGACCTTCTCGCTCGGCTATTCGCACGACATCCAGCTGATGCTCGCTCCGGAGATCAAGGCTGAGGTTCCGGATGTGAAGAAGGGTGAGAACCCTGTCCTCATTCTCAAGAGCATCGACAAGCAGCTCATCGGACAGGCCGCGGCCAAGATCCGTTCACTCCGCAAGCCTGAACCTTACAAGGGCAAGGGTATCAAGTTCGTCGGCGAGCAGCTTCGCCGCAAGGCCGGTAAGACAGCCGGTGCTAAATAATAGGAGGACATAGATATGGCATTGAATAGAATTGAAAGAAGAAGAAGGATCCATTACCGCATCCGCAAGCATGTCAACGGGACTGCCGAGAGGCCGAGGATGGTTGTCTTCAGAAGCAACAAGCAGATCTACGTCCAGGTTGTGGACGATGAGAGGGGCGTGACGCTCGTGGCCGCCGCTTCCAATGACAAGATTCTTGCCGCCGAGTGCAAGGGCAAGAACGGAATCGAGGCTGCCGCAATTGTCGGAAAGGCGATCGCGGAACGTGCCAAGGAGAAAGGGATCACCACTATCTCTTTTGACCGTGGAGGCTATCTCTATCACGGTAGAGTTAAAAGTTTGGCCGACGCTGCCCGTGAAGGTGGCCTTATTTTCTAATTGAAAGACTATGGCAAATACAAATGTTAAAAGAGTAAAGACATCTGATCTTGAATTGAAGGACAGATTGGTCGCCATCCAGAGAGTGACTAAGGTCACTAAGGGTGGTCGTCACTTCCGCTTCGCCGCGATTGTGGTTGTGGGTGACGAGAACGGCGTTGTTGGTTATGGTCTTGGAAAAGCCAATGAGGTGACAGCCGCCATCGCCAAGGGTGTCGAGGATGCCAAGAAGAATCTTGTGAAGATTCCTATCATCAACACAACCATCCCTCACGAGCAGGAATCCAAGTTCGGAGGCTCTGTTGTGTTCATGAAGCCGGCCGCCCCTGGTACCGGTGTGAAGGCCGGTGGCGCCATGCGTGCCGTCTTTGAGTCAGCCGGTGTTCAGAACGTTCTTGCAAAGTCAAAGGGTTCGTCAAACCCTCACAACCTTGTAAAGGCGACTGTAACCGCCCTTACCCAGATGAGGGACGCCTACACTGTGGCCGGTCTCCGCGGCATTCCTATGAGCAAAGTGTTTAACGGTTAGGAGGATCGCAGTTATGGCAAAACTTAAGATAACACAGGTAAGAAGCAAGAACGGAGCCACGAAGAGGCAGATAGCGAATCTGACCACTCTTGGACTCCGCAGAATGCACCAGACCGTTGAGGTCGAGAAGACTCCGGTGACAGAAGGCCAGCTCGCCAAGATCCGTCACCTTGTTGAAGTGGAAGAAATCTAATCAGGAGGACGAATAGATGAAACTGGAAAATTTGAAGCCTGCAAAAGGTTCAACTCATAACAGCAAACGTCTTGGCCGTGGTCAGGGTTCCGGTAAGGGTGGCACCTCCACCCGTGGTACCAAGGGTGCCCAGGCACGTGCCGGCTACGAACACAAAATCGGTTTCGAGGGTGGTCAGATGCCTATTCAGAGACGTGTCCCTAAGTTCGGATTCAAGAATCCGACCAGAATTGAGTACAAGGCGGTCAACGTGGCTGCCATTCAGGCTCTTTCCGAAGGTCTCGGAAAGGTTGAGATCGGCATAGAGGACATCAAGGCGGCCGGACTCGCCGACACCAAGGAACTCGTGAAGGTTCTTGGCAACGGTGAGATCACATCAGCCGTCACTGTCACAGCGGACGCTTTCTCGGCTTCCGCTGTCTCCAAGATCGAGGCTGCCGGCGGTAAGACAATCGTAATCGGCAAATAGCGATGAAGAAGTTTATTGAGACAATAAAGAACATCTTCAAGATCGAGGAACTCCGTACGAGACTCGGCTACACGTTCCTTCTCGTCCTGATCTACAGGCTGGGTTGCTTCATCGTGCTGCCGGGTATTGACACGACCCTGCTCGCTTCCCTTCAGGACAGCACCCAGCAGGGACTCGTCGGTCTTCTGAACATGTTCTCCGGAGGTGCCTTCGGTAACGCTTCCATCTTTGCGCTGGGAGTGATGCCGTACATCTCCGCATCGATCGTGATTCAGCTCCTCGGCATGTTCGTTCCTTACTTCAGGAAACTCCAGATGGAGGGTGAGAGCGGCCGCAGGAAGATGAATCAGCTCACCAGGTACCTCACCGTCCTCATTCTCTGCATCCAGGGACCGGCTTACATCGCTTCGATCCACAGCCAGATCCCGGGCGCCGCATTCCTTGCGGAGACCCAGCTTGGCTGGAGCAGATTCATGTACAACCTTGTGGCCACCATCATCCTGATGTCCGGCTCGATGTTCGTCATGTGGCTCGGCGAGAGGATCACGGACAGGGGTATCGGCAACGGTATTTCCCTGATCATCATGATCGGTATCGTCGCCCGTCTGCCGTTCGCCCTCACCAGTGAGGTGGGTACCAAACTCAGCACGACGGAAGGCGGCGGTCCTATCGCCCTCATTGTCGAATTCATCATCTGGTTCCTTGTCATCGTGGCGACCATCGCCCTTGTGCAGGGTGTCAGAAGAGTTCCTGTGCAGTACGCCAAGAGAGTTGTAGGCAACAGACAGTACGGCGGTGTGCGTCAGTACATCCCTTTGAAGATCAATGCCGCGGGTGTGATGCCTATCATCTTCGCCCAGGCCCTGATGCTGTTCCCGCTCCTGTTCTCGCGCTTTGATGCGACCAGAGGCCTCGCCGCCACCTTGGGCAACTACACAGGATTCTGGTACAATCTGATTTTCGGATTCCTCGTCGTGATCTTCACGTACTTCTACACGGCCGTAACGGTAAATCCTACCATGATGGCGGAGGACATGAAGAAGAACGGCGGGTTCATCCCTGGCGTGAAGCCTGGAAAGGCCACGATGAATTACCTTGACTCGATCATGTCGAAGGTGACTCTCCCGGGTTCCATATTCCTCGCCATCATCGCCATTCTCCCTGCTTTTGCCAGGATCATGGGTGTCCAGGATCAGTTCGCCGGCTTCTACGGCGGTACTTCGCTGTTGATTCTTGTGGGAGTTGTCCTTGACACGCTTCGGCAGATTGAGAGTTATCTTCTGATGCGTCACTATGACGGTCTGATGAAGACCGGACGTATCAGCGGACGTTCCGGAATGTAATTTTTGATAATCACAGGATTGATGGTTAAGCCTAAGACAGAAGAGGAAATAGAGCTGTTGCGCGAGAACGCCATACTTGTCTCAAAGACATTGGCGGAAGTCGGAAAGGTGGTCGCCCCGGGTGTGACAACCGCGAGGTTGAATGAGGTGGCCGAGACTTTTATCCGCGACAACGGCGCCATTCCAAGTTTCCTTGGATTCGAAGGTTTTCCCGCCGCGATATGTACATCGGTCAATGACGTCGTTGTCCACGGGTTCCCGTCGGACTACGTCCTTAAGGAAGGCGACATCGTGACTGCGGACATAGGCACCCTGTACAAAGGCTATAACGGTGACTCGGCCTACACTTTCCCTGTGGGGGAAGTGGACGCCGGGACCCGGAAGCTTATGGAGGTGACCAAGGCTTCGCTCTACAAGGGCATTGAGGCTGCGGTCGCCGGCAACAGGACCGGTGACATCGGACACGCGGTGCAATCGTACGCTGAGTCATTCGGCTTCTCAGTGGTCCGTGAACTTGAAGGACACGGGCTTGGAAAGGAGATGCACGAGGCTCCGGGCGTCCCGAACTACGGGCGTCAGGGGCATGGATGCAGGCTTGTGGATGGAATGGTCATCTGCATAGAACCAATGATCAATGCAGGGGGCAGAGGAGTGTATGTGGCCAGAAATGGCTGGGCTGTACACACATCCGACCACAGGAACGCGGCTCACTATGAGCTTACGGTTGTTGTTCGTAAAGGCAAGGCGGAGCAACTGTCAACATTTGATTATATAGAAAGTACTGGTAAATTTTAAAGTGTTTTTTCAATGTCCAAACAAGTAGCGATAGAACAGGACGGAAAAGTGATCGAGACTCTTCCTAACGCGATGTTCAAGGTGGAGCTTGAGAACGGTCATGTCCTTCTCTGCAACATCTCCGGCAAGATGAGAATGAATTTCATCCACATCCTCCTTGGAGACAAGGTTAGGGTTGAGATTTCACCTTATGATTTGACAAAAGGAAGAATATCTTTCAGGTACAAATAAAAAAGTTCAAGATATGAAAGTCAAAACATCCATCAAGAAGCGCAGCGATGATTGCAAGATCGTCAGACGCAAAGGCCGTCTTTATGTCATCTGCAAGAAGAACCCTAAGTTCAAGATGCGCCAGGGATAACAGTAGTTGTAAAACAAATAAAGTC
The DNA here is from genome assembly GCA_963642565.1 of Bacteroidaceae bacterium. Taxonomy (GTDB): domain Bacteria; phylum Bacteroidota; class Bacteroidia; order Bacteroidales; family UBA932; genus Cryptobacteroides. The sequence continues at coordinate 20,643 of CAVIGZ010000001.1, read as the reverse complement.
TAAGATAAATTATGGCAAGAATAGCCGGTGTTGATTTACCGAACAACAAAAGAGGTGAGATAGGCCTCACCTACATCTACGGTATCGGCCGCAGCTCCGCGAGAGAGATTCTCCAGAAGTGCGGAATCGATTACGACATCAAGGTCGGTGAATGGAACGACGATCAGGTTGCCGCCATCCGTACTCTCATCAATGATGAGTACAAGATCGAGGGTGAGCTTCGTTCCTCCGTCCAGATGAACATCAAACGACTGATGGATATCGGTTGCTATAGAGGTATCCGTCATCGTATCGGTCTTCCTGTACGCGGTCAGAGCACAAAGAACAATGCCCGTACAAGAAAGGGAAAGAAGAAGACTGTCGCGAACAAGAAGAAGGCGACCAAGTAAAACAGGCTGAATTATGGCAAAGAAAACAACATCATCAAAGAGAGTTGTCAAGGTTGAGGCTACGGGTCAGGCCCATATTTCATCAACCTTCAATAATGTGATCATCTCCCTGACCAACAATCAAGGTCAGGTGATCAGCTGGTCCTCAGCCGGCAAGAGCGGTTTCAGGGGTTCCAAGAAGAACACCCCTTACGCCGCCCAGGTCGCAGCCGAGGATGCCGCGAAGACCGCTTTCGACGCAGGTCTCCGTAAGGTGAAAGTCTTCGTCAAGGGTCCCGGCGCAGGTCGTGAGTCCGCGATCAGAACCATCAACAACGCAGGGATCGTTGTCACCGAGATTGTCGATGTGACCCCGATGCCGCACAACGGATGTAGACCAAAAGGCCGTCGTAAAGTCTAATCAATGAATTAAAACAAAATTACTATGGCAAGATATATTGGTCCAAGCACAAAGATCGCCCGCAAGTTCGGCGAACCGATATTCGGAAGCGACAAGGATTTCGAGAAGAGGAATTACCCTCCGGGACAGCACGGTCTGGCCGCGAAGCGCAAGAAGCAGCGTGAATATGGAATCCAGCTCAAGGAAAAGCAGAAGGTAAGGTACATGTACGGCCTTCTTGAGCGTCAGTTCCACAACACCTACCTCAAGGCTTCCAAGATGGCTGGTCTGAGAGGTGAGAACCTTCTTCTCCTCCTTGAGTCAAGGCTTGACAACATTGTTTACAGAATGGGTGTCGCTCCTACCAGGGCAGCCGCGAGACAGCTTGTCAGCCATGCTCACATCACCCTCAACGGCAATGTCTGCAACATCCCTTCCGCTCAGGTGAAGCCGGGCGATGTCGTTGCTGTCAGAGAGCGTTCAAAGAGCCTTGAGGTCATACAGAAGAGCGCCGCCTCCGCAACTAAATATTCATGGATCGAGTTCGACTCCAAGGCGCTTTCAGGCAAGTTCCTGAATCTTCCGGCGAGGGCGGACATCCCTGAGAACATCAACGAGCAGCTCATCGTAGACCTGTACTCTAAGTAGAATTAACACCCAAAAAGAATTAATATGGCAATCTTGGCATTTCAGAAACCGGACAAGGTGATAATGCTCGAAGGCACCGATACTGTCGGCCGCTTCGAATTCAGGCCTCTTGAGCCTGGGTACGGGCAGACTATCGGCAACGCTCTCCGACGCATTCTTCTCGCCTCTCTGGAAGGTTTTGCTATCAGCCAGATCAGGATTTCCGGCGTGGATCAGGAGTTCGCGACAATTCCTGGTGTGATCGAGGGGATGCAGGACATCATCCTGAACCTTAAGCAAGTGAGGTTCAAGAGGATGGTCGATTCCGTGGATTCGGAGGTAGCAAACATTGTTATTAGCGGTAAGAATGAGTTTACCGCAGAGGATATTTCTAAGGGATTGTCTTCTTTCAAGGTGTTGAACCCTGAGCAGCACATCTGCTCACTCGAACCGTCAGTTACACTTGAGATTTCCTTGACCATCACCAAGGGCCGCGGATTCGTCCCGGCCGAGGAGACGAGGGAGGAGAACACACCGATCGGGACCATTCTCGTCGATGCTGTCTATACCCCTATCAGAAAGGTCAACTGGACCATCGAGAACTGGCGTGTCGAGCAGAAGACCGACTACGAGAAGCTGAACCTTGAGATAATCACGGACGGATCTATCTCTCCGAACATGGCGCTTCAGGAGGCGGCCAGTATCCTGATCTATCACTTCAAGCTTTTCACGGATGACAAGAAGATCTCCATTGAGAGCGCCGTCGAGTCCGATTCAAAGGAACTTGACGAGGAAAGCCTCAGGATGAGACATCTTCTTCTCACCAAGCTTTCTGACATGGGTCTCTCGGTGAGAGCCTACAACTGTCTGAAAGCGGCTGACATCGACACATTCGCGGATCTCGTCTCCTACTCAAGGAATGAGCTCATGAAGTTCAGGAATTTCGGAAAGAAGTCCCTCAATGAGATCGATCTGCTCGTGGAGAAGATGAAGCTCCAGTTCGGGATGGATGTAAGAAAGTATAATATTGAACCCAAGAAAAAGAACGCATAGAAATGAGGCACAATAAAGCAATCAATCATCTTGGCCGCAAGTCCGGCCACCGCAAGGCTCTGTTGGCCAACCTGGCGACTTCTTTGATCATGCACAAGAGGATCACTACAACAGTGGCTAAGGCAAAGGCCCTCAAGTCCTACGTTGAGCCTCTCATCACCAAGTCAAAGGAGGACACGACTCATTCCCGCAGAACCGTTTTCAGCTACCTTAAGAACAAGGAGGCTGTCAAGGAACTCTTCGGAGTCATCTCTGCGAAGATCGCAGACCGCCCTGGAGGCTACACCCGCGTGCTCCACTTAGGCTTCCGTCAGGGTGACGGAGCCGACATGGCACTTATCGAACTCGTTGATTTCAACGAGGCGGCTCTTGCCGGCAAGAAGGAGGAGAAGAAGTCAACACGTCGCAGCCGCACCAAGAAGGCGGACGTTACGAAGGCTGAGGCTCCTGTTGAGACACCTGCAGAGGCACCTGCAGAGACTCCTGAGCAGGAGACTCCGAAGGCTGAGTAATCATCTTAAGATCGATAATGATTTGGCGGCTGGATTCCAGCCGCCATTTTTTAAATCTTTTTTGTCATTCAGTACGGTGGGGGTTGCCACATTTTTTCTTATATTTGCGTCTTGGAAGGGTTCAAGGAACCTTTTTTTTGGCAGGGCATTATAAATCGTTATAACCAATCAATTTATGAATTATCTGTTCTATTTCGTGCCAGTGGCTTCTTTGGTAGCCCTTTTCTTCGCATGGTTTTTCTACCACCAGATGAAAAAAGAGGATGAAGGCACACCGACAATGAGGGAGATCGCCCGGTATGTCCGTGAGGGAGCTATGGCATACCTCAAGCAGCAATACAAGGTTGTCGGAATCGTGTTTGTCGTCCTGGCGGTGTTGTTCAGCATTCTGGCTTTCGGTTTCGGGATGCAGAACAAGTGGGTGCCTTTCGCGTTCCTTACCGGAGGATTCTTCTCTGCCCTTGCCGGTTACGTAGGCATGAGGACGGCGACCTATGCGTCCGCAAGGACCGCCAACGCTGTCAGCAGGTCTCTGAACTCGGGCCTGAAGCTGGCTTTCCGTTCCGGAGCCGTGATGGGTCTGACTGTCGTCGGACTCGGCCTTCTTGACATTTCGATCTGGTGGGTGGTCCTCAATGCCTTTGTGCAGGAGGCGAGCGAATCCCAGACTTTGGTTGTCATCACGACGACAATGCTTACTTTCGGAATGGGAGCATCTACCCAGGCCCTGTTCGCCAGAGTCGGCGGAGGCATCTACACAAAGGCCGCTGACGTGGGAGCGGACATCGTCGGCAAGGTTGAGCAGGACATTCCGGAGGATGATCCGAGGAATCCTGCCACGATCGCTGACAACGTGGGTGACAACGTGGGTGACGTCGCCGGAATGGGCGCGGATCTTTACGAATCCTATTGCGGTTCCGTGCTGGCTACAATGGCCCTCGGCGCATCCGCTTTCTTCGGCGATGTCGACGCGCAGATGAGAGCCATCATAGCCCCGATGATGATCGCGGCCGTGGGAGTGGTCCTTTCCATCATCGGTATCTACGCCGTCAGGACCAGGGAAGGTGCCGGACTCCAGCAGCTTCTGAAGTCCCTCAGCATCGGGACGAATCTCAGCGCATGCCTTATCGCCGTGCTCACTTTCGTCGTGTTCTACGTGCTTGGATTTGACAATTGGTGGCAGCTCAGCCTTTCGGTGATCGCCGGTCTGCTTTCCGGAGTCATCATCGGCAAGGCCACCGAGTATTACACCTCACATTCCTATAAGCCTACCCAGGATCTTGCGGAGAGTTCGCAGACCGGTCCCGCCACCGTGATCATCAACGGTATCGGACTCGGAATGATCTCCACCTGCATCCCGGTCGTGACGATCGTGGTCGCGATCCTGGTCTCCTATCTTTGCGCCACCGGTTTCTCTTTTGATCCGGCCTACATCAGCAACGGCCTTTACGGAATCAGCATTGCCGCTGTCGGAATGCTCTCAACCTTGGGAATCACCCTTGCGACAGATGCCTACGGTCCTATCGCCGACAACGCCGGCGGCAACGCCCAGATGAGCGAGCTGGATCCTGAGGTACGCCGCCGCACCGACACCCTTGACGCGCTTGGCAACACCACCGCCGCCACCGGCAAGGGATTCGCGATAGGCTCCGCCGCCCTCACGGCCCTCGCCCTCCTTGCGTCTTACATCGAGGAGATCAAGATCGGTCTTCAGCATGCCGGCGTGCTGCTGCTCCAGATCGGGGACAAGGCTGTCAATGTGGCGGAGGCGACGATCCCTCAGATCGTGGAGTATTATCAGGTGAACCTGATGAATCCGCGGGTTCTTGCCGGAGTCTTCATCGGTGCCATGATGGCATTCCTCTTCTGCGGAATGACGATGAACGCCGTGGGACGCGCCGCACAGAAAATGGTGGTGGAGGTCCGCCGTCAGTTCAAGGAGATCAAAGGCATCCTTGAAGGCAAACAACGCCCTGATTACAAGCGCTGCGTGGAGATTTCCACAAGAGCGGCGCAGCATGAGATGATCGCCCCTGCGCTCACGGCCATCATTGTTCCTGTCGTTGTCGGCATCATTCTTGGAGAGGCAGGTGTCATGGGCCTTCTTATCGGCGGTCTTGGTGCGGGATTCATCCTTGCGATTTTCCTCGCCAACTCGGGCGGAGCCTGGGACAATGCCAAGAAATACGTCGAGGATGGCCATTGTGGAGGGAAAAACTCCGTAAATCATCATGCTACCGTTGTCGGTGACACAGTCGGTGATCCTTTCAAGGACACCTCCGGCCCATCGTTGAACATCCTGATCAAACTCATGAGCATGGTTTCGATTGTGATGGCTGGACTGATCGTCATGATTCATGGATAGCGTGAGCTGACTTGCAAAAGAATATAAAACGAATGAAAAAAGTAACCATTAGAGATGTGGCGAGAGAAGCAGGGGTGTCTGTCACCCTTGTTTCTTTCGTGATGAACGCGAAAATGGGGAAGGACGGCAGACTGGACTGCCCTGTCAATCCAGACACTGCGGAAAGGGTTCTTCAGGTAGCCAAGAGGCTTGGCTACAGACGAAACAACGCCGCCGCCTCGCTCCGAAGCGGAAGATCGCACTCGATTGCGGTGATTGTCTCGGACATCGCCAACCCGTTCTTCGCGGAGATCTGCAGGAACATCGAGAACATCGCCTACAAGGACGGGGTCACGGTGATCTTCGCAAGTTCTGAGGAAAATCCGCAGAAGCTGGCTCATCTGGTCGAGACTATGGTGGGCTACAATGTGGAAGGCCTCATCGTGGCTCCTTGTCTCGGCGCCGAGGCCGCTTTGGCGAGAGCCATCAGCATCGGCATACCTACCGTGTTGATTGACAGGAATATGCCTGGCGATGAATTCGGACGTGTTCTTGTCGATAATGTGGATGCGGGAAAGATGGCTACAAAATACCTGCTCCATCAGGGTTTCGGCAAGATCGAGATGATCTCCTACAAGTCCGGCGTGACCAGTCTGATCGACAGGGAGTCCGGCTACGCCTTGGCGATGGAGGAGGCCGGCTTGAAGGACGACATCAGAATCCACAAGATTGAATATGAGACCGAGGTCGCAAAAAAGAATGTCATAGAGGTGTTCCGCGATGCCGTGAAACGTGGGACAGAGGCCTTCATCCTTCCTACGAAGAGAATCGCCATGTACGGATTCAACGCATTGAACGCGCTTGGCCTCAGCATGCCGAAGGATTTCTCTTTCGTGTGCTTCGACGAGAGCGATGTCTATGAGCTGAACAAACCGGTGGTGCCTCACATCATCCAGCCGATCTCCGAGATTGCCCTCAAGTCCTTTGACTTGCTCCAGAAGATGATTGAGGGGAATGGCGCGGAAGAAGAAAAGACCTCCATGCTCAAAGTCAAACTTGTGCTGGGAGGCCGTTTCGGAGGCGAATCGACAGAAGCGTCGTTTTAGATCGTAGTATTGTAGATTTTTTCAGCCTGAGCCTTGCGGTAGGCGTCCAGCTTTTCAGAGACGGTGTTGTCCTGGAGGGCGAGGATCTCTGCCGCAAGGATCGCTGCATTCTTGGCCCCGTCAATCGCGACGGTGGCCACCGGGATTCCTGTCGGCATCTGCACCATTGACAGAAGGGAATCGAGGCCGCCAAGGCTCTTGGTACGCATCGGCACGGCGATCACCGGCAATGTCGTGAGTCCGGCCGCCACGCCGGCCAGATGCGCCGCACCTCCGGCCCCGGCGATGACCACGCCGAATCCCCGGCTTTTCAGCCCTTTGGTGTACTCGAACATCAGTTCCGGTGTCCTGTGGGCGCTGATGACCCTTTGCTCGAACTCTATTCCGAAGTCCGAAAGAATCTGTCCGGCTCCCGACATGACATCGTAGTCACTCGTGGAGCCCATGATAATCGCTACTTTCAACATAAAAAAAGAATATTAATCAGTTGCTGAATTGTTTAATATGAATGAATAAGGAATGATGAAAGGCGCACGCAGTGCGAAGCGACCGAAGGGGTTTCGGGGAATCCTTTCCCCGTGCCCCACCGGGGCTGTCACGCAGTGACTGGGGGGATTGATCCACTGGACTGAGGTGTAAATTTACACCTCAGTCCAGTGGATTCTGATTCCGTCCTTCTCCATACCCCTGAACCAGGTCATCTGGCGTTTTGCGAACTGGTGGATTGCGTTGGCCAGAAGCGAGCGCATCTCGTCCCATGTCAGAATCCCGAGAACGAACTGCGTGACGAACTTGTACTCAAGTCCGTAATAGACAAGATCTTCGGCTCTGATTCCGCTGTCGAGCAACTCTCTGACCTCCTCGACCATCCCTCCGGCGAGCCTCTCGTCAAGCCTCCGGTCAATCCTTGCGACCCTTTCCTCACGGCTGACGAGAGTCCCGATGCAGTACGGGTTCTTGGGCATGAACCCCGTCCTTTTCACCGGATGCTCGCGCTCGTACATCGCCACTTCCAAAGCCCTGATTATCCTTCGTCTGGATTGCAGGACACCTTCATCGGGAAGCGGTCCGTAGTCGCTCAGCCGGGCAAGAAGAGTCTCGGTCCCGTACTGTTCGAGTTCTTCCCTCAACTTTTCGTCCGGCGGAACCTGAGGCAGAGTGTAGCCGCAGGTCGCAGCCTGGATGTAAAGCCCCGTCCCTCCGCACAGAATCGGGGTCTTGCCCCTGTCGCGGATGTCTTTGTAGGCACACTCGAAGGCCTGCTGCCACTGGTAGAGGTCGAACCGCGTGCCTGCCGGAACCATGTCGATAAGGTGGTAGGGTACATCGCCATATTCATTCAGATCCTTCCCGGTCCCGATGTCCATCCCGCGATAGACCTGCCGGGAGTCGGCGGAGAGGATCTCCCCGTCGCCGCACCTGCGCGCCAGGTCCACCGCATAGCGGGTCTTCCCGGAGGCGGTCGGCCCGAGCACGACAATCAGATCAATGGCCCCGGAAGCATATTCATTGAATATGCTCCCGAAGTCGATGTCCTCCGGTTCGGGCAGTGGAGCCGGGGGAGGGATGGGGATCGCCTCCCGCAGCCTGTTCTGGGTTTTCCTGCTCATTCTTTCTTCAGTAGCCGAAGATCTCCTCAAGCGTGAGTTCGGTGACAGGTCCGAGCGAGCCGACGAAGTCCATGTCGAATCCGGCTTTCTTGCCGAGGAACCCATAGACGTACCTGCGGTCCTTGATCCACTTCTCCTGGAAGGCCTTGACATCGGCGAGCGTCATGTCCTGAACCTTCTCGAACACGGCTTTCCCGCGATCTTCCGTGAGGCCATAGTCCTGGAGGTCAAGGTACTTGTAGAGAACGTCGATGCCTGTCGTCCTGCTTGTGCGGATGCCTGTCAGCAAGGAAGTCTTGGCGACCTCGAAGGCTTTTTCCGACTCGGGCATGTCGTTGATGATGCTGTCGAAAGCTTCCACGGCCTCTTTGGCCTTGTCGTTCTGCGAGGCGATGAAGGCGTAGAACATGTAGTCGCAGTCCTTGTAGCCAAGGTCGGTGAGGTAGGCCGCCGCTGAATATGCAAGACCCCTGGCCTCGCGCATCTCCTGGAAGACGATCGCCCCCATCCCGCTTCCGAAGTAGCTGTTGTACATCCTCACGCCCGGGTCGTTGGCGGCGTTGAACTTCTCGCCCCTGTCGGAGTATTGCAGGTAGTAGAACTGGTTCGCGTCGTAAGGGGCGATGAAGACCTCGCTGGAGGCCACCTGCCTTGCCTGAGGGTGGATCCTGTCCAGAGGCTCCGGGTTATCGCCTGTCCGGTGATGCCCTGCGATCATCTTTCTGGCCGAGGCCTCGTCAGACGGGCCGTAGTAGAGCACGTCATGGCCTTTCGCGTACAGGTCTCTCACGGCCTTAAGCAGTTCCTCTGACGTGAGGGCCGCCACCTGATCGTTGGTGAGGGTGGTCTTCCTGATAAATTCCGGTCCGTAGAAAATGTACCTTTGAAGGGCGCTGAAGCAGGCCCCCTGGTTCAGTTTGCTGTCAGAGCGGTTCTTGAATATGTCAGACTTCAGCTCCGCAAGGATCGCCGTGTCCGGCTGTGCGTTGAAGATCAGATCCTCGACGATGTCCATCGCCTTGCCGACATTCTCGTCAAGACCGCTCACGCCGATGTACGACTGGGCCTGGCCGCAGGAAAGCCTCTGTGAGCAGGCAAGCCCGTACAGCTCTTTCTTGATCTGCCCGGCTGTCCTTGTCGGGGTTCCGAGGTAGCCGAGGTAGTCGAACGCGAGACCGAGGCGCGGGTCGCTTTGGGTTCCGCGGTCGAACACGCAGGTCAAGGTCGTGATGTCGTTGGTCTCGTTCTTCTTGTAGAGAAGCTCGACGCCTTCAGCCACGCTGCCCTTTGACATGTCCTTTGAGAAGTCCACGAACACGGGCTCGATCGGAGTTACTTCCGTGTTCTGGATCTCTGTCAGGAACGCGCTCTGCCTGTCACGGTTGGTTTCGATAGGGGTGATGGCCGGAGCGGCGATCCTCTCGATGTCCTTGTCCTCTCCGATGCGCTTGTAAACAGCCACATAGCTGTCCGCTCCGAGGTACTCGTCCGCCCAGTCCACAATCTGCTGCCTGGTGACTTTCTCCAACCTGTTAAGGCGCAGCGCGTCATCCTTCCAGTCGTGGCCGTTGATGAATGACTCCACAAAACTCATCGCCCTGCTCTCGTTGTTCTCAAGCCGGCGCATGTTCGAGAGCTTGTAGTTGTTGATGGTGGACTGGATGAGACTTTCGTCGAAGTCTCCGCTCCGCAGTTTTGCCACTTGCTCAAGCAGGAGGTCGCGCACTTCGTCAAGGGATTGTCCCTCACGAGGATAACCCACGAGCATGAATTCGCCGTAGTCCGGGCGGGTGTAGTTGAATCCGTAGAATCCGTTGACCTTCTGTGCCTGGATGAGGTTGAGGTCTCCAAGGCCGGCCTGTCCGTTGTAGAGGATGTCGCCTACGATGTCTCCGACCTCGCTTCTCAGGTAGTCGTTCGCTCCCGGAACTCTCCATCCGAGCATCACGAACTCGGCGTCGAGTCCATAGACATCCTTATGGACCGGAGTGGTGATGGCCTGCTCGGGTTCATATTCAAGATACTTGATGTCAGGGTTCGGCTTCCATTCCCCGAAGTATTTTTCGATCGTGGCTACGAATGTGTCCGGATCGATGTCTCCGGAGACGCAGATCGCCACGTTGTTGGGGACGTAGAAGTTCGCGCGGTAGTTCTCGATGTTGACGATCGAAGGGTTTTTCAGGTGTTCCTGGGTTCCGAGGGTGGTCTGGAGTCCGTAAGGGTGGTGAGGAAAGAGTTCCCTGTCAAGAGCCTCCATCGCCTTGCGGCTGTCCTGCGTGAGGCTCATGTTCTTTTCCTCATAGACGGCTTCCAGCTCTGTGTGGAATCCGCGGATGACCGGATGCATGAACCTGTCGGCCTCAATCTTCGCCCAGTTGTCGATCCCGTTGGACGGGATGTCCTCCTGATAGACGGTCATGTCGTTGGAGGTGAAGGCGTTGGTGTTGTCGGCTCCGATGACTGACATCAGTTTGTCATATTCATTCGGAATGGCGATCTTGGACGCCTCGTAGCTGATGGAGTCGATCCGGTGGTAGATCGCCTTGCGCTCCTGCGGGTCGGTCTTGGTGCGGTAGATCTCGAAGAGAGCCTTGATCGAGTCGAGCAGCGGCTTTTCGGCAGCGTAGTCGGAGGTCCCGAAGCTTTCCGTACCCTTGAACATCAGGTGCTCAAGGTAGTGGGCGAGTCCGGTCGTCTCCTTAGGGTCATTCTTGCTGCCGACCTTGACCGCGATGTAGGTCTGCGCGCGCGGGGTTTCCCGGTTGACGGTCATGTACACCTTCAACCCGTTGTCAAGGGTGTAGATCTTGGTTTTCAGAGGGTCTCCCTTGACTGTCTCGTACTTGTACTTCGCGCATGCCCCCGCAAGGAACATCGCTATGACGGCCGTCGCCGCCAGGATAAGTCGTCTTCCCATAATATTGAATTTTTAAATATGAACACCCTGAGAAGCTGTTTGAAAATAATTCCTCTTTTTTTCTTACGCGGCCTTTCCGGCCATTTTCATCTTTCTCATCGGTCACGTAGCTACTGCTACGCTCCCTCTTCCAAAGCCGAAAACTGTCTCAAAAATTCCGCATAATTAAATTCGGGAATCATTTTTAAACAGCTTCTGAATGGCTGTGATTGACAAACTTAATCAATTTTAGCCGCATCACCAAGAAAAGTGATTATCTTTGTGGCCGGTGAAGATTGTCCTCGTCCGGGAGGTGTGCCGGAGAATGATGTCGATGGGCTGTGGACGATGAAAGTTGATTTGTGATATGCCAAAGCAGAAAGAACATAAAGTTGAGATACGCAACCGCCGGGCCTCGTTCGACTACGAGTTCCTCGAAACCTATGTGGCGGGAATCTCCTTGGTCAGCACCGAGATAAAGTCGATCCGCATGGGCAAGGCCTCGCTGGTCGATTCGTTCTGCTACTTTGTCGATGGCGAGCTGTTTGTCAAAGGGATGAATGTCGCCCAGTACTTCTGGGGCTCGTGGGGGCAGCATGAACCTATGCGTGACCGCAAGCTGTTGCTGACAAAAAGGGAACTCCGTCATCTGCGTCAGGCGGTGAAGGAGAAGGGCCTCACCATCGTCGCCACCAAGCTGTTCATCAACGACGACGGTCTCGCCAAGCTCGTCATCGCCCTCGCCAAAGGCAAGAAGATCTACGACAAGCGCGCCACCATCAAGGAGAAGGATCTCCGCCGCGAGCTCGACCGCGGAGAATGACGCTGGTGGCAGTACCTGCATTTATGATCGCTGAACGTGCGGTCACTGAGCCTTGTCGGAGTACCGGAGTGCCGGAGCGACATTGTGCGGAGGCGGTCCAAGAAAAAGACATCTTCAAATTTTGCACGTTACCAAAATTTGAAGATGTCTTTCTCTTATGACCGGTGGATTAGAGTCCGAAGGCTTTCCTGATGCTTTCCACGGAGTCGAGTTTCTCCCAGGCGAAGAACTGGACGATCTTGTCGGTCTGGCGGCCCGGCTTGCCGACCTTCACGGCCCTGGTGTACGGCTTGCGGCCGAAGTGGCCGTAGGCTGCGGTCGGCTCGTAGATAGGGTTCTTGAGCCCGAACCTGCGGATGATGGCGGCGGGACGGAGATCGAAGAGTTCCTCGATCTTCCGGGCGATCACGGCATCCGGCGCGATTCCGGTTCCGCAGGTGTCCACGAAGACGCTCACCGGCCTTGCCACACCGATGGCGTAGGCGACCTGCACCAGCATCTCCCGGGCGATGCCGGCCGCGACCATATTCTTTGCTATGTGCCTTGCGGCGTATGCCGCCGAGCGGTCAACCTTGCTCGGATCCTTGCCGGAGAAGGCTCCGCCGCCGTGAGCGCCCTTGCCGCCGTAGGTGTCCACGATGATCTTTCTTCCGGTCAGGCCGGTGTCTCCCGCCGGGCCGCCGATCACGAACTTCCCGGTCGGATTGACATGCAGGATGAAGTCATCCTTGAACAGGGCGGCTGTCTGCGGGTTGAGCGCGGCCTTCAGCTTGGGCAGGAGGATGGTCCTGACATCGGCCTCTATCTTGTCGTGCATCGCCTCATCGACCCTGTCCTGACCGAACTGGCGGACAGCCTCTGAGTAGGGAATGTTCCCGAGTTCCTCCGCCACGAAGTCATCGTGCTGGGTCGAGATGACGATCGTGTGGACACGCACCGGACGGTGTGATTCGTCATATTCAATGGTGAACTGGGACTTTGAGTCGGGCCTCAGGTAAGGCATCCGCTCCGGGGTGTTGTGACGGATGTCCGCCAGTGCCTGGAGAGCGGTCTGCGAGAGGTAGAGCGGCAGCGGCATGTAGTCCTCGGTGTCCCGGCAGGCGTAGCCGAACATCATTCCCTGGTCGCCGGCCCCCTGGTCGTCAGGGTTCTCGCGGACCACGCCGCGGCCTATGTCCTGACTCTGTTCGTGGATTTCGGAAAGGACTCCGCAGGAGTTGCCGTCGAACATGTACTCGGCCTTGTTGTAGCCGATGCGGTTGATCACGCCGCGCGCGATTTTCTGAACGTCAACGTAGGCCTCGTCGGAGCGGACCTCGCCGCCGATGACCACCAGCCCAGTCGAGCAGAATGTCTCGCAGGCCACCTTTGCCTCCGGATCCTGACGAAGGAACTCGTCCAGGATGGCGTCCGAAATCTGATCCGCCACCTTGTCCGGATGCCCCTCGGAGACTGATTCACTTGTGAATAAGTAATTCATGATGAGCTATGTCTTTAATTCGTCTTGTTGGCTTCCCATCCGGGATGGCACAATAAAAAAAAACTCCAACGTATTACGGAATACGTGGAGCGACACCAAAAACACAATATGAAATTTTTTTAGCATTTTTTAGTGTGGTTGCAAGCAGGCAAATCTCTCCACATTTTCCGGATGCAAAGGTATGACTTTTTCCGGAATATCCAAAAAGGTCACAGAAAAATTGTTTTTCGCACATAAAACATTACAATCCCGAATCGTAATAGGAATGTAACTGAAATTAATTTTCTGAACCGGAGAAAAAGTGTTAATTTCGCAAGTTGTTTGGTTAGTGCGTAGAAAATTAGTTCAATACTTATTTTTATTAACAAATCTATGGTTCAATCACTCAAAAAGGGATTTGCCGCGTTAGTCGCGGCCCTTGTCGGAATCACGGCGTTCGCCCAGGTGACCACCTCCTCACTTAACGGTAAGGTCACTGACGCCAACGGATCCGCTGTTCCAGGTGCCGCTGTGGTAGCGGTTCACACCCCGTCAGGCACACAGTACTATGCTGTTGTCAATGCTGAAGGCCGTTACGCCATCAACGGTATGCGTTCCGGTGGCCCTTATTCGGTTGAGGTAAGCTGCCTTGGCTACCAGACCGTGACCTACACGGATGTAACTCTCCAGCTCGCGGAGGCCTACAGCCTCAACGCCTCGCTGAAGGACGACACCCAGATGCTTTCAGAGGCTGTTGTGATCTCCACCGCCAACTCCAAGTTCGCTGTCGAGAAGACCGGTGCCGCCACCAACATCAACAACGCCCAGATCTCAGCTCTGCCGACTGTCAGCAGAAGCATCACCGACGTGACCAGGCTTTCCCCTTACGGAGGAAACGGAATGAGTTTCGCCGGAGCTGACGGCCGTACCGCCAACTTCACCGTGGACGGTGCGAACTTCAACAACAACTTCGGTTTGAGTTCCAACCTTCCGGGAGGCGGCAATCCTATTTCGATTGATGCCATCGAGGAGCTTCAGGTTGTGATCTCCCCTTATGACGTGCGCCAGACCAACTTCATCGGCGGCGGCGTGAACGCCATCACCAAGTCCGGTACCAACACCTTCAAGGGTTCGGCCTACGTCTATCACCGCAACGAGAACATGCGCGGCAACGCCGTGAACGGAGTTGAGATCGCCGGTGCGAGGGACAAGGACCGCAACACGACCTATGGCTTCACTTTCGGCGGCCCGATCATCAAGAACAAGCTCTTCTTCTTCGCGAATGCGGAGTACTCGCAGACACCTACCGTGGCTGTGCGCTGGAGAGCTTCCGAAGACGGTGTCGGTGATTCCGATAAATACCTTTCCTACGCATCAGTGGCTGACATGGAACGTGTTGCGGAACATGTGAAGACCAAGTACGGATACGATACCGGTTCCTACACTGATTTCCCTGCCGACGAGAGCAACCTCAAGGTCCTCGCCCGTCTGGACTGGAACATCAACGACAGGAACAAACTTGCCGTGCGCTACAACTACACGAACAATACCGCATGGAACGGCCCGAACGCATCTTCAATGGACGGTGGCACGAGGTCGGCATATAGCCGCACATCCCTTTATTCCATGGCTTTTGCGAATTCGATGTACTCCATTAACAATCTTGTGCATTCTGTCTCCCTCGATTTGAACAGCAAAATCAGCGACAACCTTTCAAACCAGTTCCTCGCCACATTCTCCAAGCTCGACGATGTCCGTGGAACAAATTCCGAAGAGTTCCCGTTCATAGACATTCAGGACGGTTCCGGGAAGAATGTTCAGTATATGTCTCTCGGCTATGAACTGTTCACATGGAACAATGCCGTTCACAACACCATCGCGAATATCAAGGATGACCTTGTTTACTACACCGGAAACCACAAGATTACCGGAGGTCTCAGCTACGAATATCAGATGGCCGACAATGCCTACATGAGAAATGGAACGGGCTATTACCGCTACTCGAGCGTTGACGATTTCATCAACGGCAAGGCTCCTGAAGTTGTCTGCCTCACCTACGGCTATGACGGTGAAAAGAATCCTGCCGCCCGCGTGCAGTTCCACAAGGTCGGCATCTATGCTCAGGACGAATGGAATGTGACAGAAGCATTCAAACTCACCTATGGCCTCCGTTTCGACGGTCTCTTCTTTGACAACTCCGACCTTGCCACAAATAATGCCATCAAGGCATTGAGCTACTACCCTAAGTCATATGACTATGCGGAGCAGCATATCGACACGGGCAAATGGCCTGACGCGGGAGTGACCGTCTCTCCGAGGGTAGGTTTCACCTACGACATCCTTAAGGACAAGAGTCTCGTCTTCCGTGGCGGTACAGGCCTTTTCTCCGGCCGCCTTCCGCTTGTGTTCTTCACGAATATGCCTACAAACTCAGGCATGGTTCAGTATCAGGCGCAGATTAACGGAAGCACCCAGACATCAAAGGTCAGCGGCTACCACGGAGCATCCGTCGAGAACAGCGGCAAGACCTACATCGACATGAGCCAGTTTGCCGGTGGTCTCAAGACCGATGCAAACGGTAAGGCGACCACACAGGCTCTCTATGACTATCTCACCTCCATCGGCTATCCTACAACAGCCGGTGACGGGACGGTCCCTTCCTCAATCTCTGCGGTCGATCCTAAGTTCAAGATGCCGCAGGTTTGGAAGACATCCCTTGCCGTTGACTACAGTTTCCCGACATCTTTCCCGTTATCAGTAACAGCCGAGGGCATCTTCAACAAGACCGTGAACGGCGTTACAATTTCCGACTGGTCGATGCTTCCGGTCAACGGGTATGCAAGATGGAATGGTGCAGACAGTCGTCCTATCTATCCTGAAGGGTTCAGGTCGGGTACAAAGGCATTTGTCCTTGAGAACACCAACAAGGGCTATGGCTATTCGGCGAATATTACCGTGAACATGCGCCCTGTCGAGGCTCTCAGCCTCATGGCGGCCTACACTCACACTGCCTCGAAGGAACTTACCGGCATGCCGGGTTCCGCAGCCGAGTCCGCGTTCACTTATGTTTCGACCTCGGAAGGCCCGAACAACATCAAGCTTCACAACTCGCAGTATGTCACTCCTGACCGCGTAGTCGCATCCGGCTCATACCACGACAAGAGCGGCAACCATTTCAGTCTCATCTACGAGGCTTGGAGAGGCGGCTACAACTACTCCTACATGCTCTCCAACGACATGAACGGAGACGGTTACTCTTATGATGCCATCTACATCCCTACCGACAAGCAGGTTGCGAACAACGAGTTCCGTTTCGCTTCAGAGGATGACCGCGACCGTTTCATGGACTATGTCCACAACAGCAGTTATCTCAGTAAGCATCAGGGCGAATATGCTGAGGCCTACAGCGTTTACTCCCCGTGGGTTCACCGCTTTGATTTCAGCTACAAGCATGACTTCAAGGTGAAGATCGGCAAGTCCCTGAACACTCTTCAGCTCAGCATCGATGTCAAGAATCTCGCCAATCTCTTCAATTCAAAATGGGGCGTGAGCAAGTATATGAATCCGGATCTGAATGAGGGGCGTATTCTCACATATGACAGTACTGACGCGGACGGTTACCCAGTGTTCTCGACCCCTAAGAAAGTCAACGGCAGCATCAATACATTCGTCCCTTACACTGCCATCGGCCAGTGCTGGTATGCTTCAGTCGGAATCAAGTACATGTTTAACTAATCATCAGGACTAATATCATGAAAATGAGAAATATATTATCTTTCTGTCTTGCTTCCTCACTGCTTTTCGCAAGTTGCGGGAAAGAGGCCGGAACAGATTCGTTCGACAACATAAAGCTCGACAAGACTTTCCTCTCCATTTCGACTGGCGGAGGCTCGGCTTCCGTAAAGATCACGGCAACGGAGGGATGGAATCTTCTTTCTCCTGACACGGATTATTGGAAGCATTCAGAGACATGGGTTACACCGTCCGACACGACAGGTACTGCCGGCGAAAGCACGATTACATTCACATCGGCGGCAGGTGAAAGCCGCGAAGTAACCCTCAAGATAACTTGCGGAGGCAACACTCAATACCTGGTTGTCCGTCAGGGAGAGCTTGCCGCAGTGCCTGTAAGCGTGAAGGATATCCTTGACGGGAAAGTGGCGCAGGGCAAGACCGTCATAGTTTCAGGAACATGCACGAACATCTACAACACCACTTACGGCAATTGGTATCTCAACGATGGCACGGGTGAATTGACAATCTACGGAACTCTCAATGCGGAAGGCAAGACGAAGGATTTCGGGTCTCTTGGCATAGAGGTCGGCGATGTCGTGACGGTTTCCGGCCCGTACACCCTCTACGGCACGACCCATGAACTTACCGATGTCACCGTGCTTGAAATCAAGAAAGCGCTTCTGACCATAGAAAGTGAAGCGGCCACGGCAGACAAGGATGGCGACAAGTTCGAGGTGAAAGTTTCCTACAAAGGAGATAATTTCCAGTACTCCATTCCGACAGAGTATGAGGATTGGATTTCCGTCACCGGAATCAATGTACACGAGGGGATAGCCACTAAAATCGAACCTAATCCCGCCGATACGGCCTATGTCAGCATAAAGGTCGGTGCGAACGACGGCGAGGAGGTAAGGAAAGGAGAAGTGAAATTCATTTCGACATCGACGGACAAAGATGGCAAGAAATCTTCTACGGAGGCGACATACAAATTCACTCAGATGGGAGGAGTCATGAATGCTACTGTGGCGGGTTTCCTCGCAGCGGAAGTGGGCGACAATCTATATCGTCTGACAGGAAAAATCGAGTCCATATACAATGAAAAGTATGGCAATCTGTATCTTCAGGATGCCACGGGCCGCGTATATATATATGGAATCACCGATTATTCCAAGCTCGGACTTCGTCAGGGGGACATCATCACTGTCGTAGGCAATCGTGCCCAGTATTCAAAGGCGAAGATTGAGGATCAGAAAGAGGAAATGACTAATGCTTATCTTGAGACAAGCATCAAGTCCACCGATGTGACTGTGAGCGAGTTCCTTGGCAAGGAAGTGTCAAGCACCTATCTCGATTCTCCATACTACCGACTCACCGGTGTTGTCAAAGAAATCATCAGTGAAGTGTATGGCAATTTCTATCTCAAGGAAGAGTCTTCGGATGACTATGTTTATGTGTATGGCTTGACTGCAGCTCCGGTTGCCAAGAATGACAAATCATTCGCAGGTCTCAAGATCGCCGCAGGCGATAAGATTACCATTGTAGGTCAGAGGGGACAGTATTCGAAGTCTAAGGTTGACGATCAGAAAGAAGAAGTACTGAATGCATATTTCGTGAGTGCAACCGAGTAAGGGGTCTATGACAAGACCATAGCGCCGGTTTCACCACGCATGATTACATCGAAGTGGCAGCAACTCGCAAAAGTTGCTGCCACTTTCTATCACACCCATGCTGCCGCTGGGCCCCTTGCGGTAGCCCTGCAGCTCGCTGCTCTTCCGGACCGCCCGGCACGGATTCGCAAGTCGCTGAGCATCAGCGCATGGCGCTTCTCCTCTTCCTTGTCAGGGAGTTACAAATCGGTACCGGGCAAGTTCACCCAGCACTGATTCACAAGCCGCTGAGCGTCAAGATGTGGCATTTTACTTATTAATTGTTAGGAAGTTACAGAAAGGTGCCGGGGCGAATCTACCCGGCAGGATTTTACATGTTATTGAGATTTGGGCGGTTACGGTTCGAGCCTCGACAGACTCAACTCACGAAAGGTGCACCAGCGAGTCAGCGGTGACTGATACCGGTTCCCCTTTTCGTAAAGAAGCCTCACGGGTCAGCGGAGACTGATTTCCAAATTTTGGTAACGTGCAAAATTTGGAAATCAGTCCCCGCTGGCTTCGCCCCGCCCTGCACCCTTCTCTGCACCCCTCCAGCCTCGCCCTGCCCGACACCGCCACACCGCCGGTGTGCCGCTCCATCTGTGACTTGCCCATTTTCCTCCGAATCCCTCACCCAGGAACCATATAGGGCATGTGAAATGTTATCTACTGACTGACAATCTTTTCCGGATTTCTGCCCTTCCAAACGGCCTGGCACCGATCCATAAATCGTTGAGCATCAACCTGTGACACTCCACCTCTTCATTGTCAGGAAGTTACAGAAAGGTGCCAGGCCGTTTGGAAGGGCAGAAATCCGGAAATCGCTAATTTACTGGATGTTACGGTTTACACCTCGGCGGATTCGGCAATGGGCGCTTCGGTAAGTCCGGTGGACGATGGATGTCACCGCCCTCATAGCTGTCCCCATCTGAAGCTGTTCACAACTGTCTTGGCAGCGCGCGCTTCTCCAGAGCTGACATCCCGGTTTTGCTAATCTGAAATAATCCGCAGGTCTGTTCCCAAACCTTTGAAGAAGGGGTGATTTTTTTTGAAATTGTAGAATATGAGAATAGAACGGCTGCACTGCCGCTTCCATTTTTCCAACGCAATTTATGGATAAAATTCCACTTTCCCAAGATTTGGGACACGGGCCGAACCGCCTTTCAACTAAATTGCGGAAGGTGACTGCGCCTCCCTCCAGATTTCAATATAGCAACCCGAACATCCATAGGGGAATACGATTGCCGTAGCCGGTTTCGGTACCGTCAACGCCAAATGTAAAAACATTTTCCCAAAAACGAAAATATTCAGGATATTCGTTTTTGGAAAGGTGAAAAGAAGGGCGACTGCAACACCGGCAGCCGCCCTTCTTGATTCTTCTATTGAGGTTGATTCTTGAATCTCCTCGGCAGGAGGTTTTTACCTGAGACCCTCTACAGTTTCGGCCGTCAGTCCCGTGACGCTTGCGATCTGCTCGACGGGCATCCCGATGCCCAGCAAAGCCTTGGCCACTTCGGTCTTGCCCTCTGTTTTTCCTTCGGCCAGCCATTTGTCTTTGCTTTCCCGAAGCCCCTTGCGGTAGCCCTGCAGCTCGCTGCCCTCAAGATAGGGCTGTAACTCTTCCTTTGAAATCATGTCGCTGAAATAACTTTCTATCTGCTCGTCACTTAGGCCGCGGATGCGCATCGCCCCCCCCCCCTCCAACTCCCTGAACCGGGGGCTCTTCGCTGCGGCTGTTCTTGCAAAGATACTGAAATTTCTGAATATCCGGCACCATCCCGCGACTGGACTGTCATATTCCTCGGCGTAGCGCATGATCCTCGGAAGTTCAAGAAGATGGAAGGTCATCTGGCTGCCGAAGGGCTCTCCGGTCTCAATCTCCTTCAAATCATAAGAAACAGAAATATTTTTCTTTATGTGCGGAATATGGGTACGAAGAAAAAACCGGGCGGCTCCGTGGGGAGTCGTCCGGTTGAATTTCCTGACAAGGGAGGACTTACACTCTCTGGCCGTAGGAGCGGTCGGTGGTGTTGACCGTGATCTTGTCGCCCTGATTGATGAAGA